>NZ_JOGP01000007.1:0-498451 GCF_000719505.1 Streptomyces sp. NRRL B-3229 | reverse complement strand
CCCGGTTACATTCCGAACCCGGAAGCTAAGCCTTACAGCGCCGATGGTACTGCAGGGGGGACCCTGTGGGAGAGTAGGACACCGCCGAACAAATTTTGAGAAAACCCCCGTTCCATTCGGAACGGGGGTTTTCTGTTTTTCCGTACTACTGTGGTCTGCATGAATTACGTGATCCGGTCCGTTCGTGCTGATGAGTGGGCCGCCGCCAAGGCTCTGCGGCTGGAGGCGCTTCAGGATCCTGTCGCGCCTCTTGCCTATCTGGAGACCTATGAGGAGGCCCTCGGCCGGCCCGACTCCTTCTGGCAGGAGCGCACGGCTTCCGGCGCCGAGGGGGCGGACGGGGCGCAGACTGTCATCGCCGAGGCACCCGATGGTCAATGGGTCGGGACAGCGACCGTGTTGATGGAGGAGCCCGGGACCACGGACTGGGCCGGGTTCCCCGTGGAGCGGAAGCAGGGGCATGTCGTCGGCGTCTTCGTGCGGCCCGAGGAGCGGGGCAGCGGGCTCACCGACGTGCTGTTCGACGCGGCTCTGGAGTGGGCCTGGGCCCACGGGGCCGAGCGGGTGCGGCTGATCGTGCACGAGGACAACGGACGGGCGCAGCGGTTCTACCGCAAGGCGGGGTTCGTGCCGAGCGGTGTGGTGGTGCCGCTCGCGAAGGCTCCTGGGGAGTCCGAGTTGGAGTTTGTGCTCGAACGCTCCTGAGGGCGCTCGTGCTACACGGGCAGTTCGGCGTCCGGCCAGCGGGTGCGAGCCTGTTCCCGGGAGCGGAGCAGGGCCAGGGTCGGCAGGCCCCGGTCCGCTCCGGCGGTCAGGAGCTCCGGGAGCTGGGGGAGCGGAGCCACCGCTGCGACGTCGTCCAGGACGAGGGTCAGTGGTGGGTCGAGGCGACCGGCGGATGACCGTTCGGCCATGTGCCGGCCACGCTCGACCACGTTGGAGGCGAGAGCCGTCAGAAGGGGCATCGCGCCGGGGTGGGTCCTGGGGTCCTCGATGGATTCACCGACCAGATAAAGCGTTCCCCCTTCGTGGACGAAGGAATCCAAGGCGAGGGCATCACTTCGGTTGGGAGTGCATGCCTCGCGGATGTTGACGGTGAAGAGGGCGGAGAGGGCCCGGGCGGTGAGTTCCTGGGCGATGTCCCTGCGTTCCGGGTGCGCTGTGAGAGCCGCTTCGAGTTCGCCCGCGGAGCCGGGGGCGGCCTTCGGGTGGGTGCGGAGGGTGCGTACCGCGTCCTGGATCTGGGTGCCCTGGCACCAGCGGTGGACGTGGCGGATGGTGCGGGACTCCAGGGCGGCGGCGTGGAGGTAGCTGCGCAGGAGCGTTTCGGCCACGTCGGTGACGGCCTGGTCGATCTTCGCGGTGGGGCGGACGGGGGCGAGGAGGGCGGCGGCTCTGGCCTTCGCGGTTTCCTTGTTCTCGCAGCCGGCTGTCGGTGACCAGTGGAGGCGGGCCGGGGTGTCGCAGAGGTGGGTGGGGTCGTAGACGTGGACCGGGCCGAGTTTGGCTCGGGCGTCCTTGGTGTCCTGCCAGAGGGTGGGGTTCGAGGTGACCACGAGGGCGGGGCCCTCGGCGTCTCTGATGGCTTGGGCCGCGGTGGTGTGGCGGGTTGCCGGTGGGGCGTAGAGGATCGCGCCTTCGGCGCGGGATGTTTCCCACCCGCCCACCCGTTCACCGTTGGACAGAGAAGTGGGCAGCTGGGCGGCCGCGGACGTCGCACGGAGTGGCTCCGCGGGATGGGGGAGCCCGGGCGGGGCGCTCGCCGCCGGCGGCTGCGGCTGTTCGGTCGCCGTTGATCTCAGTGGATCGCCCAGGTGGGCTGCAACGGTCGGCTCGTGCTCCGCGGACGGCCTCGGGGCCGGTACCTCATGGGCGGTAGCTGGTACCTCGTGCAGCGGTTCCGGAGTTCTACGGCGTTCCCGCGCCGCCAGTTTCTCCGCTCTCGTTCTTGCCCGGACCGCTCTCCAGCGGGCCAGGGTGCCCATGACGAAGATGGTCAGGACGACCAGGATCATCAGCTGGCCGATCAGCAGGCCCCAGACGAGGCCGTAGCCGGAGAGCTGGGTGGGCGGGGTGTCGGGCCAGGCGCCCGGGATGTCCTGGGGGTGGCCGATGAGGTGGCGCATGGCCAGGGGGGTGCGGGTGAAGGTGACGGACCGGGGCCAGGCGCCGTGGGTGAACAGGCCCGCGAGGCCCGTCGCCGTCCAGACCAGCAGGGTCATACCGACGAGGAAGGCGAGTATGCCGACCAGCAGGCCGTCCGGGATGCCTCCCTGGGCTTCCCGGGGTTCCCGAGGGTCCCGTCGGCGGTCGTCCGGTCTCACCACTGTCCGCCCCTCCTACGCCACCGTCGACTCGGAGTCGCCCATGTGCTGCTCCACGAAGGCCGCCGCCCTCTCCTCCGCCTCCAACTCGGCCGCGCGCAGGGCGTCGTCGGCGAGCTCGCGGTCCGCGGAGGACTCCGTCATCGCGCGGTCGGTGAAGACCAGGGGGCGTTCGGTCTCGGTGACCAGGTGCTTGACGACCTGGACATTGCCGTTGACGTCCCAGACGGCGATGCCGGGGGTGAGGGAGGGGATGATCTCGACGGCCCAGCGGGGCAGGCCCAGGACGCGGCCCGTGGCTCGGGCCTCGTCGGCCTTCTGGGCGTAGATGGTGCGGGTCGAGGCCATCTTGAGGATCGCGGCCGCCTCCTTCGCGGCCGCTCCGTCCACCACGTCGGACAGGTGGTGGACGACCGCCACGAAGGACAGGCCGAGCCGGCGGCCGAACTTCAGCAGCCGCTGGAAGAGCTGGGCCACGAAGGGGCTGTTGATGATGTGCCAGGCCTCCTCGACCAGGAAGATGCGCTTCTTCCGGTCGGGGCGGATCCAGGTGTGTTCCAGCCAAACTCCCACGATCGCCATGAGGATGGGCATGGCGATGGAGTTGCGGTCGATGTGGGACAAATCGAAGACGATCAGCGGCGCGTCCAGGTCGATGCCGACCGTGGTCGGACCGTCGAACATGCCGCGCAGGTCACCGTCGACCAGGCGGTCCAGGACCAGGGCGACATCGAGGCCCCAGGCGCGTACGTCCTCTATGTCGACGTTCATCGCCTCGGCCGACTCGGGCTCGGGGTGCCGTAGCTGCTCCACGATGTCCGTGAGGATCGGCTGACGTTCGACGATGGACTCGTTGACGTAGGCGTGCGCGACCTTGAGGGCGAAGCCGGAGCGCTCGTCGAGGCCGTGGCCCATCGCGACCTCGATGATGGTCCGCAGCAAGGCGAGCTGGCCGGTCGTGGTGATCGCCGGGTCCAGCGGGTTGAGGCGGATGCCCTGGTCGAGGGCGGCCATCGGGTCGAGCCGGATGGGAGTTATCCCCAACTCCTGGGCGATGAGGTTCCATTCACCGGCGCCGTCCTCGCCCTGGGCGTCCAGGACGACGACTTGGCGGTCCCGGAAGCGCAACTGCCGTAGGACGTAGGTCTTCTCGAGGGCCGACTTGCCGTTGCCGGACTCGCCCAGGACCAGCCAGTGCGGGGCCGGGAGCTGCTGGCCGTAGAGCTGGAAGGGGTCGTAGATGTAGCCCTTGCCGGAGTAGACCTCGCGGCCGATGATCACGCCCGAGTCACCGAGGCCGGGCGCGGCGGTCGGGAGGTAGACCGCCTGCGCCTGGCCGGTGGACGTGCGGACCGGCAGGCGGGTCGTCTCGACCTTCCCGAAGAGGAAGGACGTGAAGGCGTCGGTGAGGACGGACAGCGGATCCCGCATGCTTGGTCCCCTACTTTCGGATGCCGGTGGCGAACGGAAGCGTGTTCACGAAGGCGCGGTGGTGCTCGCGGTCGCACCACTCCAGCTTCAGGTACGACTTTCCTGCCGAGGCCCGGATGGTCCGCTTGTCGCGGGCCAGGGCCTCGGGGGAGCGGGAGGAGACGGTGATGTAGCCGACCAGGTTGACGCCGGCCGCGCCGCTCGCGAGGTCCTCGCCGCGCTGGTCGAGGCGGGAGTGGGCGGCCACGTCGCGGGGGTCGATGGTGCGGTTCATCTTGGCCGCGCGGGACGCCTCCGCCTCGTCGTTGGTCTTCTCGGTCAGCATGCGCTCGATGGCGATCTCGGTGGGTTCGAGGTCCATCGTGACGGCGACCGTGCGGATGACGTCCGGGGTGTGCACGAGCAGGGGCGCCAGGAAGTTGACGCCGACCGGGGTCATCGGCCACTCCTTGACCCAGGCGGTGGCGTGGCACCAGGGCGCGCGGGTGGAGGACTCCCTCGTCTTCGCCTGGAGGAACGTCGGTTCCATGGCGTCGAGTTCGGCCGGCCAGGCGTTGCGCTGGGTCATCGCCTGGATGTGGTCGATGGGGTGGTCGGGGTCGTACATGGAGTGGATCAGCGACGACAGCCGGCCCTGGCCGAGCGGTTGGCGTACGCGGATGTCGGCCTCCTGGAGGCGCGAGCAGATGTCGGTCAGCTCGCGGGCCATGACCACCGCGAGACCGGCGTCCCGGTCGAGTCTGCGGCCGGACTGGGGGCGGGCCGCGCGGGCCATCGCCTGGGCCTCGGCGGCGAGTTCGCGGGTGTAGTGCATGCAGGCGACCAGGTACGCGCGGTGCTGCTCGCTGCTGGTGGAGACCATCGACTGGAGCTGGTCGTACGACGACTGGAGCCAGGGCAGCGCCTTGTCGTCCCCGCGTACGGCGACGTCCTTGGCGTGGGCGTCGGGGTCGGCGGGGAGGGTGCGGGCGAGCATCTGGAGACGGGTGACGAAGCCGTCGCCGTTGGCCACGTGCTTGAGGAGGGTGCCGAAGCGGTCGACGAGGGCTTCCTGGTCCTCGGAGTCGCGCAGGCCGACGCCGGGGCCCTCGATCTCGATGGCGGCGGTGACGGTACGCCGGTCCGCGTGCAGGAGGACGGCGATCTCGTCGGGGCCGAAGGGGGCGGCGAGCCAGTTGATGCGGCCGATGCCGGGGGGCGGGCCGACCTCGACCTCCCGGCCGTCGACGTGGGTGCCGGCCTCCATGACGGAGGAGCGGTAGGTGGTGCCCTGGCGCAGGGTGCGCTTGTAACTGCGGTTGATCTCGAACCACTTGTAGAAGGTGCGGCGCTTGTACGGCACGTAGACCGCGGCGAGCGCGACGAGCGGGAAGCCCATCAGGAGCACGATGCGCAGGGAGAGCACCGGGACGAGGAGCCCGCACATCATGCCGAGGAACGCGCCCACGATGATGAGCGCGATCTCGCCCGACTCACGATTCCGGCCGACGATCGCGTTCGGCCGGGCGCGGCCGATCAGATATGTCCGGCGGGGCGTGACCGCATGCGACACGTGGGACTCGGTCGTCAACGCCCGTCACCTCCTGTGCTGTTGCTACTGCCGTTGCGGGTGTTGCTGGCGTGCGGGGTGTTCACCGGGTTGCCGGCGCGGGGAGCGGGAGCGGCGGAGGGGACAGATCCGCCGCCTCCGTTCGGGGTGCGCGAGCTGTGGGCGGCGACTCCGCCGGACGCCGGGTTGCTCGGGCGGGCGCCCGAACCTCCGGATGCCTGACCGTTGTTGTCGGCCCGGGAGCTGTGGGTCTTGATGCCCTGGGCGACGAGGGTGGCGGGCGAGCTGATGACGGCCGCCGCCTTGCCTTCGGCGCCCTGCATGATGCGGTTGTTTCGGGAGCCGGCGATCTCGTCGCCGAAGCCGGGGACGAAGCGGTAGATCATCGCGCTGGCGAAGATGGCGAGCAGGATGATGGCGAGGCCGGAGACGACGGCGGAGAAGGCGTCGGGGCCGTCGTCGGAGGAGAGCGCGCCGGCGAGGCCGAGGACGATGACGATCACCGGTTTGACCAGGATGACGGCGATCATGATGCCGGCCCAGCGGCGGACGTGGCCCCAGAGGTTCTTGTCGACGAGGCCGGCGTAGACGACGGTGCCGAGGAGGGCGCCGACGTAGAGGAGGGCGGCGCGGATCACGAGCTCCAGCCAGAGGACTCCGGCGGCGAGGATGCTGACCAGGGAGACGACGATCAGCATGATGGGGCCGCCGCCGATGTCGTTGCCCTTTTGCAGGGCGCCGGAGAAGGTGCCGAAGAAGGTGTCGGTCTGGTCGCCGGTGGCTTTCGCGAGGACTTCTGAGACGCCGTCGGTGGCCGAGACGACGGTGTAGAGGATGAGGGGGGTGAAGGCGGAGGCGAGGACGGTGAGCCAGAGGAACCCGATGGCTTCGCTGAGGGCGGTGGAGAGGGGGACGCCTCTCACTGCGCGCTTGGCGACGGCGAGCAGCCACAGGAGGAGGGTGAGGATGGTCGAGGCGGCGAAGACGACGGCGTACTGCTGGAGGAACTTCTGGTTGGTGAAGTCGACGTTGGCGGTGTCCTTGACGGCGTCGCTGAGTTTGGTGATGGTCCAGGCGGCGGCTTTGGCGCAACTGTTGGCCAGTGAGGACATGGGGTCGAGCGTGGTGGTGGGGTCGTCGGTGATCGACCCTCCGCTCGACTTGTTGCCGCGGTCGCTCTCGCACAGCGTCCGGGAGGCCCCGCTGAGCAGACGGCAGGCGTCTTTGCTCGCCGAGGGCGTCGGGGTGGGCGAGGGGGCCGCGACGGCGCGGGTCGCCAGCAGCACGGTCGTGGTCTGTACGGCGGTGACCGCGGCGGCGGCCTTGAGCACGCAGCGACTACCGGGCATAGGTGAACCCTCCGTACTCATCGACAGCCTTTGCCATTTCGTCGGCGCTGGAGGCCTGGTCGTCGCCGGGGACAGGCGCCGGGCCTTCCTTCTGGGACTGTGTGGCGACCTTCCAGTCGCCGGACACCCATTCGAGCTGCATGGTGATGGTGAACCAGCTGTTGGTGACGGGGTTCGTGGAGTTCTCGCCCGCCATGCCGAGCAGCCCGCTGCACCAGACCTCGACGGTCACGCTGTTCTGGGCGGATGCGGTGACCTTGGTGCCGATGGGGCTCGTACGGGATACGAAGGTGTAGCCGACGGGCGTCGAGCCGTCCTCGTTCAGCCCGACGTTCTTGTTGAAGGCCGGTGTGTAGGCCCGGTCCAGGGCTGATCGGAATCCGTTCAGGCGCGCCGGGGCGATGACGGTCTGGAGGATCGCGTCGCGCTGCGTCTTGTTGAACATGTCGGCCGCGCCCAGGGCCACCGCGTAGTTCGCCGCGGCGCTCTGGGCGCCCTGCGCGTCGTGCGCGTAGCCGGTGGGGATCGCACCCGAGGTGCTCTTCACGGGCTTGGTGCCGCTCGGGGCCGTGGACGAACTCTTAGGCTCGCCCCCCGCCCCCGTAGCCGTCGAGTCCGAGGTGTTGTCGCCGCGGTTCGCGAAGGCGATTGCTGCGATCAGGAGGACGATGACGCCTACGACGGTGACGAGGCTTCTGGAGGAGGAGCGGGGGGTGCGGCGGGCGCCGCCGTAGACGTCGCCGGGGCGTTCGGGGTAGCGGGTGCGGGTCTGGCCCGTGCCGCCGTAGCTCTCGTGGTCGTCGTCCGGACTCATGCCGCTCACGCCCCCTCGACGTCGTACGAGAACCCGTAGGAGTACGACGGTAGCCGCGCTGGTTCCCGCGCGGGTGCGGTGTGGTGACTCGACATCAGGGAACGCAACCTCAGCCGGTGGGCACTGCGGACGGGTGGGGTAGGAGGGGGTACCGGGAGCGCCCGGCCGGACTGGAGGTGCGTCGACCGGACGCTTCGGCTATACGGCCATTCCGTACACGATGGTGAAGAGCGTGCCCAGGGAGCCGATGATGAAGACTCCGGTCAGGCCCGCGACGATGAGGCCCTTGCCCTGTTCCGCGCTGAAGGTGTCCCGCAGGGCGGTGGCTCCGATGCGCTGCTTCGCGGCGCCCCAGATGGCGATGCCGAGGCAGAGCAGGATGGCGACCGCCATGACGACCTGGATCATCGTCTTGGCCTCGGTCCCCAGCGCCCCGAAAGGCCCCCAGTCTGGAGCGATCCCGCCGATGATGGTGTTGATGTCGCCCTTGTCGGCCGCAAAGAACATGTAAGTCACCGCCCCTGGTGGGTAGTTCCGTCCCCCTGCGTGGGCGCAGAGGTCAGTCCTCATTGTCGCCGACAATTCTGCCGTCGTATGTCGACTTGGCGGCATTGGCCGACGGGTTTCGTACGAATGACTGTCTGGTCACTCTGTGTATCACGGCAGGTCACGCCGGGCAATGAGGCCTGAGCGGAACCTGTCGTGTGGTTCCGTCGTTGACCCCTCTTACGACCTGCGGTGCTTCTGGCACCGATGTTCTGCGGGTGAAGGCTAACCCGGACCGCCCCCGGTATGACGAACGGGCCGCGGGAGGGGAGCCCCGCGGCCCGTTCATTGACGGAGAGTCAGCTGGTGAAGCCGGTTACTCCTTCCGGGGTGCCCACGCCGGTCGGGCCGTGCCGTAGGAGTCGTAGACGGAGACGCCGGTGGCGGGGTCGGCGACGGCGGAGACGTCGGCGATCATGCGCTTGGTGCAGCCGGTGTCGGTCTGCCAGGACGGTTTGGCGTCGTAGGCGGAGCAGCCGGAGCCGGTGCCCTCGGTGGAGCTGGTCTTCCAGACGGTCTCGGTCCAGCCGCGCGTGGTGGAGGAGGTCTTGAGGGCCGTTCCGCCCACCGCCGTCACGTACTTGGAGGCGGCCGGGTACTCGGCGCCGTAGCCCGAGTCTCCTGCGCTGACGGTGATGGCGACGCCGGGGTGGTTGAAGTACGAGGAGTCGTAGGACGTGTCGCTCGAGGACTCCGAGCCGCCGTAGGAGTTGGAGACGTACTTGGCGCCGAGGGCGACCGCCTCGTTCACCGACTTGCCGAGGTTGGCCATCGTGGGCGAGGTCGCCTCGACGAGCAGGATGTGGGCGTTGGGGGCGATGGCGGAGACCATGTCGAGGTCGAGGGAGATCTCCTCGGACCAGCCGGCGTCGCTGGAGGGCAGGGAGGTGGTGGAGCCGGTCTGGGAGACCTTCTTGAAGCAGCCGTTGGCGGTGGTGCAGGCGGGGAGGCCGTAATAGGAGCGGTAGGTGGCGAGGTCGGCCTCGGCGTTGGGGTCGTTGTAGGCGTCGACGATGGCGACGGTCGCGCCGGTGCCGCCGGATGCGGCGGCCGCGGTCAGGCCGTAGGCGGACCGCAGGTCCGTGGGGCCGTAGCCGGTGGGAGCGGCGGCGTCGGCGGCCTTCGGGGTGACGCCGCGGGCCTGCCGGCCCTTCTGGAAGGCGGTGGTGCCGCCGGTCACACGCAGGGAGTCGCAGGCGAGTTCGCCGGCCTTCTTGGGGGTGGCGCAGGGGGTCGCGGTCCAGGTGACCTTGGACGAGGTCGTGGCGTCCGCGTGGACGGCGGTGCCGAGGCCGGCGAGGGCGAGGGCGGCGGTGGCGGCCGCGGCGGTGCCGACGCGGCGCCATCCGGGGCGTCTGTGGGGGGAGTTGGTACGCAAGGTGCAGCCTCCTGATGACGGGGGAACAGGGGCGGTGCGGGTGCGTGCCGTCGGTGGGGTGTCCCGGGTGGCGGGCGGCGGCCTGCGAAGACCGTCCTCTTGTTGAGGACGTGACAACAAGGGAGCCGGTGGAATCCTGACCGACGCCTTACCGAAGCGGGCGTCGGATTACCCGGCGATGAAAGCCCGTTGGACCGCGGGCGGCGCCCGCTTGACCTGATTCACAGCCGAATTCGCGCGGAGATACGGCGGAGATACGGCGAACGGGCCGCGACCGGATGTCGTGGCCCGTTGCCGTGGTGCCGCCGAGGGGACCCCACGTCCCCCTCTCAAGGGCGGCATCCCCGTGACCCGACGGGGGCGTTCAGGGGGCTCAGCCGCCGAAGGCGGCCAGGCCCTGCGGGGTGCCGAGTCCGGTCGGGCCGTCGTAGCCCGTCCTGGCGGTGCCGTAGGAGTCGTAGACGGAGACGCCGGTGGCGGGGTCGGCGACGGCGGAGACGTCGGCGATCATGCGCTTGGTGCAGCCGGTGTCGGTCTGCCAGGAGGGCTTGGCGTCGTAGGCGGAGCAGCCGGAGCCGGTGCCCTCGGTGGAGCTGGTCTTCCAGACCGTCTCGGTCCAGCCGCGCGTGGTGGAGGAGGTCTTGAGGGCCGTGCCGCCCACCGCCGTCACGTACCTGGAGGCGGCCGGGTACTCGGCGCCGTAGGCCTCGTCGCCGGCGGAGACGGTGATGGCGACACCCGGGTGGTTGAAGTACGAGGAGTCGTACGAGGTGTCCGACGACGACTCGGAGCCGCCGTAGGAGTTGGAGACGAACTTGGCGCCCAGGGTGACGGCCTCGTTCACCGCCTTGCCCAGGTTGGCCATGCTCGACGAACTCGCCTCGACCAGCAGGATGTGGGCGTTGGGGGCGATCGCGGAGACCATGTCGAGGTCGAGGGAGATCTCGCCGGCCCAGCCGCTGTCGGCGGTGGGCAGGGAGGTCGTGGAGCCGGTCTGGGAGACCTTCTTGAAGCAGCCGTTGGCGACGGTGCACGCCGGCAGGCCGTAGTAGCTGCGGTAGGTGGCCAGGTCCGCGGCGGCGTTGGGGTCGTCGTAGGCATCGACGATGGCGATGGTCTGGCCGGCGCCGTTGTTCGCGGACGCGGAGGTCAGGCCGTAGGCGGAGCGCAGGTCGCTCGGGCCGTAACCGGTCGGGGTGGCGGAGGAGGCGTTCGGCTTGAGTGTCTTGGCGGTCACGCCCTTGAGCGCGGCCTGCTTCTCCATGAAGGCGGTGGTGCCGGCGGTGACGCGCAGGGCGTGGCAGGCGGCGTAGCCCTTCTTGGGGGTGGCGTCACACGCGCTCTCGTACTGCACGTGCGCCTTCGCGACGGCGGTGGCGACGGTCTTGGCGCTCACGTGGTCGGGCGTGGCCGCCGTCGCGTGGGCGGCGGTGCCGAGGCCGGCGAGCACGAGAGCGCCGGTGGCCACGGCGGTGGAGCCGATCCGACGCCATCTGCCGGATATGTGGGGGGAGTTGGGTGTACGCAACGTACAGCCTCCTGTGAGTGGTTGCAGAGGCCTGCGGTGGGGACCACCGGTGAGGTTCCCGGTGGGGGCGGCGACCCGCGTAGACCATCGCCTTGTTGAGTACGTGACAACAAGACCGGCGACGGAATCCTGACTTCCGCCTTACTGAAGGGCGTTGCGGGCTTACTGATCAATGACGGCGGGATGGGCGGCGAATGGCATCGGCTTGACCATCTGCACAGGTCGCACACAACTGGAGGGTCGGGCGGGGTGCCCGTCAGCCCTTCTCCCAGAAGGCACGCAGGGCGTCCGCGAGGGTCTCCGGCGCCTCTTCTGCCATGTGGTGGCCGGAGTCGACCGGGGCGCCTTCCAGGTGGGCGCCGGCCCAGTCGCGCCAGACGGCGACGACGTCGCCGTAGAGCTCGGCCATGTCGTCACGGGTGGCCCACAGGATCTGGAGCGGGCAGCCGATGCGCCGGCCGGCCCGCTGGTCGGCGTCGTCGTGCTCCCGGTCGACGCCGAGCCCGGCCCGGTAGTCCTCGCACATGGCGTGCACGGTGGCCGGGTCGTGGATCGCGCGGTGGAAGTCCTCGTAGGCCTCGGCGCCCATCCGGTCGGGGGTGGCCGTGTACCAGGCGTCCGGGTCGGCGTTGATGACGCGTTCGGCGGGCTTGGCGGTCTGCCCGAGGAAGAACCAGTGCCACCAGCTCGCGGCGAAACCGGCGTCGCAGCGGCGCAGGGCCTCCCCGATCGGGACCGCGTCCAGCACGCTGAGCGCGGACACCGCCTCGGGGTGGTCCAGGGTGAGGCGGGAGGCCACGTACGCGCCCCTGTCGTGCCCGACGACCGCGAACCGCTCGTGCCCGAGCCCGCGCATCACCGCGAGACAGTCCCCGGCCATGGCGCGCTTGGAGTACGGGCGGTGCTCGGGGTCGGTGGGGGGCTTGTCGGAGCCGCCGTAACCGCGCAGGTCGGGGCAGACCACGGTGTACCCGGCGG
The DNA here is from genome assembly GCF_000719505.1 of Streptomyces sp. NRRL B-3229. Classification (NCBI taxonomy): domain Bacteria; kingdom Bacillati; phylum Actinomycetota; class Actinomycetes; order Kitasatosporales; family Streptomycetaceae; genus Streptomyces; species Streptomyces sp. NRRL B-3229. Next base: position 486,554 of record NZ_JOGP01000007.1, on the reverse strand, counting down.
CGGCCAGCAGCGGGGCGACGCGGTGCCAGGTGGCGTGGGTGCGGGGGTGGCCGTGCAGCAGGAGGACGGCGGGGCCGGTGCCGCCGTGCCGTACGCGCAGCCGGACACCGTCGCGGCCGTCACGGTGGGTCAGCTCGAAGCCGTCGAACACGCGGGCCTCCCGGTCGGTCAGGGCGTTCGGACCCGACTTCCCAGGGGCGTTCGGTCCACACTCGTACGCTCGGTTGACGCTTTTCTCACCTTCGTGCGGAATGCTGGCGTCCGATGAAGCGCACGCCACGTACCGCTCTGTACGCCGTCGTCGTCCTGCTCGCCGTCACCGCGTCCTCCGAGGCGATCGCCGACGACGGCACAGGGCCGTTCGGGGTGACCGAGGTCGCCCCCGCCGGCTCGCAGATCGCCATGGTCGGCGCCCTGTTCGACGGCAAGCAGCACGTCTGCACCGCCTCCGTCGTCCGCAGCCCGCACAAGGACCTCCTCGTCACGGCCGCGCACTGTCTCGACGACAGCGACGACCTGGTGTTCGAGCCCGGGTACCGGGACGGCAGGGCGCCCTACGGGAAGTGGAAGGTGGCGAAGCGGTACCTGCCCGAGGGGTGGTCCAAGGGGCAGGACGAGGACAGCGACCTCGCCTTCGCCACCGTGGACGGGAAGGTCCAGGACCGCGTCGGCGCGAACCGGTTCACGACGGGTACGGCGACCGGGGCCACCGCCGTCACCGTCACCGGGTACCCCTCCTCCCGGGACGTGCCGATCAGCTGCACCAACAAGCCCACCGCGCACAGCCGTACGCAACAGCGCATAGATTGCCCGGAGTTCACCGGCGGGACCAGCGGCAGCCCCTGGGTGAACGGCGACCGGCAGGTCGTCGGTGTGCTGGGCGGGCACGAGGAGGGCGGACTGACGCCCGACGTGTCGTACAGCGTGGTCCTGGGTGCGGAGGCCGCCGGGCTCTACCGTGAAGCCGTGTGCTGACGGCGGTGCGGTGATCTTTGTGCCGACCCCGCCGAGTACCCCGGTTTCCGGCGGGGAAGCTCATAAACTGGCGCGGGCGGACTCCCGGTCGGTGAGGGGCGGTTGACGGTGCGTAAGGCGTGGCTCGTGGCGGGCGCCGCTCTCGGGGCGGGGCTCAGCTTCGTGATGCTGCTCGTCGTCGGGGTCTACGTCGTCGCGGGCAACCTCGCCGGCGGGGTGGGCGGAGCCACCAGATCCCTGGCCAAGGGCGCAGTACCGGCCGCCTACCAGGCGCTCGTGCAGAAGTGGGGCAACCTCTGCCCCGCCATCAACCCGGCCCTGCTCGCCGCCCAGCTCTACCAGGAGAGCGGGTTCAACCCCAATGCGCAGAGCGCGGCCGCGGCGCAGGGGATAGCGCAGTTCATCCCGGGGACCTGGGCCACGCACGGCGTCGACGGCGACGGTGACGGCGACAAGGACGTCTGGGACCCCAACGACGCCATTCCGTCGGCGGCTTCCTACGACTGCTCGCTCGCGTCCTATGTGAAGGACGTCCCGGGAAACCTCACCGAGAACATGCTCGCCTCCTACAACGCGGGCGCGTACGCGGTCATCAAGTACGGGGGCGTGCCGCCGTACAAGGAAACCCAGAACTACGTGAAGACCATCACGACCCTGGAGGAGAGCTTCGCCGCGCCGACGAGCCGGGTCGATCCCTCCAAGCAGGCCGCCGGGGCGATTTATTACGCGCAGAAGAAGCTCGGTACGCCTTATCTGTGGGGCGGCACCGGTACGGCCGCCCAGGGTGGGCGCTTCGACTGCTCGGGGCTGACGCAGGCCTCTTACGAGAGCGTGGGTGTCACTCTTCCCCGCGTCGCCAACGACCAGTACAACGCGGGCCCCCATCCGGCCAGAAGTGAACTGCTGCCGGGGGACCTGGTGTTCTTCTCCAAGGACCCGACAAATTCGCGTGCCATCCATCATGTGGGTATTTATGTGGGCGGCGGATACATGATCGACGCACCGAGAACAGGTGCTGTGATCCGGTTCGACCCGATCGACACTTCTGAGTACTTCGGCGCCACCCGGGTCACCGAAGATGGCGCGAAAGCATTGCCCACCACCGTGTGACCGAGCGTGAAACCCACCCCCTGAGCTGCGGCGATGTGTCTCTCTTCGATAACGTCTGCGTGATCATTCAGTGGAACGTGGAACGTATTAACGGGAGCCGTGCGTTCCTGAGGGCGTAGCCGAGCGCACATGGGTACGCCGGGAAAGACGACGAAGGGGCCGCAGCACCATGGCTGTTCTCGCCGAAACCGGGTCGAACCCTGACGTCGACCTGCTCTACGACATCAACGGCCTTGCCAAGGAAGCCCCGCACTGGTTCGACCGGGTCATGGAGTACGTCGGGGAGTACGGGATCCTGCTCGGCATGGTCCTGCTCATCCTGTGGTGCTGGTGGAGCGGGCGCCGGCGCGGGGGTGAGGACGCCGCGTCCTCCGTGGCCGCGCTCCTCTGGGCGCCGCTCGCCGCCGCGCTCGCCGTTCTCGTGAACATCCCCATAAGGGGATTCGTCGAGCGGCCCCGGCCGTTCCGGACCCATGAGGGGCTCGAAGTCCTGGTTTCCGGGAAGACCGACTATTCCTTTGTGAGCGACCACGCGACGATCACCATGGCGATGGCGGTCGCGTTGTTCGTCGCCCACCGGAAGTTCGGCGTGGTCGGGATTCTGCTCGCGCTGCTCGAAGGGTTCTGCCGGGTCTACATGGGCGTGCACTATCCGACGGATGTCGTCGGGGGGTTCGCGCTCGGAACGGCTGTGGCGCTGCTGCTTTCGCCGCTCGCGATGGCTCTGTTGACCCCTTTGACGAGGGCGATCGAGGGGTCGTCGAAAGGCGCGTGGCTGATTCGGGCGCGCGGGTCCGAGCGGACGGGTGCGGTGATTCCCGGGGCCCGGCAGGGGGCCCCGGCGTCCGAGAGGGACCTGGCCGCGTAGCGAAAACCGTTACAGCGACTGCGGGTACGAGAAGAACCCGTCCGGGTCGTACTGCTTCTTCACCTTCGTCAGCTTGGTCACCGCGTCGCCGTAGTACGCCTTGCGCCAGTCCGTGAGGGTCGGGTCCGTGTAGTTCTGGTAGGCCGCCCCGGAGGCGTACGGCTTCATCGCGTCGTGAGTGCCGGTGAGCCAGGACTGCGCCGCCGTGCCCGCGGTGCCCGCCCGCCAGGACGCGATGTACTGGGCCAGCATCCGGGAGCGGCGGTGGACGAAGGCCGTCGCCGTGGGGGAGACCCGGTTGACCGCACCGCCGAGGGCCGTGAAGGCGATGCTGCCCGAGCCGCCCCGGACCGAGGCGACGTGCGACAGCAGGGTGCGGATGCCGGCCGCGGAGATCGAGCGGTCGAAGAAGTCCGAGCGGGCCGCGTAGGTCTCGCGGCCGAGCGCGCCGTGCGGGTTGCGGTTCGGGGTGGAGCCGGGCAGATGGCACCTGGCGTCCGTGGAGAAGGACGAGCAGCCCGCGTACGCCTCCATCGCGCTCTCGTAGGAGTGCCGTCGGAGCGTGACGCTGCGGGCCGGTGAGCCCACCCGGTCGGCCAGCCGGTCCAGGGCGTTCTGGAGCTCGCCGTAGGTGCCCAGGGAGAAGGCCGCGACCGCCACCGAGGGCGAGCCGCCGTTCTCCAGGTGGCAGGAGGACCAGATCTCGTCGGGCTGGCCGGGACCCCACTCCTGCCAGGCCTTCAGCACGGCGGCCGCCTTCGACCACGGCCAGGTCGCGTACGCGGTCACGCCCTGCGGTGCCGGGTGGGTCTTGAAGTGCAGCTCGGTCACGACGCCGAAGTTGCCGTTGCCCGCGCCGCGCAGCGCCCAGAACAGGTCCTTGTTCGTGCCGGCGTTCGCGGTGAGCTGCTTGCCGTCGGCGGTGATCAGGGTGGCCTGGGTGAGGCTGTCGCAGGTCAGGCCGTAGGCCCGGGAGGCGACCCCGTGGCCGCCGCCGAGGACCAGGCCGGAGACGCCGACGGTCGGGCAGGAGCCCGCCGGGATCGTCACGCCCTTCGCGGTGAGCGCCCGGTAGACGTCGATCAGCTTGGCGCCGGCGCCGACCACGGCGGTGCCGCCCGAGGCACGGACCCGGTTCAGCTCGGAGACATCGACGATCAGCCGGTTGTTTCCCGAGGACCAGCCGGCGTAGGAGTGGCCGCCGTTGCGGATCGCGACCCGCAGACCGTGCGCGCGGGCGTAGGCGAGGGTGCTGCGGATGTCGTCCGCGTGCGCCACGTACGCGACCGCGGCCGGCTTCAGCGAGTCGAAGCGGGTGTTGTAGAGCTGACGGGCGGTCGTCCAGTCGGAGTCGCCGGGGCGGACCAGGGAGCCGTCCAGGTCGCGGCCGAGCGCGGCCCAGTTCGGGGCGGCCGAGGCGGGCGTACGGGAGGAGAGCCGTTGGTCGAGGGTGCTCTGCGCGGCGCCTGCGCTGTCCTTGCCCTTGCAGGCGGCGGTGCCGGCCGCCGCGAGCGCGGCCGCACCGCTTGCGATGAACGTACGCCGTTCCATGTGTCGTGCCTTTCGTCTGCCTCGTCGGCTTCCGTGGAACGAGACGGGGCTGTAGGGGGTCAGGTTCCCGTGCCGGTTCCGGAATCACACCGTGCCCTCGACGTGAGCGTTCCGTGACCTCACCGCACCTTTCGCAGGGGTTCACCCCCCGTTCACTTCCGGCCATAAGCGCCTTCACCTGATCTGCCTAATTTCGGCCTTACGCGATGCGAGGCGCGCCACAAAGGCGCCCCCGTGTCACCCAGACTTCGCGCACGCCGCCGGATTCAGGACGGCGGCTCCCGGAAGGAACTCAAGTGAAGCTTCAGCGCAAGAACCGGCGGGCCCTCGCTCTCGGTGCTCTCGCCGTCTCCGGCGCCCTGGCCCTCACGGCGTGCGGCTCCGACGACACCAGCGGTGGCAGCGGCAGCGGCGGTGCCTCGACGGCGGCCGCCGGCAACATCAAGTGCGACAACGCCAAGGGCCAGCTGCTCGCCGACGGCTCCTCCGCGCAGAAGAACGCGATCGACGCCTGGGTCAAGCAGTTCACGCAGGCCTGTGGCGTTCAGATCAACTACAAGGGCGGCGGCTCCGGCGCCGGTGTGACCGCGTTCAACAACGGCCAGGTCGCCTTCGCCGGTTCCGACTCCGCGCTGAAGCCGGAAGAGGTCACCGCCTCCAAGAAGGTCTGCTCCGGCGGCCAGGGCATCGACCTCCCGATGGTCGGCGGCCCGATCGCCCTCGGCATCAACATCTCCGGTGTCGACAAGCTCACGCTGGACGCGCCCACCATCGCCAAGATCTTCAACTCGAAGATCAGCAACTGGAACGACCCGGCGATCGCCAAGCTGAACCCGGGCGTCAAGCTGCCGGACCTCAAGATCCAGGCGTTCCACCGCTCGGACGACTCCGGCACCACGGACAACTTCACCAAGTACCTGATCGCCACCGCCAAGAGCGACTGGCCCTACGAGCACGGCAAGACCTGGGTGGCCAAGGGCGGCCAGTCCGCCGCGCAGTCCTCCGGTGTCGCCCAGCAGGTGAAGCAGACCAACGGCGCGATCGGCTACTTCGAGCTCTCCTACGCCAAGGACGGCATCACGCCGGTCAGCATCAACACCGGCGCCTCCGCCCCGGTCGAGCCCACCGTCGAGAACGCCACCAAGGCCATCGCCGACGCCAAGGTCGTCGGCACCGGCTCGGACCTCTCGCTGGAGCTCAACTACGGCACCAAGGCCGAGGGTGCCTACCCGATGGTCCTGGTCACCTACGAGATCGTCTGCGACAAGGGCAACAAGGCCGACACCCTGGCCGCCACCAAGGCGTTCCTGCGCTACACCGCCTCCGAGGACGGCCAGAAGGTCCTCGCGGAGAACGACTACGCGCCGATCCCCGACGACATCATCGCCAAGGTTCGCACCACCATCGAGACCCTGAGCTGACCTGAGTGTGCGGACCGGTCCGGGGCCCCGCAGCACGGGACCCCGGCCGGCCGCACCGTCCGGTGCACCGCCGCCAGGAGCCGCACCCCGCGTACGGCTCCGCAGACCGGAGAACCCGATGGACACACAGATAAAAGACGCACCTCCCCCCAGTCCCCAGCCGACCGTGGCCGAGCAGAAGCGCGCGGCCCGTGGCGCCACCCGACCCGGTGACCGGATCTTCCTCGGTCTCTCCCGCGGGTCGGGCATCCTGCTGCTGGTGATCATGGCCGCGATCGCGGTCTTCCTCACCTACCGTGCCTCGATCGCGATCAGCAAGGACGAGGCCAACTTCTTCACCGCGTTCGAGTGGAACACCCAGCTGATCCCGCCGAAGTTCGGCATCGCGGTGCTCGCCTTCGGCACGATCGTCTCCTCGATCATCGCCATGGCCCTCGCCGTCCCGATCGCGGTCGCCATCGCGCTGTTCCTCACGCACTACGCCCCGCGCAAGCTGAGGGGTCCGATCGCCTACGTGATCGACCTGCTCGCCGCCGTGCCGTCCATCGTGTACGGCCTCTGGGGCGCCCTGATCCTCGTACCGCACATGAACGGCCTGTACGGCTGGCTGGACGACTACTTCGGCTGGACCGGCATCTTCTCCTGGCAGCAGGGCGCGCCGCGCTCCATGCTGACCGTCGGCATCCTGCTCGCGATCATGATCCTGCCGATCATCACCAACGTGAGCCGCGAGGTCTTCCGCCAGGTCCCGCAGATGCACGAGGAGGCGGCCCTGGCGCTCGGCGCCACCCGCTGGGAGGTGATCCGCATGGCGGTGATCCCCTTCGGCCGCTCCGGTGTGATCTCCGCCTCGATGCTCGGCCTCGGCCGCGCGCTCGGCGAGACGATGGCCGTCGCCACCGTGCTCTCGCCGTCCTTCGACATCCAGGCCAGCCTGCTCGACCCGGGCGGCGGCACCTTCGCCCAGAACATCGCCAGCAAGTTCGGTGAGGCCAGCGAGCTGGGCCGGGACGCGCTGATCGCCTCCGGTCTGGTCCTGTTCGTCATCACCCTGCTGGTCAACGGCGCGGCCCGCATGATCATCGCCCGCCGCAAGGAGTACTCGGGGGCCAACGCATGAGCACCGCAGCCACCGTCAGCACCCTGAAGGGTGCCCGCCTGCCGAAGTGGTCGCCGTACGCGATCGCCGCCGGCTCCGTCGCCCTCGGCGTCGGCATCAGCTTCGCCGCCGGCCTGCACAGCAGCATCCAGTGGGCGCTGATAGCCGGGCTGCTGTTCGTCCTCGGCACGTACGGCATCGCCGCCCGGGTGGAGGGCCGCCGGCAGGCCAAGGACCGGGTGGCCACCTCCCTGGTCTGGGTCGCTTTCCTGCTCGCCGTCGTCCCGCTGGTCTCCCTGGTGTGGTCGACCGTCGCGCGCGGTGTGAAGGTCCTCGACGTCTACTTCCTGACCCACTCGATGGGCCTGGTCTCCGACGACGAGCCGGGCGGCGGTATCTACCACGCCATCCTCGGCAGCCTGGAGCAGGTCGCCCTCGCCACCCTGATCGCGGCGCCGATCGGTGTGCTCACCGCGATCTACCTCGTCGAGTACGGGCGCGGCAAGCTCGCCAAGGCCGTCACGTTCTTCGTCGACGTCATGACCGGCATCCCGTCGATCGTGGCCGGTCTGTTCATCCTCTCGATCATGCTGATGTTCGACATGGAGCCCTTCGGCTTCGCCGGCTCGCTCGCCCTGGCGATCCTGATGATGCCGGTGGTCGTCCGCTCCACGGAGGAGATGCTCAAGCTCGTCCCGAACGAGCTGCGCGAGGCCTCCCTGGCGCTGGGCATCCCGAAGTGGCGGACCATCCTGAAGGTGGTCATCCCGACCTCCATCGGCGGCATCACCACCGGCATCATGCTGGCGGTCGCCCGTATCGCCGGTGAGACCGCGCCGGTGCTGCTCCTGGTGTGGGGCAACTCGATCATCAACGCCAACCCGTTCGAGGGTGCGCAGCAGTCGCTTCCGCTGTACATCTATCAGCAGTACGCGAACAGCGCGGGCGCCGGTGCGGCGTACGACCGCGCGTGGGCGGCGTCGCTGACGCTGATCGCCTTCGTGATGATCCTGAACCTGGTGGCCCGCGGCATCGCCCGCTGGAAGGCCCCGAAGACCGGTCGCTAAGGCGACAATTTCCGGCTCCGCCGGGCGGGGCCTTCTCAGCGACCGACTGGAAGTGAAGTAGTCATGGCCAAGCGAATCGACGTAAGCGGACTCACCGCCTACTACGGCTCCCACAAAGCGATCGAAGACATCTCGATGACCGTCGAGCCCCGCTCGGTGACGGCCTTCATCGGCCCCTCCGGCTGCGGCAAGTCGACGTTCCTGCGCACCCTGAACCGGATGCACGAGGTCACCGCCGGTGGCCGCGTCGAGGGCAAGGTGCTCCTCGACGACGAGGACCTGTACGGCCAGGGCATCGACCCCGTGTCCGTGCGCCGCGAGGTCGGCATGGTCTTCCAGCGCCCGAACCCCTTCCCCACGATGTCGATCTTCGACAACGTGGCGGCGGGCCTGCGGCTGAACGGCTCGTACAAGAAGTCGGAACTGGCCGACATCGTGGAGAAGTCCCTCAAGGGCGCGAACCTCTGGAACGAGGTCAAGGACCGGCTGAACAAGCCCGGTTCGGGTCTGTCCGGCGGTCAGCAGCAGCGGCTGTGCATCGCCCGCGCCATCGCGGTCGAGCCGAAGGTGCTGCTCATGGACGAGCCCTGCTCGGCCCTGGACCCGATCTCCACGCTCGCCATCGAGGACCTCATCGGTGAGCTCAAGGAGCGCTTCACGATCGTCATCGTGACGCACAACATGCAGCAGGCCGCCCGTGTCTCCGACCGCACGGCCTTCTTCAACCTGGCCGCCGTCGGGCAGCCCGGCAAGCTGATCGAGATCGACGAGACGGAGCGGATCTTCTCCAACCCGTCGGTCCAGGCCACGGAGGACTACATCTCCGGCCGCTTCGGATGAGCCGGTCCGGCTTCGGCCACCCGGTCTCCTGAAGACCCCTCGCGGTGCTGCATGGCGGTGCCACCGCGAGGACACAGAGGGCCCGCCCCCGGATCAGGGGGCGGGCCCGTTGTCGTCCGTGCGCGGCGCCCGCAGGAACGTGCTCGGTGCCTACAGGAACAGCAGGTTCACGATGCCGTAGCAGCAGGCGGCCACGATCGCCGCCGCCGGCATGGTGATGAACCAGCCGAGGACGATGTTCTTGGCCACGCCCCAGCGGACCGCGTTGACGCGCTTGGTGGCGCCGACGCCCATGATCGCCGAGGTGATGACGTGGGTCGTGGAGACCGGCGCCTTGAACAGGTAGGCGGTGGTGAACATGATCGCCGCACCGGTGGTCTCCGCGGCGAAGCCCTGCGGGGGGTCCAGCTCGATGATCTTGCGGCCCAGGGTGCGCATGATGCGCCAGCCGCCCGCGTAGGTGCCCAGCGACAGCATCACCGCGCAGACGATCTTCACCCAGACCGGGATCGGGTCGCCGTACGTCGAGTGACCCGAGATCACCAGGGCCATCACCACGACACCCATGGTCTTCTGGGCGTCCTGGAGACCGTGGCCGAGGGCCATGCCGGCCGCGGAGACGGTCTGCGCTATCCGGAAGCCCCGCTTGGCCTTGTGCGGGTTGGCCCGCCGGAAGAGCCACAGGATCGCCGTCATCACCAGGTAACCGGCCACCAGGCCGACCACCGGGGACAGGAACATCGGGATGACGACCTTGTCGAGGACGCCGTTCCAGAGCACCTCGGTGCCGCCGGCCAGCGCTGCCCCCACCATGCCGCCGAACAGCGCGTGCGAGGACGAGGAGGGCAGCCCGAAGTACCAGGTGATGAGGTTCCAGGTGATCGCGCCGACCAGCGCGGCGAAGAGGATGGCCATCCCCTTCGAGCCCTCCGGCGTCTCGATCAGGCCCTCACTGACCGTCTTCGCGACCCCGGAGCCCAGGAACGCACCTGCCAGGTTCATGACCGCTGCCATCGCGAGCGCGGCCCGTGGCGTGAGCGCCCGTGTCGACACCGAGGTCGCGATGGCGTTCGCGGAGTCGTGGAAGCCGTTGGTGTACGTGAAGAAGAGCGCGACCAGGATGGTCACGACCAGAGCGAAGGTGTCCATAAAGGGGCTCAGGACTCCTTGACGGCGATGGTCTCCACCGTGTTCGCCACGTGCTCGAAAGCGTCGGCGGCCTCTTCCAGGACGTCCACGATCTGCTTGAGCTTGAGCACCTCGATGGCGTCGTACTTGCCGTTGAAGAGCGTGGCGAGCAGCTTGCGGTGGATCTGGTCGGCCTGGTTCTCGAGGCGGTTGACCTCGATCCAGTACTCGGTCAGGTTGTCCATGGTCCGCAGGTTCGGCATGGCCTCGGCGGTCAGCTCGGCCGCCCGCGCCAGGACCTCGATCTGCTGCTCGACGCCCTTGGGGAGCTCCTCGACGTTGTAGAGGACGACCAGGTCGACGGCCTCCTCCATGAAGTCCATGATGTCGTCGAGGGAGGACGCCAGGTTGTAGATGTCCTCGCGGTCGAACGGCGTGATGAACGAGGAGTTCAGCTGGTGGAAGATCGCGTGCGTGGCATCGTCACCGGCGTGTTCCGCGGCCCGCATGCGCTCTGCGATCTCGGCCCGGCCGGCGGTGTCCGCCCCGAGCAGTTCCATCAGGAGCTTCGAGCCCGTGACGATGTTGTCCGCGGAGGCGGCGAACATGTCGTAGAAGCTCGTCTCCCTGGGGGTCAGACGAAAGCGCACAAGGGGTCCTCGGGGTGCATCGGTTTCGGTCAGGGTGATGCTAAGTGCATCATCCGGCCACGGCTAATGGGCCGTCCCCCAGTGTCGCCCATCAGGCACAGTGGTTGGCACGGGGGCCGTCCGCAGGCCCTATACCCGGGAAACTTCGGTACGATATACCCAGGAGGGGTATAGGAATGCCCCTTGTTGTGGAGGACGCGATGACGACGACCGACACCGGCGCCCCGGCGCCCTCCGAGACGGTGACCGAAAACACCACCCACGGCTACCACAAGCAGAAGGACGAGCACCTCAAGCGCCTGCGCCGGATCGAGGGCCAGATCCGCGGCCTCCAGCGGATGGTCGACGAGGACGTCTACTGCATCGACATACTCACGCAGGTCTCCGCCTCCACCAAGGCGCTCCAGTCCTTCGCCCTCCAGCTCCTGGAGGAACACCTGCGGCACTGCGTCGCGGACGCCGCCGTCAAGGGCGGCGCCGAGATCGACGCGAAGGTCGAGGAGGCCACGAAGGCGATCGGCCGCCTGCTGCGCACCTGACCGGTTGCCGTGTCACGCCATGACGGAACAGGCGCCCCCGGCTCAGCGGCCAGGGGCGTCCGCGCGTTCCTCGGCCACTTTCAGCACCTCGTCGATGCTCGCCAGGCTGAGCCGGTCGTCCGCGGCCGAGGCCGCGATGATCAGCTCTCCGCACAGTTCGATCTCGGCGAGGGCCACGTGGTCCTGAACCGCCGTACCGCCGACCGGAGCCACGCGCATCACCTCTTCTCTGCCGTTACCGACTTCCTAGAGTAGGGAGCGGCCTACATACCGCGCATGGCACGGACGGGCTAGTCCTTGACGCCCGTCACGACCGCTCATCCATCGGCGATCTTGCCCGCGAAGATGTCCCTCGCGGCCGGCAGCCGTACGTCCGCGGTCACCCCGAAGTCGTACAGCAGAGTCGTCGAGGCGACCGCGACGGTGCCCGGCCGCTGTCCGTTGACGAAGCTGAAGCGGTGCCGGACCTTGCGGATACGGCCCTGGTCGTCGAGGTAGACGTCGAAGGGCACCGCGGCCGTGGCGAACCCTTTCGCCGCCGCGGCCAGGACGGCCCTGTTGGCCCGGGAGGCGCCCTTCGCGGCGGCGGTGAGGTCCGCGGTCCCCCGGTAGTGCCGCACCTCGGTCCCGGCCAGCTCGGTCGTCCCGACGTACGTCGCCGTCCTGGTCCCGCGCAGCACCTCGGCGGCGGCCAGCGGGTCGGTGGCCCCGCCGGTGACGAGGTTGCCGTCGGAGAGTCCGGCGGTGTCCACCCGCACCCACTTGTCGGCGGGCACCCCGGCACCCCGGTTCTTCATGAACAGGGCTCCGGGGGCGAGGAGTTCGGTGATCGGCTGGTGCTCGCTGGTGCCGGCCGGGTCCTGCGGCAGCAGCACCCTGAGCCGGCCGAGCCGCCCGCGGTAGTCGTACACGCCCTCGCCGCGGATGGTGACCCGGGTGCCGCCGGTGGCCATCTCCATCGAGGTGCTGGCCTTCGAACTGCCGGTGTCCATCAGGGTGTCGGGGGCCCGGCGCAGGGTTCCCACCGGGTCGGCCGCGGCCGCGTCGTCCGGGCCGGAGCCGGCGCCCGAGCAGCCGGCGGCGCAGGCGCCGGCCATGAGCACCGCCGCGACGACCGCCTCGCGGGCCCGCCTGTGCTGCCGCTCCGCCATCGCCGCTACCCCCAGCCGATACGTCCGTCAAGGACCCGTGTCGCTTCGCTTAACGACGGCTGGGTGGGCCCGTCACGCGCACACCTGCCGTTTACCCGGGGTGGGTAACGTTGTCGGTGTGGCGCAGCAGGACAGGATCCCCCCACCTCCCCCCGACGTACCGGCCCACCGGACACAGATGGTCGAACAGGGCCGCTTCTGTCTGGCCCGGTGCACCTGCGGCTGGCGCGGACCGGCCCGCAGAGCCCGCAGCCAGGCCCGGACGGACGCGGAGCGGCACACCGACGGCGTCTGAGGCGGCACTGCCTCCGACGGTGTCCGAGGCGGCACCGCCCCGTCCGCGGCCGGCGTTCTCCCCGTCCGGCGCCGCGAAGGCTAGAGCGGCAGCAGTTCGTCGATCAGGGTGCGGTCGCGGTACTGCGTGAGTCGGCTGCGGGCCGCGGTGGGGGACAGCCACAGGATGCGGTCCACCTCGTCGTTGGGGGTGAAGCCGCCCCCGGTCGCCTCGGCCGCCCAGTAACGCACCCGCTTGGGGCGGCCGTTGGCCATGTAGCGGACGGTGGGGAGCTCGGTCCCGGGCTCGGCGGTGTAGCCGGTCTCCTCCTCGACCTCGCGCAGGGCACCGGCGAGGGCGTTCTCGTGGGGCTTCAACTTGCCTTTGGGGTGCGACCAGTCGTCGTACTTCGGTCGGTGGACCAGGCAGATCTCGAGGTCGCCGTCGAGCGGGGAGCGGCGCCACAGGACGCAGCCGGCCGCCTGGACGACGGGGGCGTCGGGAGTGTCGGGAGTGTCGGGGGTGTCGGTGTCCGGGGGTGGGGTCATGTGCTCACCGCCTCTTTCTGCCAGCACTGCTGGAATGCGAACCGGGCCGCCTCCACCTCGTGGCGCTGGTCGGCGTGCAGGACGCCGAGGGCGTAGGCGGTGGCCGGGGCGATACGGGGAGTGCGGGCCGCCGAGGCCGCGGCTGCCGCCGCCTCCGAGGCGTCCCGGTGCCGGTCCAGGCACTGGCCCGCCGTCAGGAGCCGTACGTCCACCGCGGGGGACAGGACCTCGCGGGCGTAGCGGTGCAGGCGCAGCAGCAGACGGACCTGGTGCCAGGGGGCGTCCTGGGGGTGCGGGGAGGGGTCGGGGGAGAGGCCGTGGATGAGGGCCTCGGCGTTGTAGGGGTGGCCCGCGGTGACCAGGGGCAGGGCGGTCGCCGCGTCCTCCAGGCGTTCCTGGGCCGCCGCGGCCAGGGGGTGCAGGTCGGTGCCGGTGGCGGTCGTGACCAGGGGGACCTCGCTGGCCAGTAAGGCGATGGTGTCGGCGACCGCGTGGAAGCGGGAGGAGCCGAGGGCCTGGAGGGCGGTGGAGTGGGCGCGGGTGCGGGCCAGGGTGAGCTGGCGGTCCAGCAGGGCGCCCGCCTTCGCCGCGCCGACGGTCAGGTTGCCGCGGTCGGGGGCGGGGGCGGGGCTGGGGTCGGCGCCGGGGGTGGGGCGGGTCGTGGTGCCCACGCCCTGGGCCGTACGGGCCGTGGGGCCGACGCCCTGGGCGGGGAACACCGCGCCCGACAGGCGGTGCAGGGCCAGCAACAGCCGTTCCAGCCGGGACTCGTAGGCGTGCTCCATGCCCAGCGTCCCGGACAGCCAGGCCAGTTCGGGGCGCAGGGACTCCGACCAGTCGGCGTCCAGGAGTGGGCGGAAGGTGTGGAGGCTGGCGCTGATGCGGCGGACCGAGCGGCGCAGGGCCCGGGCCGCGTCCGCGGGGTCCTCCGCGCCCGCCGCCGCACCGCCGGACTCGCGGTGCTGGCGGAGCGCTCGGAGGAACTCCGTGGCCTGGGACCGCAGATAACCCGCGAGGGCGTCCCCGGTCACGGTTCCGACGGGCCCGGTCATCGGGCCGGTCGGTTCAAGGTGTTGCTGTGCCACGCCGGCGCCTCCGGGCGTCTATGAGCATCTCCTGGACGTTGCGCAGGGGTTGGCCGTCCGCATCGGTCGCGTGCCGGGTCCACTCGCCGTCCGGGCCGAGGTGCCAGGACGCGGTGGTGTCCGACATCCCGGTCTCCAACAGCCGGTTGAGGGCGGCCCGGTGGGCCGGGTCGGTGACCCGGACCAGGGCCTCTATCCGGCGGTCGAGGTTGCGGTGCATCATGTCGGCGCTGCCGATCCACACCTCGGGCTCGCCGCCGTTGCCGAAGGCGAAGACCCGGGAGTGCTCCAGGAACCGGCCCAGGATCGAGCGGACCCGGATGTTCTCCGACATGCCCGCGACGCCGGGGCGGATCGCGCAGATGCCGCGCACCCAGACGTCGACCGGCACGCCGGCCTGCGAGGCACGGTAGAGCGAGTCGATGAGCGCCTCGTCCACCATCGAGTTGACCTTGATGCGGATGAAGGCCGGGCGTCCTGCGCGGTGGTGCTGGACTTCCTTGTTCACACGGGCGATGAGGCCGTCGCGAAGGGACTTGGGGGCCACCAGGAGGCGGCGGTAGGTCTCGCGGCGGGAGTAGCCGGACAGCCGGTTGAAGAGGTCGGAGAGGTCCGCGCCGACCTGCGGGTCGGCGGTGAGCAGGCCGAGGTCCTCGTAGAGCCGGGCCGTCTTCGGGTGGTAGTTGCCGGTGCCGACATGGCTGTACCGCCGTAGCGTGTCGCCTTCCTGACGGACCACCAGGGACAGCTTGCAGTGGGTCTTCAGGCCGACCAGGCCGTAGACGACATGGCAGCCCGCCTCCTCCAGCTTGCGCGCCCACTTGATGTTGGCGTGCTCGTCGAAGCGGGCCTTGATCTCGACCAGGACGAGGACCTGCTTGCCGGCCTCGGCGGCGTCGATGAGGGCGTCGACGATGGGGGAGTCGCCGGAGGTGCGGTACAGGGTCTGCTTGATGGCGAGGACGTCCGGGTCGTCGGCGGCCTGCTGGAGGAAGGCCTGGACGGACGTCGAGAAGCTGTCGTAGGGGTGGTGCAGCAGCACGTCACGGGTGCGCAGGGCGGCGAAGATGTCCGGCGCGGACGCGGACTCGACCTCGGCCAGGTCGCGGTGGACGCCGGCGATGAACTTGCGGTACTTCAGCTCGGGGCGGTCGAGGCCCGCGATGCGGAAGAGGCCGGTGAGGTCGAGGGGGCCGGGCAGCGGGTAGACCTCCGCCTCGGAGATCTTCAGCTCGCGCACGAGGAGGTCCAGGACCTCGCGGTCGATGGACTCCTCGACCTCCAGGCGCACCGGCGGCCCGAAGCGGCGCCGCATGAGCTCCTTCTCCAGGGCCTGGAGGAGGTTCTCGGCGTCGTCCTCCTCGACCTCCAGGTCCTCGTTGCGGGTGACCCGGAAGGTGTGGTGCTCCAGGACCTCCATGCCCGGGAACAGCTCCTCCAGGTGGGCGGCGATGACGTCCTCGATGGGGACGTAGCGGCCGGGGGAGGACTCCAGGAAGCGGGACAGCAGCGGGGGGACCTTGACCCGGGCGAAGTGGCGGTTGCCGTTGACCGGGTTGCGCACGATCACGGCCAGATTCAGGGAGAGGCCGGAGATGTACGGGAAGGGGTGCGCGGGGTCGACGGCGAGGGGGGTCAGGACCGGGAAGATCTGGTGCCGGAACAGGGTGAAGAGGCGGGCCTGCTCCTTCTCCTGGAGTTCGTTCCAGCGGACCAGGTGGATGCCCTCCTCCGCGAGTGCGGGGGCGACGTCCTCGTGGTAGCAGGCGGCGTGCCGGGCCATCAGCTCGCGGGAGCGGGCCCAGATCATCTCCAGGACCTCGCGCGGCTGGAGGCCGGAGGCGGAGCGGGTGGCGACGCCGGTGGCGATACGGCGCTTCAGTCCGGCCACCCGGACCATGAAGAACTCGTCGAGGTTGCTGGCGAAGATGGCGAGGAAGTTCGCGCGTTCCAGCAGGGGGGTGTTGGGGTCCTCGGCGAGTTCCAGGACGCGTTCGTTGAACGCGAGCCAGCTTCGTTCCCGGTCGAGGAAACGACCCTGCGGGAGCTGGGCGGCACCGTCGACCGGGATCTCCTCGTACGCGTCGAGATCGGCGTCGAGGTCGGGCTCCAGATCGGAGACGGTGGCCGACACGGTGTGCGGGCGGTGCGCGGCTATGGAGCCCACGGAGGGCTGCACGTGCTGGACCTCTGCCTGGGCGTTCGACTGGCTCATGGACCCATTCTTCCGCGCCGAGCGCGAAACGGGCGCGTCGGAGGCGGCGAGCGGGAGCACGGCGGCGACCTGGGTCCCGACCGGAACGCCCCCGTTCCTCCGGACCCCCTCGGGCGGCGGCGAAGGCTCTGGCACGACGGGCTTCATCCACTGAGCCTCGCAAGCCTGTCTGAACCGACGGTTACAGAGACATGGCGGTAGGGATATCGGGGCGCGACCGCGGAGGGGCTCCGCTCGTCAGGGTGCGGCCGTCATGCGGCGTAGTTGCCAGTAGGTGGCCGTCGTCGCCAGGGCTGCGGCCGTGAGGACCAGGGCTGTTTCCGTGAGGTGGGCGGGCCAGAAGGCGGTGGGGGGCAACGGGGTCGGCCGGTGGTGTTCCAGGGTGCGGTTGAGAACGGTCGTCACAGCCACCGACAGGGCCAGAGCAGGGAGAGGGCGGCCCAGCAGGAGGCCGGTGAGGGCGCCTACGGTCAGGGCGCACAGGCCGTACGCCACCACCAGGGGGCCGTGGTCGGCGAACACGTCGTTGAAGGCGAGGCTGTCGCCCATCAGGTCCCGGTGTGCCGACCAGGCCCAGCGGTAGACGGGGACGAAGACCGCGCCGCCGACGACGAGCGCCGCCGCGGGCAGGGCGAGCTTGGCGGTGAGCCAGCGCCTCGGGGTGACGCCCTGGGTCCAGGCGAGCCGGGCGGTGCCGCTCTCCAGCTCGCGGCCGATCAGCGCCCCGCCCGCCCAGGCGGCCACGGCCCAATAGCTGTAGTACATGACAGTGCTGATCCAGCCCATCCCCGTGCTGTAGGTGTACGCGGCCCCGAGCCCGCAGGCCTCGCCTCTGGGACAGGCGTCCAGGGTCGCGTACGCGGAGTCGGCGCCGACCTCGGTCAGCCACACCAGGTAGCCCACCGAGCCGAGCACGAACACCGTCCACACGATCAGTGCCGTGCGGTGCAGCCGCAGCACGGTCCGGGTCAGGGCCGGCGCGCTCATCCCGTCGCCGCCCGTCTGCGCAGGAGGCCGAACGCGAGGGCGACGGCCACGGCGGTGAGGGCGAGCAGGACGCCGGTCTCCAGGAGCTGGCGGGGCCAGTAGTCGGAGGACGGCAGGTAGGCGCGGGAGAAGCCGACCACGTGGTGCTGCGCGAGGCAGGCCTTGTCGTCGTAGCAGTCCGGGTCGGCGACGCGGGCGCCGGTGGCGGTGATCGCCCGGCTGCGGGAGTGCAGCTCGGGCGCTTGGTAGCGGCCCTGGAACGGCCAGTGGTTGCCGCGGAAGGCGTAGACGAGGAAGTACGCGAACCCGCTGAAGGCGAGCGCGGGCAGGGTGCGGCGGACCGCGAGGCCGATCAGTGCGCCGAGGGCGAGCCCGAGCAGCGGGGCGGCGACGGTGGCCGGGCCGAGGGAGAAGTAGAGGGCGCGGGGCTGGATGCCGGCGATCAGGAGGTTGCTGTGGGCGGTCCACAGCTGGTGGTAGAGGAGGGTGAGCAGGCCCGTCCCCAGGACGATGAAGGCGGCCGGCACGGCGAGCTTCACCGCGAGCCAGCGGACCGGGGAGACCGACTGGGTCCAGGCCAGCTGGGCGGTGCCGCTCTCGAGTTCCCGGGCGATCAGCGGGCCGCCGGCGAACAGGGCGACGGCGAAGGAGCCCAGGGTGAGCAGGGTGTCGGCGTAGTAGAACCGGCTGCTGTACTCGTCCGCCGAACCCATGGCCATGATGAGCCCGGAGTAGCCGTAGGTGTCGAGCGCGCGTTGTGCGGTGTCGGCGCCGGGGCCGAGGAGCCAGAGCAGGAGCCCCGCGGTGCCGGCCACGAAGGCGAGCCAGATCGCCAGCGCGCCGCGGTGCAGGCGCAGGACGGTGCGGACCAGGCCGCCGGGTCGGCCGCCCCGGGCTGCTGCGGGCGTGGGGGCCGTGGCGAGGGTCGGGGCGCTCACGCGGTCACCGCCTGCGGGGTCGGGGTCGTGCTCGGGGTGAGCAGTGCGGGGGCTGCGGGGGCGCGCAGGTGGGCGAGGACCAGTTCCTCCAGGGAGGGTTCCTCGGTAGCCCAGCCCTCGTCGACCGGCCCGTCCCGGCGGACCAGGGCGCTCAGGCCGCGGCCGGCCGTGCGGGACTCGATCACGGTGTGCCCGCGCCGGGTCAGATCCTCCGGGGTGCCGCGGCCGGTGACCACGGTGTGGGCGGTGAGCAGGTCGTCGATACCGCCGCCGAGCCGGACCCGGCCGCCGCCCAGGAGCAGCAGGTGGTCACAGGCGTCGGCGAGCTCGGCGACGATGTGCGAGGACATCAGCACGGTGGTGCCGTGTTCGGCGGCGTCCGCCATCAGGGTGCCCATCAGTTCGTGCCGGGCGAGCGGGTCGAGGTCGGCCATCGGCTCGTCCAGGAGCATCAGCTCGGGTCGCTTGCCGAGCGCGAGGGCGAGGGCGACGCGGGTGCGCTGGCCGCCGGAGAGCGAGCGGATCCGGGACTTCGGGTCCAGTCCGCCCTGCTCGACGATCCGGGCGGCGCAGGCGGCGTCCCAGCGGGCCGGGTTCAGCTCGGCGCCCATGCTCAGGGTCTCGGCGATGGTCAGCTGCGGGTAGAGCGGCTTGTTCTGGGCGAGGTGGGCGACCCGGTCGCGGTGCTCGCCGGGTGCCCCGCCGAGCACGGTGAGCGTGCCGGAGGTGGGCCGCAGCAGACCGGCGGCTATCGCGAGCAGGGTGGACTTCCCGGCGCCGTTGGGTCCGACCAGTGCGCTGATGCGGCCCGCGGGCAGCCGGAAGGAGCAGTCCTCGAGGGCGGCGCCCCGTCTGCCGTACCGCTTGCCCAGGCCGGACGCCTCCAGGGCGACGGCCGGGGCGGTGCTGGTGGAACTCACTGGTCCCCCTTCGGGAAGTGTTCGTCGAGTACGGCGGTGAAGAACGCGTCGACGTCCTCGCGCCCCAGGCCCGCCGACCGGGCGCGCGCGGCCCATGCGCCGAGTTCGGCACGGAGGGGGGTGTCGGCGGCCTGGGCGCCGGTGCCGAGCGTGGCGCGGACGAAGGTGCCGAGGCCGCGGCGGGCCTCGACGAGGCCTTCGCGCTCCAGTTCGCGGTACGCCTTGAGCACGGTGTTCGGGTTGATGGCGGTGGCCTCCACGACCTCTCGGGCCGTGGGCAGCCGGTCGCCGGGTTCCAGGAGGCCCAGCCGCAGGGCCTGCTTGGTCTGCTGGACGATCTGCACGTAGGTGGCGACGCCGGAGCGCCGGTCGATGCGGTACTCGACCACGCGGACAACCACCCTTTCACTAATTGAGTAGTGAAAGGGTGGTCCAAGGGGTCCGGGAAAGTCAAGCGAGGATTTCCCGTCGCCGCGTGAACCGGTCGGCGGGGGTCGTCCGATGAAGGGGCGTGAGGGAGACGAGAAGCGACGGGGAGCTGCTGCGGGCCATCGCCGCGGACGCGGACCGGCGCGCCTTCGAAGAGCTGTACCGGCGGTACGCGCCCTGGCTGCTGGCCAGGCTGCGCGGCCGGTGCGCCGATCCGGGCCTGGTGGACGACGTCGTGCAGGAGACCTTCCTCGCGGTCTGGCGGGGGACCGCCAGATATCGCGAGGAGGGCGATGTGGCCGGCTGGCTGTGGCGGATCGGCTCGCGCCGGCTCATCGACGCGCTGCGCGGCGACGGGGCGCGGGGGCGGCTCCGGCAGGCCCTGTCCCGGATCCGGCACCGCGACGAGGAGTCCGCGGAGGAACGCGTGCTCGCGGGGGTGGAGCACGGAGACCTCGCGGGCGCCCTCGTCCGGCTCTCCCCGGAGCTGCGGGCGGTCCTCCAGGCCACGGTCATCGACGGTCTGACCACCCGGGAGGCCGCCGTCCTGCTGGGCATCCCGCCCGGCACCGTCAAGACCCGGGCGATGCGGGCCCGCAAGCAGTTGCGGGAGGAGCTGGCATGAGCACGAGTACCCCCGACATCCCCGAGGGAGGTGGCGGCATGACCTGGCATGTGGCCGAGGACGATCTACGGGCCTACGTCCGGGGCGAGTTGACCGCCCCCCTGCTCTGGTCCGCCGACACCCACCTGGCCGCCTGCGCCGCGTGCCGGGCGCTGCTGGCCGGTGTCACCGACCCGGTCGCGCTGGATGCCGGCTGGGAGCGGCTGGACGCCGAGCTGGACGCACCCCGGCCGGGGTGGTTCGAGTCCCTGCTGGTGCGGGCCGGGATCGCCGACCACACCGCCCGGCTGCTGACCGCCACCCCGGTGCTGCGCGGCTCCTGGCTGGCGGCCGTGGTGTTCCTGCTGCTGGCCACGGTCGGCGTGGTGCACACGGCCGGTTCACCGACCCTGTTCCTCGCCCTCGCCCCGTTGCTTCCCCTGGCCGGTGTCGCGCTGTCCTACGGCCCGGCGCTCGACCCGACGTACGAGATGGCGGTCGTCGCGCCCCTGCACGGCTTCCGGCTGCTGATGATCCGCACGCTCGCCGTGCTGGCCGCGGGCCTCGGCCTCAACGGGCTCGCCACCCTCGCCCTGCCCGGCTACGGCCTGCGCGCTCTCGCCTGGCTGCTGCCCGCGCTCGCGCTCACCGCGACCGGCCTCGCCCTCACCCCGCGGCTCGGCCCGGTCCTCGCGCCGTCCCTGGTCGGCGGCGCCTGGATCGCGGTCCTGCTGGCCGCGCAGGCTGCACAGGAGCGCGGCGCCGGTTCGCTCGCGCCGTTCACGGCGGCCGGCCAGGGCGTGGCCGCGGCCGTCGCCGCGCTGGCCGCCGGGCTGCTCTTCGCGGTCCGCGACCGCTTCGACCTGTTCAACGGGAGCGCGGAGTGACGGCGGCCCGCCGCGGCCGCCGCCGCACGACCGACTTCGACCACGGCGATCACACGATCGCCTTCACTCAGGGGGACCGCATGGGGGACCGCATGACCGACAGCCACCGGAGCGCCGTATGACCACCACCGTCACCGCCTCGGGGCTCGGCCTCCGGTACGGCGGCACCCGTGCCCTCGACGACGTGTCGCTGCGGCTCACGCCCGGCGTGACCGGGCTGCTCGGGCCCAACGGCGCCGGAAAGACCACCCTGCTGCGGGTGCTCGCCACCGCCGTGCCCGCCGACCGGGGCTCCTTCACCGTCCTCGGCCACGACCCCGGTACCTCGCGCGGCCGGCATCAGGTCCGCCGCTCGCTCGGCTACCTGCCCCAGACCCCGGGCCTGCACCCGGACTTCAGCGCCTTCGAGTTCGTCGACTACGTGGCGATCCTCAAGGAACTCACCGGCCGCACCGCCCGACACCGCGAGGTGCGGCGGGTGCTGGAGGAGGTCGACCTCGGGGACGTGCGCGGCAGGCGCATCAAGAAGCTGTCCGGCGGGATGCGGCAGCGGGTCGCACTGGCCGCCGCGCTCGTCGGGGACCCGGGCTTCCTCGTCCTCGACGAGCCGACCGTCGGCCTCGACCCCGAACAGCGCATGCGGTTCCGGGAGTTGATCGCCGGGGCGGGAGAGGGCCGGACGGTTCTGCTGTCCACCCACCAGACCGAGGACGTGGCGATGCTCTGCCACCGCGTCCTGGTCATGGCCCGCGGCCGCATCCTGTTCGCGGGCACCCCCGCCGAACTGACCGCCCGCGCGGCCGGCCGGGTGTGGAGCAGCACGGAACGCGCCCCGGGCGCGAAGGCGGGGTGGCGCACCGGCACCGGCTCCTTCCGCAACGTCGGCGACCCGCCCGCGGACGCCGAGCTCCTCGAACCGACCCTGGAGGACGGCTACTTGCTGACCCTGGACGACGTGAGCTCGGAGGCGGTGGCGTGAGCGTGCTGACGGAGACGGCGGCCGGGACCGCCGTGCACGAGACGGAGCCGCGGCCGTCGTGGGCGGCCGTGGTCGCGCTCGCCCGCTTCGAGGCGCGGGACCTGCTGTGGTACCTGCCGGTGGCGGCGACCCTGCTGCTGTACGTCGGCTGGACCGCCTGGACCCTGTTCCACTCCGCGGACGGCATGGACTCCTACCCCGCCCTCCAGGACGTCGACCGGCACACCCAGACAGGGCCCCCGCTGCTGGGGATCGCGCTGTTCGTGTGCGTCAACCGGTGCACGCTGCGCTCCCGCCGACGCGACACCGACCGGCAGTTCGACGTGCTGGTCATGGAGCCGTGGCGGCGGACGGTCGCCCACGTCCTGTCGGTGCTGCCCTTCGCCGCCGTCACCGCGCTGGTCGTGCTCGGCGAGTTCACCCGGCAGGCCCTCAGGCCCGGCGCGGTGGGCCACGGCTCGCCGGCCGAACTGGTCGTGGGCCCGCTGTACGTGCTGCTGTGCGGGGCGCTCGGGGTGCTGCTGGCCCGGCTGGTGCCGACCGTGTTCGCTGCGCCGGTCGCGGTGATCGGTCTCGTCGTCCTGAGCGTGTTCGTCTCCGCGAGCACCGGTGGCGCGGAGTGGTCGCGCTGGCTGTCGCCGGTCGTGGACGAGGTGAGCGGCACCACCGTCCTGCCGTCGGACCTCCTCGGCCGCCCGGCCGCCTGGCACGCGCTGTATCTGACGGGGCTGATCCTGCTGGTGGCGCTCGGCGCGGTGCTGGTGAGCGGGGGCCGCACATGGCCCCTGCGGGCCGGTGCGGCGGGCGCCCTGGTGCTGACGCTGATCGGGGCGGTGGCCCAGTCCGGGGGTGTGTCACCGGAGCTGGCGGCCGCGCGGGAGCGGGCCTCGGTCGCCCCGCAGCGGGACCAGTCGTGCGTGCGGCGGGCCGGCTCGACGTACTGCGCCTTCCCCGAGTGGACCGGCCGCGCGGACGACTGGGCGCGGGTCGTGGACCGGGTCCGGTCTCTGGCCGGAGGTACGGCCGCCCGGCAGCCCCTTCTCGTACGGCAGCGGGTCGAGGCGCGGTACGGGCTGGACGGCGACTCGGCGATCCCGGCGCTCACCAAGCCCGGCCAGGTGACCGTCGGCACCCGCTGGGGCGGCAACCGGGTCCCCGAGTTCGCGGTCGGGGTCGCCTCGGTGCTGGTCACCGGGGCCGAGTCGAAGGGCGGTGAGCTGTGCGACGGGCGCGTGGTCACCGTCATGTGGCTCGTCCTGGGCGGGTCGGCCCATCCGCTGACCGACCTCGCGGCCGTCCGCATCGACGACAGTGTCACCGGCTCGGCGAGCGTGCTCGCCCCGACCGACGGGCTGTCCATGTCGGCCGCCCAGACCGAGGTCGTACGGGAACTGCTGGACCGCCCGCGTAACGAGGTGACGGCGGCCGTGCAGCGGAACTGGACCGGCCTGACGGCACCCGGGGTCACGACTACCCGCGTGGCACAGCTGCTGGGCGTCAAGGCGCCGGAGGGGGCGAAGGACTGTGCCGAGGAGTGAGGGGCGGGGGGACGCGGTGGCCGAGGGGGCTGGAGGGGTCGAGGTGGGACGGCTGCGGTCCGGGGTGAGCCGGGGGCCGGCCTTGGTGGCGGGGCGCAGGCCGGCGTGGCGGCGGGGGCGGGTGGGTCCGGGGACCGCGGCGGTCGAGATGGCCGGAGGGGTCGAGGTGGGTGCACCGCGGGCCGGGGTGAACCGGGGGCTGGTCGTGGCGGTGGGGCGGACGGTGCCGTGGCGGGTGGTCGGGGTCGGTGCGGTCATGGGGCTGCTGGTCGTCTGGCTGCCTAGGCTGCTGGGCGGCACGCCCGACGAGTGGCTCGGGCTCAACCTGCTGCGGGCCGCCGCGCTGGTCTTCGCCCTCGGGCTTGCCTTCCTCCTGGACGACCCGGCCCGCCGGCTCACCACCCCGGTCCCGACCCGGCGGTGGGCCCGGACCGGGCTGCGTGTCGCCCTGGTGACCCCGGTCGCCGCGGTGTGGTGGACGGCCGCGCTGCTCCTCGTACCGGCGCAGAGCCGGCCCCCGGTCGGCCCGGTCACTCTGGAGGCCGGGGCCACGGCCGCCCTCGCCCTGGCCGCCGCGTCCGTGGTCGTCCGCTTCACCGAGGAGCCCGAGCCGGGCGCGTCGGTGGCGGCGGGCCTGCTGACCCTGGCCCTCCTCGCCCCCGCCCTGGTCCCGTCCCGCTGGGCCCTGTTCGTCCCGGTCGGCGACCCCGCGTGGGCGGCGGCGCATGTGCGGTGGGCGGTGGTGCTGACGGCCGCGTTGGTGACGGCGGTGGCCTGCGCACCGGAGCCGGTACGCAGCCTGAGGAGGCTCCGCGCGGCCTCGTGAACCGGCGTCGGCGGGAGCCGGGGTGACGTGGGCGCAGACGGTGCCCGTACCGGCCCACGGGGATGACGCGGGCTCAGGCGGTGCCGTACCGGCCCACGGGGGCGGCCGACAGATCGCCGAGAACCAGCGCGACCAGCTCGCTCAGCTGCATCGGAGGCTCACGTCTCCGTGCGGTACATCAGGTCCGTCTCGTACGTCGTGAAGCCGAGACGTTCGTAGACCGACACCGCCGCCTTGTTGTCGGCGTCGACGTACAGCATCGCCGTGGGCAGGCCCTGGGCGGCGAGGTGGCGGAGGCCGATCGTGGTGAGGGCCTTGCCGAGGCCGCCGCCCTGGGTGCCGGGGCGGACGCCCAGGACGTAGACCTCGCCGAGCTGTTCGGCCGCGTGGACCTTCGTCCAGTGGAAGCCGACCAGTTCGTCGCCGCGGAAGGCCAGGAAGAAGCCCGCCGGGTCGAACCAGGGCTCGGCCATGCGGTCGTCGAGGTCGCGCTGGGTCAGGGAGCCCTGCTCGGGGTGGTGGGCGAACGCGGCCGCGTTCACCGTGAGCCAGTCGGTGTCGTCCTCGCCGGGGACGAAGGTACGGACCGTCACGTCGGCGGGCAGCACCGGGTCGGGCAGCTCCAGGCCGGCCAGCGGACGCCGCATCTGCCGCAGCTCACGGAAGAGGGTCAGACCGAGGACCTGGGCGAGATGGCGGGCGGCGCTGTGACCGCCGTGCGCCCACACCCGCAGCCGCTTGCCGGAGGCGGCCAGGAGGGCGGAGCCCAGCGCGCGGCCGTGCCCGTGGCCGCGGTGCCCGGGGTGGACGACCAGCTCCGCGG
This sequence comes from Streptomyces sp. NRRL B-3229, assembly GCF_000719505.1. Lineage (NCBI taxonomy): Bacteria > Bacillati > Actinomycetota > Actinomycetes > Kitasatosporales > Streptomycetaceae > Streptomyces > Streptomyces sp. NRRL B-3229. The sequence goes on along the minus strand of NZ_JOGP01000007.1, from coordinate 461,102 downwards.
CCGGCGCCTCCACCGGGTCGGTGTCCTCCAGCTGGGCGTAGCCGACCAGTTCGTCGCCGACGTACAGGAGCAGATGGGAGACGCCCTCGCGGGCGCCGCCGCGCAGCTGCAACCGGCCCTGTTCGGACACCGCCTGCTGGCCGTCGGCCTCCGCGGCCTCGGCGAGGAGCGCGAGGACGGCCCCGGTCTGGTCCGGCGAGAGCGCCGAGAGGGTCTCGAGGGAACGGGCGGTGCCGGAGCGTGCGATGTCGTCGCTGGTCATGGCTACGAGGGTAAGGGGAGGTCCGGGCAAAGCGGCGGCAAAGAAGCAACCAGGATGTAACCACGAAACCTCTGTTGCGCTACGCGCGTTGACCCTAGGCTGCGCCGGACGGGGGGCACTCTCACATCCCGAACTCAGGGGGGCGTATGCCAGCCAAGTCCCAGCAGCAACCGCGCCGCAGACGCACGTACCGGCTCGTGGCCGCGGCCGCCGGTCTCGCCACCGTCGGCGCGCTCGCCGCCGCGCTGCCCGCCGGCGCGCACGACAACAAGCACGGCAAGCCGCTGCCCAGCCGGTACCAGGACGTCCAGCTGCTGTCGTTCAACGACCTGCACGGCAACCTGGAGCCGCCGTCCGGTTCCTCCGGCCGGGTCACCGAGCTCCAGGCGGACGGGACCACGAAGACCATCGACGCCGGCGGTGTCGAGTACCTCGCCACCCATCTGCGGGAGGCGCGCAAGGGGAACGCGTACTCCGTCACCGCCGCCGGTGGTGACATGGTCGGCGCCTCGCCGCTCATCTCGGGTCTGTTCCACGACGAGCCGACCATCGAGGCGCTCAACAAGCTCGACCTGGACGTGACGAGTGTCGGCAACCACGAGTTCGACGAGGGCGCGGTCGAGCTCGCCCGCCTTCAGAACGGCGGCTGTCACCCCACCGCCGGCTGCTACACCGACAAGAAGTTCGAGGGCGCCGACTTCCCCTACCTCGCGGCGAACGTGCTCGGCGAGAAGACCGGCAAGCCGATCCTCAAGCCGTACTGGGTGTGGAAGAAGAAGGGCGTCAAGATCGGCTTCATCGGCGTCACGCTGGAGGACACCCCGGGTGTCGTCTCCGCCGAGGGCGTCAAGGGCCTGAAGTTCAAGGACGAGGTCGAGACGATCAACAAGTACGCCCGCGTGCTCCAGAAGCAGGGCGTGAAGTCGATCGTGGCCCTCATCCACGAGGGCGGCCAGCCGGCCTCGGGCTCCTACAACTACAACTGCGACTCCCCGGGCCCCGGCGACGGCATCTCCGGCCCGATCGTCGACATCGCGAAGAACATCTCGCCGTCCGTGGACGCCCTGGTCACCGGCCACACCCACGCCGCGTACGTGTGCACGATCCCCGACCCGTCGGGCAAGCCCCGCATGGTCACCTCGGCGGCCTCCTTCGGCCGTCTCTACACCGACACCACGCTGACGTACGACCGCTTCACCGGCGACATCGTCCGTACGGCCGTGAAGTCGGCGAACCACGTGGTCACCCGGACCGTCCCCAAGGCGCCGGACATGACCGAGCTGATCGGCAGGTGGAACACCCTCGCGGCGCCCATCGGCAACCGCGCGATCGGGTACATCTCCGCCGACGTCCCCAGCACCGGCACCGAGTCGCCCATGGGTGACCTCATCGCCGACGCCCAACTCGCCCACGGCAGGAAGCTCGACGCCGGGACCGACCTCGCGCTGATGAACCCGGGCGGGGTCCGCGCGGGCCTCACCTACGCGGCCAAGGGGACCGAGGGCGACGGTGTGGTGACCTACGCCGAGGGCTTCACCGTGCAGCCGTTCTCCAACACCGTGAACCTCCAGGACTTCACCGGTGCGCAGCTGATCAAGGTGCTCCAGGAGCAGGTGAGCGGGTCGAACGCGGCGTCCCCGAAGATCCTGCTGCCGTCGGCCAACCTCACCTACACGCTCGACCTGACGAAGACCGGCGCGGACCGGATCGTCGTCGACTCGGTGAGGCTCGACGGCACGGCCATCGACCCGGCGGCCACCTACCGGGTCGCGACCAACAGCTTCCTCGCGGGCGGCGGTGACGGCTTCACCACTCTGGGCCAGGGCACCAACGACCTCGTCGGCGGCGACGACCTGGCCGCGCTGGTGGACTACCTCACGGCCAACTCGTCGGCGACGAGCCCGATCGCCCCGCCGGCGGCGAACCGGATCACGGTCGTTCGGTAGAGACCTCCCGTCGACCTGGTGAAGGCGAGGGGGCCGGCACGCGCCCGGTCCCCTCGCCGAGCCGGGGTGAGTTTGACCCTCTGTCACCAACGCTCGTGAGCAGAACAGGCCGAGGCGAATGGCTCGTTCGCGTCTGACGGAGTATTGCCAGGTCGAGCCGGGGGCCTCGGAAGGCCGGTGCAGAAGAGTGCTGCTGCTTCCAACAGCGTTGTGTAGCGGTCGCGTTGACGCCGTCGGACGGCCCTACCGCGGCCTCCTGCGCGAAGTAATGCGGTGATAGCATTCCCGCGTCCGCGACCTTGATCCACTCAGGTCGGGTGCCATATGGGGGTTGGCTTCCTTGCCGTGACAGCAGCCGTTTGTTCCTGGTGAATGCGCTGTGGATCATCGCGCGATAGATCCGTCGATGTCTGCAACCGTGCCGGGAAAGGCTCCCATGAATCAAGTGGCACTCATATGGTGCCTGGCTTCGGTGGCGGCGCTGGCCGTTGCCGCGGTCGTGGCGCTCACTCTTCGTAGCAGAGCCCTGGGGGTGAAACTGCGGCGGGCCGAGGCCGAGGTGGCGCAGGCGCAAGAAGCCGCTCGGCGTCAAGTAGAGGCCGCCAACAGCAAGTTGGTGCAGTTCCAGCAGGAGCAGGCCGACGTCATCCGAGAGGCCGAGCAGGTCGCGGAGGACCGGACCAAGGGCGTTCTGAAGGGCTCGGCCCGCTTCCTCCAGAGCCTGGCCGCGGAGATGACGACCCTCCTGGACCGGCTCCAGCGCGAGTACGGAAACCACCCCGTTCTGAAGGACCTGCTCGAAGTCCGCCATGCGAACGCGCAGATGGCACGCAAGGCCGAAGGCATCGCGGTCCTGTGCGGCGGGCCGCTCGGTCGCCGCACGAAGCCGGCGAGCATCTACGACGTGGTGCGCAGCGCCCAGGGCCAGATCCGCAACTTCCAGCGGGTCGACATCATGCAGGGCAGCAATGTCGCACTGAAGGCGACGGCGGTCGCGCCGGTGGCTCTGACGGTTGCGGAGCTGCTGGACAACGCCGCGACGTTCTCGCAGAACGACGCGCCGATCGACGTCACGTTCCAGCGGGTGCAGAGCAACATGTGCATCGTGATCGACGACGCGGGCGTCAGCATGAGCGACGAGGACCGGCAGGCCGCGATGGAACTGCTGTCGGGCGAGACCCCGCCCCGGCTCTCCGGGCTCGGCAACCAGCCCAAGTTCGGCTTCCCCGTGATCGGTCTGCTCGCCCGTCAGCACGGTTTCGGCGTCGATGTCACCGGCGTCTCCCGGTACGGCGGTGTCAGGGCCGTGGTGCGTCTGCCCGAGGAGCTGTGGACCATGGAGGAGATACCACCGCCCGCCCAGGACGTTCCGGTGAACATCCGCCGCAACGAGGGCCAGCCGCGGCAGCCGCAGGCCGTCGAGCCCGTCGGCCGTACCGCACACGGACTCCCCAAGCGCGGCCAGCGCCAGACGCCCATCGCGAGTGTCACCGACGCCGGCCGTCGGGACGACTCGTCGCCGGTGCGCGAGGTCAGCCCCAGCCGCTCCCGGCTCGCCGGCTTCCAGCGCGGCACTCTCCTGGGCCGAGAAGACGAGGCTTCGTCATTCGAAGGGTCTGAGGACCGATGACCACCGCAGATCTGTCGTGGATGGTCGAGGACATCGTGGCCAACGTCCCCGCCGCACGGCATGCCGTCGTGTTGTCCGCGGACGGCATATCCAAGGGCGCGACCGACGGCCTGACGAGCGCCGGCGTCAGGACGATCTCCGCCGCCATGGCCGGCATGCAGTCGCTCAGCCGGGCGACGGCACGGTTCGCGGGCCCGGTGCAGAACTGGCAGTGGAACCAGACCCTCGTCGAGTTCGAGGACGGCTGGGTCTTCGTGACCGAGGCGGGCAAGGGCGCCTACCTGGCGGCCGCAGCCGCCCCCGACGTCGATCTGGGGGCGATCTCGTTCCGTATGCAACGGCTCGTCGCCCGGCTGGGCGACCAGCTCACCTCCGCACCCCGGGTCACCGGTGCGAGGGCTGTGACGGTCGATGCCCAGCTGGCCGAGGACGAGACGTCGGGCGGTCAGGGCTTCGTGCTCGCCGAACTGGACAAGGCGGTCGCCGGGGTGCGGGGAGCGCGCCACGCCGTGCTGCTCGGTACCGACGGCCTGCCCAGAGGGACGACCTCGGGCATCGGCAAGGACATGGCGGACATCATCTCCGCCGCCATGTCGGGCCTGGTGGCCTACAGCCGGGCCACGGCACAGTTCGCCGGCGGCCTCCAGGACACGTGGCGCCAGACGCTCGTGGAGTTCGAGCACGGCTGGGTCTTCCTGATCGCGGCCGGCGAGGGCGCCTACCTGGCGGCGTCGGCCGAACACGACTGCGACATCGAGACGTTCGTCTCGCGACTGGCGGACGCGGTGCCCGCATTGAACGCCGCCTCGGCACCGCAGACAGGGACGGTGGGCCATGCATGACGATCAAGAACCTGCGCTGGAACTGACGTCCGAATTAGTTCCTCTCCATGTCATCGCCGACGGCCGGGACCTGCCCGCGGACCACGAGTACTCACGCACCGCGCTCGTGACCGCCCTGGAGGACACGTCTGCCGCGGCGCGCACGCTCACCCCCGAGGCCCGCAGGGTCATGGACCTGGTCTCCGACGGACTGCTGTCCGTGGCGGAAGTGGCCGGGCGCACACAGCTCCCCCTGGGCATCGTGCGCATTCTGATCGCGCACCTGGTCGAGGTGGGGCTGGTCTTCGTGCGGCCTCCCATGCCGCGGGCCGTGGCTCACGACCGCGCACTGCTCCAAGCCGTGGTCGACGGCTTGCAGAAGACTCTCGGAGCGTGACATGTACCTGGAACCAACCGTCACCACGGCCGTCAAGGTCCTTGTCGTGGGCCCCTTCGGGGTCGGCAAGACCACGTACATCGGCAGCCTCTCCGAGATCGTCCCGCTCCAGACCGAGGAAGAGATCACCGAGGCCAGCGAGGGCTACGACGACCTCGCGAACATGCCGGACAAGACCACCACCACCGTGGCCATGGACTTCGGGCGGCTCACCCTCAACGAGCAGCTGGTCCTCTATCTCTTCGGGACGCCGGGTCAGGAGCGTTTCAAGGAGATGTGGGAGGAGCTGTCGAGAGGCGCTCTGGGCGCCCTGATCCTCGTCGACCCCGACCGCCTTGACGAGGCGTTCCCGGTGCTGGACCTGGTCGAGAAGTTCGACCTGCCCATGACGATCGGCGTCAACACCAAGGACGGGACGCCGATGTACGCCTGCGACGAGATCCGTGAGGCTCTGCATCTGCCTCCGGAGGTCCCCGTCGTCGACGTCGACGCGCGCGACCAGCAGTCGTCAGCCCAGGCACTCATCACCCTCGTGCAGCACCTCATGTCCACCCTTGTCTAGGAGTCACGGCATGCAGAACCACCCCGACACCGCCCCGGAGATACCGCCCGGCTGCCCCGCGCACGGCAACGTCGCGCTGTACGGCCCGCAGTTCGGCTCCGACATCGAGGGCACCTACGAGTACCTGCGTTCGCTCGGCCCGACCGCCCCCGTGGACATCGCGCCCGAGGTCGAGGTCGAGCTGGTCACCAGCTACGACACGGCGCTGAAGATCCTGCACGACCCCACGACGTTCGTCCGGGACTCCCGCCGCTGGAACGCCCTCAACGAGGGGCGGGTCCCCGCGGACAGCCCGGCCCTGCCCATGATGGGCTACCGGCCCAACGCGCTCTTCGCGGACGGCGCGCGCCACGCCCGGCTGCGCCAGGCCGTCACCGAGAGTCTGGCCACCGTCGACGAGCTCCAGCTGGTCCGGCAGGTGCAGCAGTCGGCCGGCTATCTGATCAGCAGCTTCGGCGCCCGCGGGCAGGCGGACCTGATGGCGGACTACGCCGGTCCGCTGCCGCTGCTCGTCTTCAGCGAGCTGTTCGGCTGCCCGGCGGAGATCGGCGACCGCGTCATCGCGGGGATCAGCGGCATCTTCGAAGGCACCCCCGGTGCGGACGAGACGCTCGGCGGGGCTCTGATGGAGCTGATCGGGCTCAAGCGCCGCAGCCCCGGAGCGGACCTGACGACGCGTCTGATGGTGCACCCCGCTCAGCTCACGGACGAGGAAGTGCTCCACCAGCTCGTCACGCTGCTCTCCGGCGGCACCGCGCCGCTGTCGGCCGCCATCGGCACCGCCACCGCCCTGTATCTCAGCGAGGACTGGGCCGAAGGGCTCTCGGTCGAGGACGCGGTCGCCCAGACGCTGTGGAAGTACCCGCCGATCGCCAACTACGCGGCCCACTACCCCACCCACGACGTCGAGGTCGACGGCAGGACGCTGCGCGCCGGTGACCCGGTTCTCATCAGCTTCGCGGCGGCCAACAACGACCCCCAGCTGGCCGTGCACCGCGAGCAGCTCAGCTCCAAGGCGCATCTGGCGTTCGGAGCCGGGCCGCACGCCTGCCCGGCCAAGGACCCGGCCGTCATGATCGTCATCAGTGCCGTGGAGGCCCTGCTCAACCGGCTGCACGACGTCGAGACCCGCATCGCGTTCAAGTCGCTGGCGTGGAGCGAAGGACCGTGGAGCCGTTCGCTGGTGACGGTGCCCATCCGGTTCACTCCGCCCCTGGCACCGGTGGCCGCTCCCGTCGCTCCCAGGGCCACGGAGGCCGTCCGCCCGGTGGCGTCGCCCGCCGCACCCACCGCCTCCCGGCCGGCTCACGCCGCCCCGGCCAAGGGCCTGTTCAGCCGCTTCCTGGCCTGGACCAGGGGCGAGTGACGTAAGTAACGCTTTAAGAACACTGTGTTATTGGATGCTTCAATCATCTGGCGGGTACGTATGGCGGCTGTGCTCAGAAAGGGGCCGTCATCGTGGGAAGCGTCACGACTCCGTCGTTCGACCGCCGGGCCGCAGTGTCCCTCATCTCCCGTCTGCGGACGGAACGAGGCCAGGACAATCCCTTCCCCATCTATCAGGAACTCCGCAGTCAGGGCGCGGTCATTCCCGCGCCCTGGGGCGGCTATCTCGTGACCGGCTACGAACTGTGCGACCAGATACTGCGCAGCAGTGCCTGGCTCGAGCCCGACAAACCCTGGCGGGAACGGCAAGGAGTCCGTACCCGCTGGAACGCTCCCTCAGCCCGTGAGATCAGCAGCACGCTGCCCGCCCTCAACCCCCCGGACCACACCCGGGTCCGCCGGGCGGCCGGCTCCTTCGACCGCGGGACCATCGAGCAGCTGAGCCGCACCGTCACCGAGGACACCGACCGACTTCTCGACGCGCTGGTCGACCGGCTGCGCGACGGAGAGGCGGACTTCGCGGCGCTGGTCAGCGAGGAACTCCCGATCGCCACCGTCGGCCGCTGGCTCGACCTGCCGGCCGCCGACTGGCCACGTCTCCGGGACCTGACCCACGAACAGGTCTTCACCCAGGAACTGCTCCCCACCGCCAGCCAGCTGGTCCGCTCCGACGTGGCCATGGCCGAGCTGCGTGAATATTTCCTCGAACTGGTACGCGACCGTCGTACACGCTTGCGCGAGGATCCCGTGTCGGAGTGGATCAGGACGTGGGACTTACTCGAACCCGACCAGGACAAGGCCGACGAACAGGTCTACTACCTGGCCCTGTTCGTCCTGCTGGCGGCCCTGGAGACCACCTCCACGCTGCTGTCCACGACGACACTGCTGCTCGTCGAGGACCCGCAACGCTGGGACCTGGTCACCGCCGACCCCGACGAACTGGTGCCCGCCTTCGTCGAGGAGACCTTGCGCTACGACCCTCCCACCCACGTCATCAGCCGGGTGTCCGCCGCGGACTGCGTCCTGAACGGCGTCCGGATCCGCACGGACGAGATGGTCCACCTCATGGTGGGAGCGGCCCACCGGGACCCGCGCAAACACCCTCGCCCCGAGGAGTTCGACCCCCACCGCAGGCCCGCGCACCTCGCCTTCAGCGGAGGCATCCACTACTGCCTGGGCGCACCACTGGCCCGGCTGGAAGCCAACACGCTGCTCCGTCAACTCGTCCGCCGCCTGCCCCGCCTCACCCTCGTGCGCCCCCCGACCCGGGCGCCCCGAGTGGCGTTCAGGCGGCTGCTGAACCTGGATGTCGACCTCGCATGAAGAACCCAGCGGTCACGACCGCGCACGACGTCATATCCGTCGACCAGGACGGATCCGTGCTCCACGTGCAGCTCAACCCCTCCCGGCGCGACGACACCCTGAGCATCGCCGTCGTGGACGCCCTCACCGACCTGCTCGACAACCTGGGGCCCGACGTCCGGGTGCTCGTCCTGTCGTCGCGGGGCGAGGACTTCTGCACGGGAGCCGACCGCGGCGAGTACGCGGCCGCCCTCGCCGCGGATCCCACGGGAGTCACCCTGCGGCGCATCGGCGACAAGGCCCACCGCCTGTGCCAGGCCCTGGAGAACACCGACGCCATCACGATCGGACGGCTGCACGGCGGTGTCCTCGGCGCCGGTCTCGCGCTCGCCGCGCACTGCGATCTGCGGGCGGGCGCCGACACCTGCCGGTTCCGCATGCCGGAGGTTGGAGTGGGCCTGCCGCCCGCCTGGGGAGGCGCCATGGGGCGCCTCATCTCCGAAGCCGGGGTCGCGAGGATCCGTGAACTCATGCTCACCAGTGACCCGTTCGACGCAGCCACCGCCCACCGACTCGGCATCCTCCACAAGACAGCTCCCCTCGACCAGCTGGACCAGGTCGTCGAGAGATGGACGAGACCGCTGCTGCGGCGCTCGCGCGAGGCCCTGGTGCTGACCAAGCGGATGCTGGCCGGATACGCCCGCGCCGACCGCACGGCCGACGTCGCCCTCCTCGACTCCCACCTCCTGACGTCCCACTTGGCCCAAATGGGTTAAGGGGGGCCGTACGACCTCACGGGGTCCGCGTCTCCAGCGTCTCCGGTCTCTCCGGAGGGGGAGTCGGGGCCCCGGGGAGTCGTACGGTCGCGACCGTGCCGCCGCCGTCCGCGTGGTCCAGGGTCACCTGGCCGCCGGACTGCTCGATCGTACGGGCCACGATGGACAGGCCGAGACCCGAGCCGGGGAGGGCGCGGGCCGACGGGGAGCGCCAGAAGCGGTCGAAGACGTGCGGGAGTTCCTCGGCGGGGATGCCGGGGCCGTGGTCGCGGACCGTGAGGACGCCCCCGTCCAGGCGGACCTCGATGGTGCCGCCCTCGGGGCTGAACTTCACCGCGTTGTCCAGGATGTTGACGACGGCCCGCTCCAGCGCGGCCGGCTCGGCCCGGGTGTACCAGGGCTCCAGCGAGGCGTCGATGATCAGTTCCGGTCCGCGCAGACGTGCCCTTCGCAGGGCCGCCTCGACGGTGTCCTCCAGGGACACCACCTGCACGCGTTCGCCGCGCTGGCCCTCCGAGCGGGACAGTTCCTGCAAGTCACCGATCAGGGAGCCCAGTTCGGTCATCTGCGCCTTCACCGAGGCGAGCAGCGCCTTGCGGTCCGCCTCCGGGAGGGGGCGGCCGGTCTCCTCGCTGCGGGTGAGCAGCTCGATGTTGGTGCGCAGGGAGGTGAGGGGGGTGCGCAGCTCGTGCCCGGCGTCGGCGATCAGCTGCTGCTGGAGATCGCGCGAGCTGGCGAGGGAGGAGGTCATCGAGTTGAACGACCGCGAAAGCCGGGCGACTTCGTCCTCGGCGCCCTCGTCGACGGGGATGCGGATGCCCAAGTCCTCCGTCCGTGCCACGTGCTCCACGGCCTCGGTGAGCTTGTCGATGGGCCTCAGACCCGCACGGGCGACAGCGAGGCCGGCGGCGCCCGCACCGAGTACGCCGACACCGGAGACGAGCAGGAGGATGAGGGCGAGATCGTTCAGCGTGGACTGGGTGCCCTTGAGCGAGATGGCGATGGTGAGGGCGGTGTCGGGGTAGACCTGGGGCGGATTGCCCGGGCCCTGACTGACGAGCAGGGGAGTGGTGAGTACGCGCACGGCCTGGCCGTCGCCGTCGGTGCCGTTGCGGATGATGCCGCTGCCGGTGACGGCGGCGTTCTTGATGACGTTCGTGTCGGTGCCGGTGACCTTGACAGTTCCGGCCGAGGTCGCGGAGACGCAGGCCTTGCCGTTCGACTTGACCAGCTGGATGTAGGCGTTCCTGGCGCCGAGATCGTTGGTGCCGCCCCGGTAGCTCTGGTCGGCCTGAGGGGCCTGTGGGCAGCTGGTGAGGAGTCCCAGGACCTGGTCGTACCGCTGCGGCTGCTGCATCTCCTTGAGATCGGCGTCGACCTGGTCGTACAGCTTCCCCTGCACGATGAACCAGCACGTCACCGACACCGCCGCCACCGCGAACGCCACCGCCGCCGCCACCAGGAGCGCGAGGCGGGAGCGGATCGGGAGGGACCGGTACCGCCGTACGACCGAGTTCACTCCGCGCCGCCCTGTCGCAGCACGTACCCCACGCCCCGCACCGTGTGCACGAGCCGCGGCTCGCCGCCCGCCTCCGTCTTGCGGCGCAGGTACATCACGTACACGTCCAGCGAGTTCGACGACGGCTCGAAGTCGAAGCCCCAGACCGCCTTCAGGATCTGCTCCCGCGTCAGCACCTGCCGCGGGTGGGCCATGAACATCTCCAGGAGCGTGAACTCCGTGCGGGTCAGTTCCACCGGCCGTCCCGCCCGGGTGACCTCCCGCGTCGCCAGGTCCATGCGAAGGTCCGCGAAGGTGAGCGCCTCGTCGTCCTCGGCGGACGCCGCCCCGGCCGCCGCCGCGTAGGAGGACCGCCGCAGCAGCGCCCGGACCCGGGCGAACAGCTCGTCCAGTTCGAACGGCTTGACCAGGTAGTCGTCGGCGCCCGCGTCGAGCCCGGTGACCCGGTCGCCGACCGTGTCGCGGGCCGTCAGCATCAGGATGGGGGTCGTGTCGCCCGCGCCGCGGATCCGCCGGGCGGCCGTGAGCCCGTCCATGCGCGGCATCTGGATGTCGAGGACGACCAGGTCGGGCCGGTACGCGCTCGCCTTGTCGAGGGCGTCGGCCCCGTCCACGGCGACCTGGGTGTCGTAGCCCTCGAAGGCGAGGCTGCGCTGGAGAGCTTCGCGTACCGCCGGCTCGTCGTCGACGATCAGGATGCGCTGGGGGTCACGGTCGCCTTCGGCGGGGCTCATGGCTTCGGATTCCTCGGGTGCGGTGGGGACGGCGGGGAGCCGGCGGGTGAACGCTTTCAGCCTCGCACGGTTCCCGCCCGGTGCGACAAGGGCACGGGGTCAGCGGGTGGCGCCGCGGCGGCGGGCGCGGCCGGCGTTCGCCCCGCGGCGGGCCACCGCCGTGGCGACCGTCGTGGCCGCCACCTCGGGCGCCCGCGGCACCGGCGGGTGCAGTGCGTACGCCACGTCGAGGGCCAGGGCGAACCCGGCCGGATCGGCGCCGGACACCGTGTGCGAGACCTGCTGGATCATGACGTGCTCCCTACCGGGTGGAGGAGGTTCAGTTGTCGGTGCCGCCGGCCCGCAGCGTGGCCAGGTCGGACTTGACGGTGTTGATCGGGATGGAGAACCCGAGGCCCGCGCTGCCGGCCGTCGAGGAGTCCGAACTGGCCGAGTACATAGCCGAGTTGATGCCGATGATGTTGCCGTTCATGTCGATCAGCGCGCCCCCGGAGTTGCCGGGGTTCAGCGAGGCGTCGGTCTGGATCGCCTTGTACGTCGTCGTCGAGGAGCCGGTGTCGCCGTTGAACTGCTGGCCGCCGAACTCGAACGGCCACTGGCCGTTGCCGCCGCCGAACCCGCCGCCCTGGTTCTGCTGCTGCTGGCCCTCCTCCGTGGAGACGGTGACGTCCCGGTTGAGGGCGGAGACGATGCCGCTGGTGACGGTGCCGGTCAGGCCCTCGGGGGAGCCGATCGCCACGACCTGGTCGCCGACCTGGACGCCGTCGGAGTTGCCGAAGGTTGCCACACTCAGACCGGAGGCGTTCTCCAGCTTGATGAGGGCGAGGTCCTTCTTGGGGTCGGTGCCGACGACCTTCGCGGTGTAGGTCTTGCCGTTGCTGGTGCTCACCTTGATGGTGGAGGCGCCGGCGACGACGTGGTTGTTGGTGATGATCTCGCCGTCGCTGGTGATGATCACGCCGGAGCCGGTGGACTCACCGGAGTTCGAGGTGGCGTTGATCTCGACGATGCTCGGGCTGACCGCCTTGGCGACCCCGGCGACCGTGCCCTTGGCGGAGGACGGCACCACGCTGGTGCTGGTGCTGCTGGAGGTGACCGTGTCGTTGCCGGTCAGCTCCTGGATGCCGTAGGCGGTGCCGCCTCCTATCACCGCGGCGACGATGGCCACGGCGGCGAGGAGGGCGATCGGGCCGCGGGAGCGCCGCTTGGGCGTCGGGGCGGGCCCCGCGGGAGGCGCGGTGAGAAGAGCGGTTCCGCCGCCGTTGCCGTCACCGCCGTGGGAACCGCCGTCGCGGCCGTACGCACCCTCGCCCGGGGCGGCGAAGGCGGCCGGCTGCTGGATCGGCGTCGTGGGCTGGGTGTGCTGCGCGGGCGGCTGGGCCGGCGGGGGCGGCCACTCCGGGTTCACGGGCGACGAAGCGTGCTGCTGCTGGGCGCCCTGGTGGGGGTTGTCGTACTGCTCGTACTCGCCGTCGCGGCGGAAGCTCTCGGTCATGTCACACAGCTTGTCCCGCGACCATGAGAGCTTGCTGAGTGCTCCCTGAGAAGCCCGGCAGAACCTCGTATGCCCGATATAAGGCCGCTGCTGGGCCTTGGGCCAGGTGTTCTCAGACGGTCTTCAGATACCTCACCCGCAGCCGCAGGACCGCCGTACGACCAGGCGGGAGGGGAACACCTTGACCCGTTCGCGACGGGAGCCGGCCACCCGCAGCCCGTCGTCGAGGACGAGGTCCACCGCGGCCCGGGCCATCGCCGAGCGGTCCGAGGCGATGGTCGTCATCGGCGGATCGGCGAGCGCGGCTTCCTTGATGTCGTCGAACCCGATGACCCCGAGCTCGCCCGGCACGTCGATGCGCAGCTCGCGCGCGGCCCGCAGCAGGCCGATCGCCTGGTCGTCGGTGGAGCAGAAGATCGCGGGCGGGCGCTGCGGCCCGGCGAGGATCTCCAGACCCACCTTGTAGGCGTCGTAACGGTTGTACGGCGCCTCGAAGAGCCGTCCCTCGGTGGGCAGCCCGGCCTCCTGCATGGCCTGCCGCCAGCCCTCGACGTGGTCGGAGACCGGGTCGCCGACGGAGGGGGTGTCGGCGGTGCCGCCCATACAGGCGACATAGGGGTAGCCGTGGCCCAGCAGGTGCTCGACGGCGGTCTTCGCGCCGTTGACGTCGTCGAGGACGACGGCGACGTCGTCGATGGCCTCCGGCCGCTCGTGCAGCAGCACGACCCGGGCGTCCCAGGCGTCTATCTCGGCGGCCGCGTTGTCGTTCAGGGCGTGCGAGACCAGGATCAGCCCGGAGACCCGCATCCCGAGGAACGCGCGCAGGTAGTGGACCTCGCGCTCGCCGATGTAGTCGGAGTTACCGACCAGGACCATCTTTCCGCGCTCGGACGCGGCCTGTTCCACCGCGTGCGCCATCTCGGCGAAGAACGGCTGGCGCGCGTCCGGCACGATCAGGCCTATGAGGTCGGTGCGCCGGGACGCCATCGCCTGGGCGACCCGGTCGGGCCGGTACCCCAGCTCCTTGATCGCGGCGAGGACACGCTCGCGCGTGGCCGGGGCAACCGGCCGGGGTCCGTTGTTGATGACGTAGCTGACCACCGCGGTGGACGTCCCCGCGAGTCTTGCCACGTCATCCCTGGTTACCTTGGCCACGCGCGGAGTCTACGCGGATGGACCCGCTCTGGGCAGGGCGTGAAGGCGGCCTCCGTACCCCCGCGAAGAGGCTCGCGGGCGTGCGTCGGTGCGGGAGCTCTGCCCATGCGCGGGGCCCGTTACGCCTCTACGTCTTCGAGGGCGGGGCTCTCGTCCATTTCCTCCGCCTTTGCCTGCTCCGCCTTGGCCTTCGCTTCGTCGGTGATCCGGTCGCCCTTCTCGGGCGTAACGAATCGATAACCGACGTTCCGGACGGTCCCGATCAGCGACTCGTGCTCGGGTCCGAGCTTGGCGCGCAGGCGTCGTACGTGCACGTCGACCGTTCGGGTGCCGCCGAAGTAGTCGTAGCCCCAGACCTCCTGGAGCAGCTGCGCGCGCGTGAAGACGCGGCCCGGGTGCTGGGCGAGGTACTTGAGGAGCTCGAACTCCTTGAAGGTGAGGTCGAGGACCCGGCCCTTGAGCTTCGCGGAGTAGGTGGCCTCGTCCACGGAGAGGTCGCCGTTGCGGATCTCCATGGGGGAGTCGTCGTTGACGATCTGCTGGCGGCCCATGGCGAGCCGCAGCCGCGCCTCGACCTCCGCCGGTCCGGCGGTGTCGAGGAGCACGTCGTCGATGCCCCAGTCGGCGGTGACGGCGGCGAGGCCGCCCTCGGTCACGACGAGGATGAGCGGACAGCCCGGCCCCGTGGAACGCAGCAGCTGGCACAGGCTGCGCACCTGCGGCAGGTCACGGCGTCCGTCGATGAGGATGACGTCGGCACCAGGGGTGTCGACGAGTGCGGGGCCCTCCGCGGGTGCCACGCGCACGTTGTGCAGGAGCAGGCCGAGGGCCGGCAGCACCTCCGTCGACGGCTGGAGGGCGTTGGTCAGGAGCAGCAGAGAACTCATACGTCTGGTTCCTCCTCGGTCCCGGCGAGGTCGTTGCTTTCGTATACAGGCGTATCCGAAAGCACAAAAGGACCCGGGGGCTGCGTCGCCCGAGTCCTCTTCCCAGGAGAATAGCCCACATGAGCATGGATCCGGCAGGTCGTGTGGCACGTTCCACGGCTCGTCCGCACTCTGAGACGCGCAGACGCGCACCTATACGGACGTTTCTGCACACCGTCGACGGTGTGACGATCGATTCCGTATACGATCCGCCCTCCTTCGTATACGACCTCTCCCGGCCACCCTCCCGTGACCTGGTGTTCGTCGTCGCGCACGGTTTCACCGGCGATGTGGATCGTCCTCATGTTCGCCGGGTGGTGAAGGCCCTCACGCGGTACGGCGCCGTCGTCACCTTCTCCTTCCGCGGCCACGGCGCCTCCGGCGGGCGCTCGACGGTCGGCGACCGCGAGGTGCTGGATCTGGCCGCCGCGGTGGAGTGGGCCCGCGGGCTCGGCCACACGCGCGTGGCGACCGTGGGCTTCTCCATGGGCGGCTCGGTGGTGCTGCGGCACGCGGCGCTGTACGGGCCGGAGAGCGGCGCACACACGGACGTCGTGGTCTCGGTCAGCGCCCCGGCCCGCTGGTACTACCGCGGTACGGCCCCCATGCGCAGACTCCACTGGCTGGTGACCCGCCCCGCCGGACGCCTGGTGGGCCGCTACGGCTTCCGCACCCGCATCCACCACCGGGACTGGGACCCGGTCCCGCTCTCCCCGGTGGAGGCGGTCCCGCGGATCGCTCCCGCCCCTCTGCTCATCGTGCACGGCGACCGCGACGGCTACTTCCCCCTCGACCACCCGCGGATGCTCGCGGCGGCCGCCGGTGACCACGCTGAGCTGTGGATCGAGCCCATGGGCCACGCCGAGCACGCGGTCGGCGACGAACTGCTGGACCGGATCGGGGACTGGGCTGTCATAGCGGGCGGCTAGCCTGGGCGCGTACATCACCGATTCGATTGAGGAAGCGGATGCCAAAGGTCACGGTGCGCTACTGGGCCGCCGCGAAGGCCGCGGCCGGGATCGCCGAGGAGCCGTTCGACGCGGTCACGCTCGCCGATGCGCTGGACGCGGCGCGTGAGCGACACCCCGGTGAGCTCGTGCGCGTCCTGCGGCGATGCTCGTTCCTCGTCGACGGCGACCCCGTGGGCACCCGCGGACATGAGACGGTACGGCTGGCCGACGGCGGCACGGTCGAGGTGCTCCCGCCGTTCGCAGGAGGATCACGATGACGAACCAGCCGAACCAGCCGTACGAGGGCTACGACCAGTATCCGCAGCAGGGTTGGCCCGCCCACGCGGACCAGGGCCACGAGGACCCGCAGTCCGCCCAGCAGCACACCCAGCAGTGGCAGGGCCAGACCTGGGACACCCAGCTCCACACCCCGGCCCAGGCCGCCCCGGAGACGGCGTACCTGCCGCAGCAGGGGTACGAGGGCGATGCCCAGGGGTACGGCACGGACCGGGGCGCCGGTGGGTACGGCTCGGCGCAGGCGGGACCTGGAGCCGGTGGGTACGGCTCTGCTCAGGGAGCCGACGCGTACGACTCTGCGCAGGCGGTTCCGGGAGCCGGTGGGTACGGCTCCGCGCAGGCGGTTCCGGGCTCGGACGCGTACGGCCCCGGAGCAGGTTCGGCCCCGGCCGCATACGGTTACGCGGCGGCTTCCGGCCCGGCCGGTCATGGCCCCGCCGGTCACGGCCCCGGGCCGACGGGTGCCGGTGCCGCCCAGCCGCTCCCCGCCTCCGGCCCCGCCGAGCCGCTCCCCGACTCCGACGCCCCGCCCTCCGGCTACGGCCCCGCCACCCTCGCCGGGAACTCCCGCGTCACCGACGCCCAGCGTGCCCGGCTCGAAGGGCGGTCCCCGATCATCGAGCCCGGCATCCAACCGGCCGCGCTCACCGCGCTCCTCGGCCTGCTGCTGTCCGGCACGGCGACCTTCGGGTCGTACGCCCTTCTCGTGCCCCTCGTCGCCCTCCAAGCGGTGACCGCGGCCGGCTGGTTCCGGCTGAACGGCATGTGGCCGGCCCGGCAGGGCATCGCGCTGGCCTTCCTCGGCGCGCTGGTCGCGGACGCGGCGCTGCTCGTGGCGGGCCGGTCCAACGGCCCCGCCGCGATCCTCGGCACCCTCGGCGTCTGGGTCCTGCTCAGCCTGGTGATGCAGCTCCGCTCGCACGCCGACCCGGACGAGCGGATGTACGGCCTGATGGCGACCGTCGCCTCGGCGGCGCTGGCGATCGTGGCGACCGGCTACCTGGCGGCCGACCCGGACGCGGTGTCCGTGGGCGCGGCCGCGGTGGCCGTGGCCGTCCTGGCCCGGGCGCTGCCCCTGCCGACCCCGGCCTCGGTGGTCGTCTCGCTGCTCGCCGCGGCGGGCGCGGGCATCGCGGTCGGCGGGATGACGGGCCTCGGCGCCAAGGGCGCGCTGCTCGGCGCGGGCGCGGCGGTGTGCGCGCTGATCGGCCACCGGGTCGCGAGCTACGACTACCCGTCCCGCTTCGTGCACTTCACAGCGGGCGTGGCGCTGCCCCTGGCGGCGGCGGCCCCGGCGGTGTACGTCCTGGGCCGCGCGATCAGCTAGGCGTCTCGGTCCAGAGACAGAAGGGGTGCCCGGACGGGTCGTACAGCACCCGTACGTCCTCCTGCGGCTGGTGGTCGGCGAGCCGCGCCCCCTCCGCCACGGCCCGTGCGGCCTCTGCCTCCAGGTCGTCCACCTCGATGTCCAGGTGCAGCATCATCTGCTGGTCGCCGGGCCTGCGCGTGGGCCAGACCGGCGGGACGTAGTCGGGCTCGGTCTCGAAGGCGAGTGACGTGCCCGCGGTGCCCGGCGGCGGGCCGATGAGCACCCAGTGCGGCTCCTCGGCGCGCACCACGTACCCGAGCAGGCGCTGGTAGAAGGCGGCCAGCTCATGGGCGTCCCGGGCGTCGAGGACGACGGTGGACAGCCTCGCGGACGACGTGCCGGGCTTCTCGCTGCTCGCGGAGGAGGACATGCCCGTTTCCTACTGGCGCCGCTTCTTCCCGTCCAGTTCGTCCCACCACTCGTCGGACTTGGGGTCGCCGGAGGGGTCGTCCCACCAGCGGTCGTCGGGGCCGCGCCGGTTGGCGACCATCGCGGCGAGCGGCGGGATCACCATGGCCACCACGCACATCCCCACGGCCACCGGGACCGACCAGAGCCGCACGACTCCCCAGGCCAGGACGAACAGGCCGATGCACGTGCCCATCATGGCGAAGTAGAGACGCCGTCGTCGCGCCAACATGCCTCCAGCGTAGGCCCGCACGGGCCGAAAGGGCCGGACAGGCCGAAGGACCGCACAGGCCGAAAGGGCCGCACCCCGGGGGTGCGGCCCTTCGACTGCGCTCAAGCGTTTCAGACCGCGATCGCGACCTCGGCCAGGCCGCCATGCTGGGCGACGACCGTACGGTCCGCGGTGCCGCCCGGAACCAGGGCGCGGACGGTCCAGGTGCCCTCGGCCGCGTAGAAGCGGAACTGGCCCGTCGCGGAGGTCGGCACCTCTGCCGTGAACTCGCCGGTCGAGTCCAGGAGGCGGACGTAACCCACCACAGGCTCGCCGTCACGCGTCACCTGACCCTGGATCGTGGTCTCACCGGGCTTGATCGTCGAGGCGTCCGGGCCGCCGGCCTTCGCTCCACACATGTCTTTCTCCAGATTCAGAACGGTCTGACCGGAAGGAAGGCCGGTCGGGATTTGCGGGTGGGTCTTACTTGTTGGCGCCGAGCTCGATCGGAACGCCGACCAGGGAGCCGTACTCGGTCCAGGAGCCGTCGTAGTTCTTGACGTTCTCGACACCGAGCAACTCGTGCAGCACGAACCAGGTCAGGGCCGAGCGCTCACCGATACGGCAGTACGCGATGGTGTCCTTGGCGAGGTCGACCTGCTCCTCGGCGTAGAGCTCCTTGAGCTCCTCGTCCGACTTGAAGGTGCCGTCGTCGTTGGCGTTCTTCGACCACGGGATGTTGCGCGCGGACGGGACGTGACCGGGACGCTGCGACTGCTCCTGCGGCAGGTGCGCGGGAGCGAGCAGCTTGCCGGAGAACTCGTCGGGGGAGCGCACGTCGACCAGGTTCTGCGAACCGATGGCCGCCACCACGTCGTCACGGAAGGCGCGGATGGCCGTGTTCTGCGGCTTCGCCTTGTAGTCGG
Source organism: Streptomyces sp. NRRL B-3229 (assembly GCF_000719505.1). NCBI lineage: Bacteria > Bacillati > Actinomycetota > Actinomycetes > Kitasatosporales > Streptomycetaceae > Streptomyces > Streptomyces sp. NRRL B-3229. The sequence continues at coordinate 442,030 of NZ_JOGP01000007.1, read as the reverse complement.
TCGTGGGGCGCTCGGGCACGTCCTCGACCAGCTCGCGGGCGTCCAGCTCCCACTTCTTGCGGCCGCCGTCGAGGAGCTTGACGTTCTCGTGGCCGTAGAGCTTGAAGTACCAGTAGGCGTAGGACGCGAACCAGTTGTTGTTGCCGCCGTAGAGGATCACCAGGGTGTCGTTGGCGATGCCCTTCGCCGAGAGGAGCTTCTCGAAGCCCTCCTGGTCGACGAAGTCACGGCGGACCGGGTCCTGAAGGTCCTTGGTCCAGTCGATGCGGATCGCGTTGCGGATGTGGTTCTTCTCGTAGGCGGACGTGTCTTCGTCCACCTCCACGATCGCGATGTCGGCGTTGTCGAGGTTGGCCTCGACCCAGTCGGCGTCGACCAGGACGTCGCTGCGGCTCATGCTCTTTCTCCTCCGGGGCAGTTGCGGCGGGGCGTGCGGAAGGGTGCGCGGGGCGCACGGATGCCCTGGGGGCGCCAGGGCAAGGGGATGCGGAGGTCGATGCCGTCCGCTCAGAAGGGGCGACAGAGCATGGCGGCGACACGGCACAGGTCTACTGCCCGCCGCTTCGTGAGATCCGCCTGTCGCTTCATGGCCTCGATCGTAGGGACGGACATACCGGCATGTCACCGGTGTGTCGCATGGTGAGATGCGATCGTCCGGAATGTGGGATCAAAGGCCCGCCCGGGCCGTGTTCCCACGGTTCCCGGGCGGATGTAGTCGTCATCACATCTACGGTGCGGACGTCACCGTCTCGCCTGTCGGACGCTTCCGTGTGCAGCGTGCTTGCTCGCGCGCGCCCCGGTCCGGTCCGACGCTCGTCCTACCCGGCGAGCCTGACGTTCGAACCCTTCACCGCGATCTCCACACCGTTCGCACCGGCCTGCACCTTGTCGAGCTTGATGCCGCCCGGCAGGCCCTCGATCTTCTGGTCGAAGTCGGCGATGGAACGGAAGTCGGAGTCGGCGAGGGTGATGTTGCCGAAGCTGGGGATCGAGTCGGCGTGCACCCGCACGGTGTCGCCGTCGACCACGCTCACGGTGCTCAGCACGGAGACGGGCTTCTCCAGGGCGCTCACCTTGATGTCGACCTTGATCTTGCCGTCGCCGCCGTCGGAGAGCCCGACGACCTTCGCGGTGATGCCGAACGGCAGCCGGGTCTCCTGCGACTTGGCGGCCTTGAGCAGCTGGTCGTAGGTGACGGCCGCGCTGCCGGCGGCGGTGGTGGCGGTGGCGGAGCTGTAGTCGCCGGAGAACGCGACGCCCTTCATGGCGGCGTTCAGGTCGTCGATGCGGATCTTGCCGCCGCTGGTGCCGGTGTCCGCGTCGTACTCCTTCATGCCGACCTGGACGTCGTCGAGCTCACCGCCGGCCACCTGGGTCAGGAAGGGGAACCCCTTGATGTCGACGCTCGGCGTCGTCGTCAGCCCCTCCCGTGACTGCAACCGGTCCGCGACCTCGCCTTCCGCGAAGTGGACCGCCAGCCGGTCGGCGGCGACGAAGAGCCCGCCGAGAATCACGGCGGTGATCAGAAGTATTCGCAGGGCGCGCATACGGTGGTTCCCCCAGGGGCGGCAATGGGTGTCGACGAACGGATGACCGTCGAGCCCGACATTAACCGCGCCGGGTAAGCCCTTCCTTGAATTGTCGACCACCTGTGACGGTTCAGTAGACGAGCGCCTGCGTCCCGTCCCCCAGGGCCTCCTGCACGAACACCTGCGCCCCCGCGATTCGTACGCCCTCGATGACGTCCTTCTCCGTGATGTCCCGCCGGGCCGCGCACTGCGTGCACAGGGTGAGCCGCCCGCCCGCGAGGATCGACTCCAAAAGATCGGGCAGCGGCGCCGCGTGCGGCAGCTCGAACTCGGCGGCCCGGCCCGGCAATGCGAACCACGCCGACTCCCCGGTCAGCCAGAGCGACACGTCCACCCCGCTGGCCACGGCCACCGCCGCCACGGTGAACGCCTGCGAGCAACGCTCGGGAGCATCTGCCCCGGCGGTCACCTTGATCACGAGCTTCTTCGCCATGCGGGCAGCGTAGACGTACGACGGCCGGGGCGCCGTGACGCACCCTGGCCTGCTGCCGCGGTCGGACGTGGCCCGATGTGATCGTCGGCGCTTACGACGAGACCCGGCCGTAAGGCAGGGAGCATGTCCGGCAGGGGGACCGTCGGCACCGTGCCCTTCCTTCGGACCCTGGCCCTCCAGAGCCAGCTCCTGACCTGAACCGGGCCGCGGATGCGGTTCGGTTCGGGTGCGTTGCGGATGTGTCCGGATCGTGATCAACCCTCCGTACAACTCTGGGGATTGACCGAGGGTCTCCTGTGAAGCGCGCATACGGAATGCGCGCTTCACGCTTTGTGGGGGACGCATTGGAAGTGCCCGAAGAGAGGGCCGACGAGCGGTTCGAGCCGGTTGATCCGGTTGAGCGGGTTGTGCCGACTGAGCCGGTTACGCCGGATGCGACGGCTGAGCCTGTTGCGCCAGTTGCGCCAGTTGCGCCAGTTGCCCCGGCTGAGCCGCTTGCGCCGGCACCGGTGGCCGAGGCCCGGCCGCCGCGCCGCCGGGGCCGTACGACTCTGCTGATCGCCGCCGCGGCCGTGCTCGGTGTCGTGGCCGGGACCTGCGCCGGATACCTGATCCAGGCCGACCGTGACCCCACCCCGCTGCCCTCGCTCTCCCAGCCGACCCTCGCCCAGGCGAAGGGCGACGGCCCCGAGCCGCTGTCCGCCGCGCAGGACCGCCGCGTCACGACCGACGGCGACCTGCGGAAGCTGCTGGTGAAGAAGCCGGCCGGGACGAAGAAAGCGGTGTGGCTGTCCTCGGTCGACGGCTGGCTGAGCCTGCCCGCGTACGCGGACACCTACGTCAAGCCGGGCGCGGCCTTCGGCGACGCCGTCAGCGACGAGTTCCGCAGGGCGGTGTCCACCGGGTGGACCAAGGGCCAGGCGGACTACGAGGTCCGGTTGGTCCAGTTCAGGCAGGAGGAGGTCTTCGCTGCCTCCGAGGTCACGTCGGGCAACCAGTCCTGGGCGGCCGGCGAGTCCGCCACCCGGAGCTGGACGCTCCCGGGCACGGAGGACGGCATGGTGTACGTCCACGACAAGCCGAAGACCAAGCCCGGCTACCTGCCGCAGTACTACGCCGAGGCGTACGCGTGGCGGGGCGACGTCGCGCTCATGGTCTGGATCTACGACACCAAGCCCATCACCAAGAAGGCAATCATGGACCTGGCCGAGCGGCAGATGGAGCGGCTGTGAGCGAGAACGCCGAGAACGCCGCGAGTGCCGAGAACACCGTGGGCGCCGTGAGCGAAGGGGCCGCTCCGGAACCGGTCCGTGCCGGTCGCGGGCGCCGGGGTGGCCGTATCGCCGCGATCGCCGTGTCGGTCGTGGCGGCCGGGGCCGTCGTGGCGGGGGTGGGCGTCACGGTCGTCACCGTGAACGGCGCGAACCGCGACGCGGGCGCGCCCGTCTGGACGTTCCCGAAGGGCGGCAAGGCCGGGGCCGGGGAGGCGAAGGCAGCGCCCGGGAAGGGACTGGGCGCGATGCTCGTGCCGTACGGGGCCGACGGCTGGAGCCGGGGGCCGGACATGGCGGAGTTCGGGCCCGACGCGCAGCTCAGCGGGGCCCGGGCGACGGCGCTGGCGAAGGAGTCGCTCAGCGGGTTGCCGCGCAGCCAGCGCAAGGCGCTGGAGAAGCGGATCGACAAACAGCGCATCTCGGGGATCGCGATGCGCAGTTACGTCAGCACCGAGGAGCTGTCCTCCGTCTACACGGACCAGGCCTCCGTGGTGACCGTCCAGCTGGCCCAGATGGCGAGCACGACGGCGGTCCGCGGCCTCGCCCGCTCCCAGCAGGGCTTCCTCGACGCCCTCGGGTTCTTCGACGAGGGCCCGAAGATCGAGGGGCACAAGGACGCGGCGTGCTATCTGCCGCCGTCGGACAAGAAGGACGGCAAGAACGGCCTCCAGTCCATGTACTGCGTCGCCGCGCAGGGCAACGTCCTGGTCACCCTCAACGCGACCAGTGCGAAGCCCCTCCAGAAGACAGGCATAGCCATGTTCCTGCGCGAACAGCTCGACCGCATCGAGGAGCCGGGGGAGGCGGTATGACCCACCAGGCAGAGGAAACCGACCACAGCACGAGCCATCCGGCCCCCGCGGAGGGCCCCACCCCCGGTGCGCCCCGGTCCGACTCCGCCGCGCCCCGGTCCGACGAGCCCCGGCCGGGCCCGTCGGCGTCGGCTGCCGCACGGGAACCCGTCCCGGCACCCGCCGTCCCCACCGCCGTCCCCACCGACGAGCCCGAGCCCGAGCCCGAGCCCGCACCCGAGCCCGCACCCGGCTCCGGCCCCGGCTCCGGCTCCGGCTCCGGCTCCGCGACCGTCCCCCCGAGCGCACCCACTGGCGTACCGGACACCACCGCGGCTCTCGCGGAGTCCACCCCGCCCCCCGCGCCGCGCCCCCTCAAGTCCCGCCGTCTGCTCCGTGCCGGACTCCGCTGGACGGCCGCGGTGGTCGTCTTCGCGGCGGTGGGAGCCGGGACGGCGTACGGGATCGCGGGCATGGAGCGGACCGACGTCCCCGGGCTCGGGACCGTGTCTGACGGGAGGTGGGAGTACCCCACGCTCACGAAGCCGCCGTTGCCGAAGGGGCGTCCGGGGCCGCTCGCCGAGGGGAACAAGAGCGGGACGCACTACGCCGATCTGCGCCGACTGGTGCTGCCCGCGCCGAAGCAGGCGACGGCGGACCCTGCGCTGCGCGGCACCGACGGCTGGCTCCCGACGAAGGACCTCCTCACGGAGTACGCGCAGAAGAGCGACCGCGAGGAACTGGCGCAGAGGTTCACCCAGTACGGGCTGCGTCACATCGCGGCCCGCGGCTGGACCACCCCCGACGGCACGCACACCCGCGTCTACCTGCTCCAGTTCGACACCGCGGCCGTCGTCGACGAGCTCATCGGCCAGATCGCCCCGTACGGCGGCCCGGGCTACCAGCTGCGCGGCGCCGCCGAGTCGGTCTCCGACGACGGCTTCCCGGCCAAGGCCCAGATCGAGGACGTCACGCGCGTCGTCTACACCGAGTCCAAGCAGTACGGCACCGAACAGACCCGGCAGGCCTACCTGGCCGCCGGTGACGTCCTCGCCCTGGTCGTGCAGGACCGCAAGGGCACCGCGCGCCCCGTCCCCTTCCAGCAGACGGTGACCCTCCAGAGCCAGCTCCTGGCGTGAGGAGGCCCGCACGGTCCCCCGGGCCCCGGCCGCGTAAGCTGGGGCCCGGCCCTGTGTACATGCACCGCACTCCGCTCATCCGAGGAGCACCCCGTGGAGATCTTCTTCGAAGCCCTGCTGGTCCTGGTCTGCGTCGGCGTTCTCGCCTTCGCCGGACTGACCGTGAAGAAGCTGTACCAGGGCCAGCGCTGACCTTCGTCTAGGAACCGCCACTCATGATCGAGATCCCGTCCGACCTCCACAAGGACCTCGTCCCGCTCGCCTTCCTGCTCGGCAACTGGGCCGGCGCGGGCGTGCACGACTTCCCCGGCTCGGAGAAGTGCAACTTCGGCCAGGAAGTGACGTTCAGCCACGACGGCCGGGACTTCCTGGAGTACGAGTCCCACACCTGGGTCCTCGACAACGACGGCAACAAGGTCCGCCCGCTGGAGACCGAGCACGGCTTCTGGCGCATCGACTCCGACCGCAAGGTCGAGGTGACGATGGTCCGCGACGACGGCGTGGTCGAGATCTGGTACGGCGAGATGGCCGACCAGAAGCCGCAGATCGACCTGGTGACCGACGCTGTCGCCCGCACGGCCGCCTCCGGGCCGTACAGCGGTGGCAAGCGCCTGTACGGCTACGTCAAGAGCGACCTCATGTGGGTCGGCGAGAAGCAGACCCCCGAGGTCGAGCTGCGCCCCTACATGTCGGCCCACCTGAAGAAGGTCGTCACCCCGGAGGAGGTCGAGCGCTGGGCCAAGGCCCTGCCCGACGACATGCCGGACGACGGCATCGCGTTCTTCAAGTAGGCCGCCGATCCAAGCAGGCCTCCGATTCCAGTAGGCCCGCTCCCGATTCCGGTGGGCTCCGCGCCGGGAGGTCCTAGACTTTCCGGTGTGGTGAGCACCGACTGGAAGAGCGACCTCAGGCAGCGCGGCTACCGGCTGACGCCGCAGCGCCAGCTTGTCCTCGAAGCTGTGGACACCCTGGAGCACGCGACCCCCGACGACATCCTCACGGAAGTGAAGAAGACGGCCTCGGGGGTCAACATTTCCACGGTCTACCGGACGCTGGAGCTCCTGGAGGAGCTCGGGCTGGTCAGCCATGCCCACCTGGGCCACGGGGCGCCGACGTACCACCTCGCCGACCGGCACCACCACATCCACCTGGTCTGCCGCGACTGCCAGAACGTCATCGAGGCCGACATCAAGGTGGCCGCCGAGTTCACGGCCAAGCTGCGCGACACCTTCGGCTTCGAGACCGACATGAAGCACTTCGCGATCTTCGGCCGCTGCAAGGACTGTTCTCTCAAGTCCCTTGAGATCAAGAATTCAACTACCGAGTCGTAGGCTTGTGCATATGAAGAGCCCTCTGCTGTCCCTGCCCGGCGCCGTCCCCGCCGAGGGCGTGGACGAAGGCGTCGCCGCGCACTACGGCGACCTGTTCCGCGAACAGCGCGCCCTCGCCGACGGCACCGGATTCGTCGACCTCTCGCACCGCGGGGTCGTCTCCGTCACCGGCGACGACCGCCTCAGCTGGCTGCACCTGCTGCTCACCCAGCACGTCAGCGACCTGCCCACCGGCCAGGCCACCGAGGCGCTGATCCTCTCCGCGCACGGCCACATCGAGCACGCCCTGTACCTCGTCGACGACGGCACGACCGTCTGGGCCCATGTCGAACCCGGCACCCAGAGCGCGTTGATCGCCTACCTGGAGTCGATGAAGTTCTTCTACCGGGTCGAAGTCGCCGACCGCACCGACGAGTTCGCCGTCGTCCACCTGCCCGCCGGATCCATCGCCGAGGTGCCGGACGGGGTCGTCGCACGCGAGACGCCGTACGGTCGTGACCTCTTCCTGCCGCGCGCCGAACTGGAGTCCTACGCCGAGAAGTCCGGGCCCGCGGCCGGGCTGCTGGCGTACGAGGCGCTGCGTGTCGAGCAGCACCGCCCCCGTCTGGGCTTCGAGACCGACCACCGCACCATCCCGCACGAGCTGGGCTGGATCGGTACGGCCGTGCACCTCCAGAAGGGCTGCTACCGCGGCCAGGAGACCGTCGCCCGCGTCCAGAACCTCGGCAAGCCGCCGCGCCGCCTGGTCTTCCTGCACCTGGACGGCAGCGAGGTCCATCTGCCGCCCGCCGGCGCCGACCTCAGGCTCGCGGACGAGGGGCCCGACGGCCGCAAGATCGGCTTCGTGACGACGTCCGTACGGCACCACGAGCTCGGCCCGGTCGCCCTCGCTCTGGTCAAGCGGAACATCCCCCTGGACGCGCGCCTCGTCGCGGAGACGACGGCGGCTGCTCAGGAAGTGGTCGTGGAGCCGTAGTGCTTCAGCTGCTGCTTCAGCCAGTGCTTTGGCGTCGTACCGGTCGGCGTCACGACGAGCAGTTCTCCCCGCCCGCGTCCAGCGTCACCCACACCGACGCCCGGTGGACCGTGTCGGTGCCCGGTGGAAGCCGGGTGCTGACCAGGCCCGCCACATCGGCGCCCGCCTTCGCCGGGACCAGCTGGACGCCGGTGTAGGTGGTGGCGCCGAGCAGGTAGTCGGAGGTGGCGTCCGGGACCAGCACCGCGCCGATCTCGAAGCTCGCTCCGCGCTGCGCCGGGAGGTCGCCGATCTGCGGGCAGGCGTCCCAGCTGGTCGGGCCGGTGTCCGGCCCGGTCAGGTGCACCCGCCCCAGCAGGTTCAGGGCGGCCTCGCCCTTCTTGTGCGCGACCAGCCACAGGGTGTGGTGCGGCGGGATCACGGCGACGCCGTAGACCTTCTGGTGCAGCCGGACCGAGGCGGCCTGCTGCGGGTACTGGATCCGTACGGAGGCCGTACGGGCCGCTGAGAGGGACGGGGAGGCGGACGGCGGTGCGGCCTGCGACTGCTGCGCCGGGACGTCCGTCCCGTCGGTGCCCGAGCCGAGGCCGGTGAGCGCCGAGACCACCGCCGCGATCCCGGTCAGCCCGCCCAGCGCGGTGATCAGGAAACCGGTCAGCAGGACGGCACGCGGGATGCTCTGCGGGCCCGACAACGTTTCCCGCTCCCGGTCGGAGTGGCCGTCCGAGTGGCCTTCCCCGTCCCGGGACTCCCCGGTCGTCCTCATGCGTGTGCTCATGCCTGAACCGACCCTCCCGGTCGTGAGCGCCCCGCCCCCCGCGCGGGGCGCTCTCCACGTCCAGGGTGCGTCCGGCTGGAAACCCTGGGCGCGATATGCCGTTGACAACCCATAATTTGGCAACGGGCAGCGACCAGCCGGACACGGGGAGCAAGTGTTCGGGCGAACGAGGTGACGAACTGTCCCGGGGGAGGCGCCATGACACCGGAAGAGGAATTCGCCGAGGCACTGCGCGTGCGCAGAAAGGCCGCCGGACTGTCGCTCGGCGAGCTGTCACGGCTCGTCAACTACAGCAAGAGCTACCTCAGCCGGGTGGAGAACGGCTCCCGGATGCCCGGCCCCGCGCTGGCCCGGGAGTGCGACACCGTGCTGCACGCGGAGGGCGAGCTGCTGGGCCTGCTGCCGGACCGGCCGGCGCGGTCCGTGCCCCCCGCGCCGCCCGCGCGACCGGGGCGGCGCGGGCGGCGCCGGGGACCCGGACCCTCGGGAGCCGCCCCCGCCCCGGCCGGCACCTCGGGTACCCCCGGCACCCCGCGCACGCCGGGCACCTCGCGCACCTCGGGCAGCGAGTTCGACCAGCTGATCCGCCGCGGTGACGCCCGCCATCTCCTCGGCGACATGTACGAGGCCGGCCGGCTCTACCTCGCCGCGTACCGGGCCGCCGAGGGCGACGACCTGGCCCGCGCCCACGCCGTCGTGCGCTGCGCCCGCCGCTGGTCCGACCCCGGCCAGGTGGATCGCGACCTCATCGCCCGGATCGACGAGTGCCTGAAGACCCTGGCCGGCCGCGAGGACCTCCCCGCGGTGGAGCTGCGGCTGCGCCTCACCGCGCACCGCGCCAAGAAGCTCACCATGGGCGTCGGCGACGACACCGCGGTCGCCGGTGCCGAACCCGGCACGAGCGTCGACCGGGCCCGCGGGGTGCTCAGGGAGTTACGGGACCGGCTCCCGGGCATCGGCGCCGAGACCCACTGCGAGGTCCTCACCGAATGCCGCTGGGCCCTCTACGACTTCGCGCCCGCCGCCGAACTCCTCGCCCTGTCGGCCGAGTTACGGGACGTGGCGGTCCGCTCCCGCTCGATGTACTTCATGGGCGAGGCCCTGGTGGCCCTCGCCATCGACCAGTTGAGGGTGGGCCGGGTGACCGCCGCGGACGCGACGGTGCGGCGTCACCGCGAGCACGCCGCCCACCGGCACAGCACCCTCGCGCATTGGCAACAGGGCACGCTGGACGCCCTGATGAACCTGTGGCAGGGCGAGTTCGTCGCCGCCGAGGAGTGGATCCTCGGCGAGTCCAGGACGATCGCCGAGACCATGGAACGGGACCTGGCGGTGCCCGCCGACACCCTCAGCCAGACCTGCCTGGGGCAGGCCTACTGGCTCCGCCACGAACAGGGCCGGATGGCCGAGCTGTTCGACTCCCCGCTCATGGCCGGCGTCCGGCGCCGCGACTACTTCCCGGTGTGGCGGGCGGGCCTCGCGCTCGCCCTGTGCGAGACCGGCCGCCACGACCAGGCGGCCGACCAGGTACTGGCCTTCGCCGCGGACACCGACGGGTTCACCAGGTTCCCGCCGAGCGGCTGGGCGCTGCCCACGGCCGCCGTACTCGCCCAGGCGTGCGCGGAGCTGGCCGTACGGGACGTACGCGTCGGGGAGTTGCTGCCGTACGTCCCACCCCTGCGTGCGCTCCTGGACGCGCACCCCGGTGAACTGGTCCTCGCGGGCTGGCCGACCGTCCTGCTCGGGCCCGCCGCGCGCTTCAGCGGGCTGCTCGCGCTGGTGGCGGGTGAGCCGGAGACCGCGCTCGGGCACCTGCGCCGCGCGGTGCGGCTGGCCCAGCACTCGCCGGCGCAGATGACACGGCTGCGGCTGGACGAGGCGCGGGCGCGGCTGCGGTCGGACTCCGCGGCGGTACGGGCGGGGGCGCGGGAGCACGCCCGCACGGCACTCGGGACGGCCGAGGAGCTGGGCATGGCGGCGGTGGCCCGGGACTGCCGGGAGTTCCTGCACCTGCCTTTGACCGGCCCGTGACGGGGAGTTCCTGCGCCTGCCCGCCACCGGCCCGTGACGGGTCACATCTCGTCACATCTCCAACAGGACCGTGAACGGGCCGTCGTTGGTCAGGGACACCCGCATCCGCGCGCCGAAGCGGCCGGTGGCGACCGTGGCGCCCAGGGCGCGCAGCTGGGCGACGACCTCGTCGACGAGCGGCTCGGCGACGTCGCCGGGGGCGGCCGCGTTCCAGGTGGGGCGGCGGCCCTTGCGTGCGTCGCCGTACAGCGTGAACTGGCTGATCACCAGCAGCGGGGCGTCGATGTCGCTGCACGACTTCTCGTCGTGCAGCATGCGCACCGACCAGAGTTTGCGGGCCAGTTGGGCCGCCTTCTCCTTGGTGTCCTCGTGCGTGACCCCGACCAGGACGCACAGTCCCTCGCCGCTGATCTCCCCGACCGTCTCGCCGTCGACGACGACGCTCGCGCCGTCCACCCTCTGCACCACCGCTCGCATACGACCATCATGCCGGGCCTGCCCGAAGGGACGGCGTCCGGGTTTGTTTTTGATCCTTAAGCCCCCATCTGCGGCCGTTCGGGGGCACTCGGTCACATAGCGGCCACTTGGGGTGGCACGATGCTTCCACACGCCGGTCGAGGGGACGGTAGAGGCGCATGAGCACACCGAGTACCGGGCGGCTGGACAGTCTGCGGCCGCCCGCACAACGTACGGACAGCCCCGTGCTGCCCCCGGAGCCGCCGGAGCACGACCTCGCCCGGCTGAGCCTGCCGGCGCTGCGCGCGCTGCGCCGGGACGCCCAGCGGGACGAGGCGGACCTCAGTTACGTCCGCCGGCTGCTCCAGGGCCGTATCGACATCCTCCGCGCGGAACTCGCCCGCCGCTCCCCGACGGGCCGGGACCCGCTCGCCGAGCGGCTCCCGGAGGCCTCGGTGGTCGAGCGGCTCCCCGAGATCCTCACCGACGCCCCGGCCCGCCACCGCTCCTCGGCCCGCCACGTCACGCTGGGCACCCCGCACAGCGAGGAGTACCGCCTGCTGGCCGCGGAGATGCTCGCCGAGGTCGAACTCTCGGACCTGGGCGCCCGCACCGACCTTGAACTGAACACGGCGATGGGCCGCCTGGTGCGCTACGAGCAGCAGGTCTCCGGCCGCAGACAACGGCTCCAGCGGACGGCGGACGAGTGCAGCGGGGAGATCACGCGGCGGTACCGGGAGGGGGAGGCGCAGGTGGAGGACCTGCTGGCGTAGCGGTGAGGGGGCGATGAGCCGGCGGAACGGCGTGCGGAAAATCTGCGCGACACCCACCTCCCCGCCCCCCTACCGTGGCCCCATGAACGACCGAGCCGACATAGCCCCCACCGCCGACATCGACGTCCGTGCGATCACCGAGGCCGAGTATCCCGAGTGGCTGCGGGCCGTGCGGGCCGGGTTCCTGAAGGGGCCCGTCGTGCCGGCGGCGGAAGTGGAGGCGCGCCGGGCACAGTTCGAGCCCGGTCGGTTCGTCGGGGCCTTCGAGGGGGACCGGTGCGTGGCGACCTTCCGGTCCTTCGCGCAGGAGGTGACGGCGGTCGGTGGCGGGTTCGTCGCCGCCGACGCGATCTCCGCGGTCACCGTGGCGGCCACCCACCGCCGCCGCGGTCTGCTGACCCGCATGATGACCCAGGACCTGGCCGCCGCGAAGGACCGCGGGGACGTCGTGGCCACGCTGATCGCCGCGGAGTACGGGATCTACGGCCGTTACGGCTTCGGCCCGGCCACCTCGGGCACCGTGTGGACGGTCGACGTCACCCGCGCCGGTCTCGACCCCCGGGGCCCGGCGCTGGACGGCGGCCGTATCGACCTGGTGGACCCCGTTGTCGTACGCAAGCTCGGTCCCGAACTGCACGACCGGGTGCGCCGGGCCACCCCGGGGGCGATCAGCCGCAGCGACTGGTGGTGGCAGCTGCACACGGGCGCCGTGCGCACCGACCCGGCGTGGACCGAGCCCTTCTACGCGATGTACCGGGCCGCGGACGGCACGGTGGAGGGGCTGGTGGCGTACGACGTCGACGACCAGTGGGCCGACACCATGCAGCCGTCCAACACGGCGAGCGTCCGCAGCATGATCGCCTCGACCCCGGCCGCCGAGCGGGCGCTGTGGCACTACCTGTGCTCGATCGACTGGGTCATGCGGGTCAAGAGCGACTGGCGGGCCCCCGACGACCTGCTCCCGCATCTGCTGCCGAACCCGCCCGCGGCCGGCGTCACGATGCACGCGGACTGGATGTGGGTGCGGATCCTGGATGTCGTACGGGCCCTGGAGGCGCGGACGTACGAGGGCGAGGGGGAGCTGGTGCTGGAGGTCGTGGACGCTTCCGGACTGGCCGGCGGCCGCTACCTGCTGGAGGCCGCACCGGACGGCGCCACGTGTACGGCGACGACGCGGAGCGCGGATCTCACGCTGGACGTGGGGGAGTTGGCGCGACTGTGGCTCGGGGACGAGTCGGTGGTGCGGCTCGTGGCGCTGGGGCGGGTGCGGGAAGAACGAGCGGGCGCCGGCCGGGGGGCCGACGCCCTGCTGCGTACGTCCAGGCGCCCTTGGTGCCTGGACATGTTCTGAGACCTCCTTGCCCCTGGGCGACTGACTGTTCATCCGTAGCGGTGCTGTTCATCCGTAGCGGTGCTGTTCAGTTGTGGCTGTGCGGGTGAGGCTCTTCAGTTGTCGGTGTTCAGTTGTGGCTGTGCAGACCGACCGGACTCCCGGCTCCCCTCCGGAAGGGAGCCCGATCAGCCGGATCCTGGGCCCGAGGGGGCCCCGTCCGGACGGGCGCCCGCCCTCACTGGGCGAGCAGCATCACGAGGATGACCGCGCCGATCCCGCCGATCGCGACGTTCTTGGACTTGACGCCGATGGTCAGGGCGACGAACGCGACGATGCCCATCGCGCCCCACTTCCACTGGACGAGCGCCTCGAACCCGACGGCGAGGGCGGCGACGGCGACGGCGATGAACGGCATGACGGTCCTCCTCCGGGACGGTCCCTCGCGGGACGGTGGCCCCTGCCGACCGCCGACTTGGCCAACCTTGTGAAGGATTGACCATGTCTCCCAAGGTTGCTCAAGTTGGCGACCAACTTCACTGTACTTATCTCCGCTTGGAAGCGGCTCATAACCACCTTCCAGTGAACTGCCAAAAGATGGCGGGAAGTTGTAGTGTTTGGCCGTGGACCCGAAACACGCCTCCGTCAATGGACGGAAGAGGTCACAGCGGCCACACAAGTCCCACCACGAGGTGGCCGACGAGCTCCGCGCCCGGATCCGGTCCGGCACGCTGCGGGCAGGTCAGCGCATGCCCACCCAGGCGCGGCTGGCCGACGAGTTCGGGGTGGAGCGCGGGGTCGTACGCCAGGCGCTGTACGTCCTCCAGGCGGAACACCTGCTCACCAACGTGTCCAAGGGAAGTCCGGCGACCGTCGCCCCCGACCTGGGAACGGGCCGTTCGCCGCACGGCGCCGGAGCCGCCCCGCAGCCCACCACGGTCGCCCTCGGCCCCCGTATCGCCGCCGCCTTCGCGGCCCCGCACGTCGAGATCGATGCCCTGTGCCTGACCTCGGTCTCCCTCAACCTCGCGATCGGTGAGGGGCTGCGTGAGATCCACGCCGGACGACTGAATCCGGCCAAGATCGACGTCCGGGTCCTGCTGCCGGGCCGGGACATCGACCTCGCGTTCCCGGTGTCGGTGGAGGACCGCGGCGACGACGACCCGGTGCACGACCGCTGGCTGGCCCAGCGCAACGCCCAGGGCCAGGTCCTCCGGCACAACCTGCTCGCCCTGCGCGCCACGCATGGCATCGACGTCCGGGTCTCCTTCCGCGCGCTGCCCTTCACGCCGCCGGTCAAGCTGTACCTGCTGAACGGCTCGGAGGCGCTGTTCGCGTACTACACGCTGACCCGCCGCAAGCAGCAGATCGACCACGAGCACCTGGAGCTGTACGACTCCGAGGGCACGCAGTCGATGCTGTTCCCGTTCGAGCAGGGCGCCGGCCTGCGGGACACGACCTTCGTGGAGCAGTCCCACCTGTGGTTCAACGCGCTGTGGGAGACGATCAGTTCGGAGCTGGCGCTCACGAGCTGACGTCTCCCACGGTGACTGGCGGAGGCGCTGTCCCTTCACATCGCCGGTCCGGCGACCAGCAGGGCGAGCACGACCGCCCCGGTGGAGCTGATCGCGGGGTTCTTGGCCTTGAGTCCGATGGTGAGCAGCAGCATTCCGATGATGCCGCTGGCGCCGTACTTCCACTGGAGAGTCTGCTCGACGCCGACGACGAAGACAGCGGAGAGGAGGGCAAGGGCGGGCATGGTGGTTCCCCCTTCGGGCGTCGGGGCGGGCGAGGCGGGTGGTGGTGCGGGTGGTGCCGGGGGCGACTCGATTGACGGTTCGGTCGACGATGCGGAGGCAAAACCTCCACCAACTCAACCAAGTTGGCAACCAACTCTGACTATGTTGTCCCCACTTGGCTGTGGTTGATAAACAACTTCGCAACAACTCCCCATAGATGGATTGGAGTTGTAACGTTTGGTCGTGACCCAGGAGAACGTGGCAGTGAACGGCAGCAGAAAGCTCTCGCCCCAGGAAATCGCTGACACCCTGCGAGAACGCATCCGCACGGGCGACCTCAAGGCCGGCGACCGCCTCCCCACCCAGGCGGAACTCGCGGACGAGTTCGGCGTGGAACGAGGCACGGTCCGCCAGGCGCTGCGCGTGCTCCAGGAGGACGGGTTGCTCAGCAATGTGAGCAAGGGGAGCCCGCCGCGGATCGCGGAGCGGGTGCCGGGCCTGTCGGGGGAGCCTCAGCCGACGATGGTGGCCCTGGCCCCCCGCCTCACGGAGGCGTTCTCGAGTCCGCACGTCCGCATCGACGCCGCGTGCCTCACCGCGGAGACCCTGATGGTGGCCCTGAGCGAGCCGGTCCGCCTCATCCATGAGGGCCGGATCCGCCCCGAGTCCATCGACGTCCGCATCCTGCTGCCCTCCCGCGACATCAACCTGGCGTTCCCGGTTCCGGTGGAGGCCCCCGACGACGACAACCCGGTCCACCAGCGCTGGCTGGAGATGCGCAACGCCCAGGGCCACGTCCTGCGCCACAACCTCCGCGCCCTGCGCTCCTCCCACGGCATCGACGTCAACGTCAGATTCCGGGCACTGCCGTTCACTCCGCCGGTGAAGCTGTACTTGCTGAACGGGGAGGAGGCGTTGATCGCGTACTACATGGTTGCCCGGCGTGAGGAGGCCACGGAGACCGGAACCCTCGACATGTACGACGTCCTGGGCACGGAGTCGCTGCTCTTCTCCTTCGACAAGGGAGCCGGTGAACGTGACGCTTCGTTCGTCGCGCAATCCCAGATGTGGTTCGACGCCCTCTGGGCAACCATCACGACTGACCTGACACTCTCTTAGTGACTCCTGAGACGACGCACACTGAACCGGTGACAGCAGAGACAGCACGACTCGCATCACTGGTCGCCTCCGCCCGGTACGTGCTCTGGGACATGGACGGGCCGATGTGCCAGTTGTTCGCGGGGTATCCGGCGCACGACATTGCTGAGCAACTGGTCGCAATGATCGACCAGTTGGGCATGGGAGCCTTGCTGACCACGCAGGAACGATCCAGCAACGACCCGCATGAGCCCCTGCGTGGTGTCCATAACCGGCATCGGGGTAGCGACCTGGTCCTCGCGCTGGAGGAGTGGCTGACTCGGCGCGAGTTGGAGGCGGTGGCCAAGGCGCACCCCACCCCATATGCCGACCCGCTGATCAGGACATGGTGGTCGCTCGGGGCCAGGTTCGCGATCACCACGAACAACGCCGCTGTCGCCGCATCGGCGTACGTCAGGAGCCGCCGGCTGACGGACTGCTTCCCGCACGTCTACGGTCGCACCCCGAACCTCGACCTGATGAAGCCGAACCCGTACTGCCTGGAGGAGGCCGTCAAGGCCATGGGGGCAGTTCCGGCAGCCACGTTGATGATCGGTGACGCTGCGACAGACCTCGAGGCCGCGCGCCTGGCCGGAGTCGAGTTTCTGGGTTACGCGCGTAACGAGCACAAGGAGAGGATCTTGAGGGAGGCGGGGGCGGAGGTGGTCGTACGCTCGCTGGAACAGGTGCTCGACGTCCTGCCTGGCCGGTACTGAACCGCGTCCACCTAACCGATCCACTCCACGGCACCGCCTGTCCACATTTGGAAGGACTGGTCCATGTGATCAGCCCAATTGGCCGGATCTCCTCGATTTGGTTGTGCCCGGACTGGTTGATCCTCTAACTGGCCTGCGCACGTGGGTCATTGGGGCAGGCAAATTTGACTGGTGGTGGACTGGAGGTGGTTTGCGTGACCACTGGGAGAGGTACGGTCGCGGTGTGGGTGAAAATCGCGGCAAGGGAGCCGTCATCCTTGCAACACTGCGATCCCGGATCGCCGATGGCGAGTACCAGCCGGGCTCCAACCTGCCTGCGCAGCGGGCATTGGCCGCTGAGTTCGACGTCTCACGCGACACGATCCAGCGCGTCCTCGGTGTGCTGGAAGACGACGGCTGGATCGAATCCCGACAAGGCAGTGGCTCGAAGGTGCGAGCGACGCTCCCGTTGCAGTTGGCGTCGCCGACGAAGGTTCCGGCCGGGCGCGTGGCGCTCGGCCCCTTTGTCGCCCGCGCCTTTGCCCAGCCGGTCGTGGAGTTGGACGTCTTCACTTTCACGTCGGAGAGTCTCGACACCCATATGCGGGTGCAGGCCGAGGCGATCCGAACCGAGCAGATTCCCGCCCCGGAGCGCATCGCGCTGCGGATACTGCTGCCTTCTGACGCGATCGAGCTGCCTTATCCACGAGCAAGGACGCCCAAGGACGCCCCTGTGGACGGCGGCGTGCAGGAATTGGACCGGATCCTCCAGGCCCGGACCAGGGAGATCATCAGGCGCCACACTTCCTCGCTGCGTAACGCCCTCCGCAGCCTCAAGACCGACGGGCTGGTGGACGAGGTGGAAGTGAAGGTGCTCGAGGTGCCGCTTGCTCCGTCACACAAGCTGTATCTGCGACGTGGCGTCGAGGGCCTGATGGGGCCTTACAGGATCGTGGAGCGCACGATTCTGATGGACGACGACACCGAGATCGAGGCCTGGGACGTCCTTGGGCTGGGCTCCACCCTGATACGGCTCGTGTACGACGAGGGTGACCCCAACGCTGTCGGAACCGTGTTCATGAAGAGCTGGCAGGACTGGTTCGACGCCTGCTGGCACCGCTACGCGTCGGCGTGACGGCGCAGCCGTCGGACCCACTCGGGGGACCGCCCGGACGCTGTCGACGGCATGGGCATCGCTCCGCCCTGACTGCTGCCGGCCACGTAACAAAGCGTGAACGGAGACGTTAAAAGGTCCGTAGTGACCCAGACATGTCCGACAGGTCTCGCTCCAAGGGCGGCATTGCGGCCATGTGAGCGGGCGCGTCCCGCTATCGTGTGCATCAATTTTCTTGCATGCATATCCCCTCAGAGGTTTAGAACTAGCGTTTCAGGAGCACGAGTGGCGATCGGGGCTTGGCCTGACCGCGGGGGCGAAGTCCGCAATGCCGTCATCACGGAGATCCGCAAGAGCCCGTACTGGCGGGAGATCTCCCTGGGTACGCCCATGTTCCTGCCTGACGCAGGCAGCGGATTGCAGCCCAGGACATGCCCCCCAGGCAAGCCGGTCGACCCGCTGACCATCAGGTTGCTGACCCGACTTCTTGCGCAGCTGACTCTGGTGCGCAAAGAGGCTCTGCCTCCTTTCCTGGCCGCCTGGCCGCCCAACGAGAGGGACAGCCGGGGCTACCTGGACACCGTCGTACGGCGGACGACTCGACGGATCCTCGACTTCAGCGGCCTGTTCGCCGTTCTCGGAGTTCCGGGCGACGCGCTGGCCCGGTGTGCCGCACAGATGCCCACCCCGGCCCGCCGTCCCTACGGCTTCCTGCTCCTGAACCTCAACCGTGACAACGTGATCGTCCTGGAAGGCCCCAAGCTCTCGATCGCCCGCCTCGACTGGAACTCCGCGTCGTACGGAGACCCGCTGCACGGTCTCGCGAGTCATGCGGTCCGGATGCGTTACCCCGAGCACCAACTGGACGAGGTTCTCGACGCATGGGTGCGCGAGATGGGAAGCGTGAGGCTGACAGCGGTCAACGGTGCCCGCCGGGACTTCCCGCGGTATGTCACCTTCGAGCGGATCAATCTCGCCTACGCCGAATTGATCAAGGCGGCCGAATCCCTTGGTGACGAGATCGACGCACCACGGCTGCACGTGGTGGCCGAGGACATCAAGGCCGCCCTGGACGTCGCGTCAGGCGTGCTGGGGATGTCCGAGGTCCCGAGCGGGAAGGAGATCGAGGACGCCCTGTTCCGTTGGCAGGCGGCGCGCATCGCGCGGAAGGCGGACGTGCTGCCGGACACGCTGTTCCTGTGGCAACGTGACCCTCGCGTCCCTGAGCGGAATGACTTCTCCCCGGTCCTCGTGCGCCGTGCGCTCGCCGCGGAGGGACTCGCCCCCGCCGACCTGGTCTTTCGCGGTACCGCTCACCTCAACACCGTCGTCCGGGTGGAGGGGCATCCGGACCCCGTCGTGGTCCGGCGCGAAACCGCGGCGGCTCCCCGCCGTGAGCAGGGGCTTCTTCCGGAACACGCCGTTCTGCAATTGATCGAGAAGTCCGAAGCGCGGATCCGGGCACCACGCATCCTGGCACTGGGGTACGACGACCGCGGGCGCCACTTCGCGATCCACACGTACGAGGGCCCCGGAGGTCGGCCGCCACAGCATCCCGTGGACGGCCTGCTGCCCGCCGAGGCGGACGAACTCGTCGATGAACTCGCCGCGCTCGCGAGGGTCGGCCACTCGTCCCTGTCGTACGAGGAGCCGAAGGAGGGCTTCTACCTCTGGCTGGCGGAACGGCTCGCCGTCTTCGTCGACGAACTTCCCGAGGAGACCCTGCGAGCCGCCGAGCAAAGGGGTCTGCCGAGCGGTGACGTACTCCGCTGGGCCCTCGGCCGCTATGAAGTGGCGCACCGCGCGCCCGTCATCCTGCACGGCGACCTCAACCCCTGGAACCTGGTGCGTGCCGGACGTGGGGGAGGGCTGACGATCATCGACTGGGAGATGGGGATGATCGGCGATCCCCTGTACGACCTCGTGCGTCATCTGCATCTGACGCCCACCCGGACGGAGATGCGGATGCGCATGTTCGACCGCTGGAGCAGGAAGCTTCCTCCGGAGTGCGTCACGGGGTGGGAGAAGGACTGGCGGGTCTACCGCTGGATCGAGCAGATCCGCTCGGCCTACGTCGATCTGGACCGGATCACGACCGGGGCCGCGCTGGACACCCCGAACGTGCGGCGGGCCGTCGACGCGTACGAGATGACCTTGTCCGCCGCCACCGGTTCCCTGGGACTGCGCCGACGCGCGGTACCGAAGGCACCGCCTGCGCTCAAGGCGCCCGCCTCTCTCCAGGCGTCCTGACCTCACCTCGTACGGCGATGCGTAGGCTCCCCCCATGACCCACCCTCCCGGCCTCCGCGAACGCAAGAAGCAGCAGACGTACGAGTCCGTCTCCGAGATCGCCATCCGGCTCTTTCTGGAGAAGGGGTTCGATGCCGTGTCCGTTGCTGAGATCGCCGCTGCTGCCGGGATCTCCAAGCCGACCCTCTTCCGGTACTTCCCGGTCAAGGAGGATCTCGTCCTGCATCGGATCGCCGATCACGAGGACGAGGCCGCGCGGGTCGTGAGGGAGTCGGGGGAGGCGCCGCTCGTTGCCCTGAGGCGGCATTTTCTCGAGGGGCTGGAGCGGGGGGATCCCGTGACCGGGCTCAGTGATCATCCTCAGGTGCTTGCCTTTCATCGGCTTCTCTACGGGACTCCCTCCCTCGTCGCCCGGGCTCACGGACATCTGGAGCGGCAGGAAGCCGCGCTTGCCGAGGTGCTCGGAGGTGATCTCGACGCACGGCTGGCCGCCGGGCAGATCATCGCCGTGCGGCGGGTGCTCGCTCTGGAGAACTGGCGGCGGATTGCCGAGGGGGAGCCGATCGAGGAGGTGCGCGTGGACGCCGTGGCTGCGGCCGCACGGGCCTTCGGGGCGCTGGCGGGTGGGTTGCCCCGGCTGGCCGGGGAGAAGTGAGCCCCGGTTAAAAAGTTAACTCAGTTGCGTTTCTTCGCGTAGGGTCACCCCATGACCTCAGCCTCAGCCGACCCCACCCTGAAAGAGACCCTGCGCCGTGAGCGCGCCCACCACGACCGTTGCCGTGCCGCCCTCGCCGCCATGGTCGACGGGGCCCAGCGGCAGGTCGTCGTCGGTGAGGACGTCTCCGCCTCCGGCGCCGATGCCGAGGTCCTCGGGTACCAGTTGCGCAGTCAGGCCAAGGAGATGCGGGAGCTGCCCCAAGGGCCCTTGTTCTTCGGCAAGTTGGACTTCGATCGTGGTGACCACAGCGGGCAGGGCTACCACCTCGGCCGGCTCCGGATCACCGAGCACCCCGCCGCCCCGCCCCTCGTCGTGGACTGGCGCGCGCCCGTCTCCCGCGCCTTCTACCAGGCGAGCGTCCAGGATCCGCAGGGCGTCGCCGTGCGGCGGCGGTTCGGGTGGGCGCCGGGGAGCGCGGGGGACTCCGCCGACCTCACCGGGCTCGAGGACGAGCATCTGAGCGAAGGCGAGTCGGGGCCCAGCGCCATCGTCGCCCGCGAGATCGAACGGCCCCGCATCGGGCCCATGCGGGACATCGCCGCGACCATCCAGCCCGAGCAGGACGATCTCGTACGGGGCGACCTCGCCGTCTCCGTGTGCGTCCAGGGCGCTCCCGGAACCGGCAAGACCGCCGTCGGGCTGCACCGGGCCGCCTATCTGCTGTACACCCACCCGCAGCGGATGCGGCGCGGCGGACTCCTCGTCCTCGGGCCCAACCGGACCTTCCTCTCCTACATCTCCCAGGTGCTGCCCGCACTCGGCGAGACAGGCGTGCGCCAGTCCACGCTCCAGGACGAGATCGCCCGTCACCCCGTCACCGCCACCGACCCCCGCCCGACCGCCGTCCTCAAGCACGACGCCCGCATGGCGGAGGTGCTGCGCCGGGCGCTCTACGCACGCGTGTCGACCGAGTCCGTCAAACCCCTTGAGATCAAGGACGGTTCCTACAGCTGGCGGGTCCCGGGCGGTGAGCTGGCGCGGATCGTGGCGGACGTACGGGAGGAGGAGCCGCCGTACGGCACCGGGCGGGAGCGGGTGCGCGGACGGGTGGTGCGCGGTGTGCAGTTGCAGGCCGAACGGCGGGCCGGGCCGCAGAACGGGGCCTGGGTGCAGCGGATTTCGCGGTCGAGGGCGGTCGGGGCGTTCCTCGACGTCGTGTGGCCCAAGGTGCGGCCCGAGGAGCTGCTGGCCGAACTCCTCACGGACGGCGCTGCGTTGGCCGTCCACGCCGACGGGCTGTTCGACGCGGGCGAGCAACAGGAGCTGCTGTGGGGCAGACCGCCGCGGTCGTGGAAGTCGGCGCGCTGGTCGGCCGCCGATCTCGTGCTGCTCGACGAGGTCGCCGGGCTGGTGGAACACCCCGAAGGGTACGGCCATCTCGTCGTCGACGAGGCGCAGGACCTGTCACCGATGGAGTGCCGGGCCATCGCGCGCCGGGCCCGGTTCGGGTCGCTGACCGTCCTCGGTGATCTGGCGCAGGGGACCACACCGTGGGCGGCCCGCTCCTGGCCCACCGTCCTCGCCCATCTCGGCAAGCCGGACGCGACCGTCGTACCGCTGACCGTCGGGTTCCGGGTGCCGCGGGCCGTCGTAGGGCTTGCCAACCGACTCCTGGATCGGCTGGACGTGGAGGTGCCGGCGGGGCGGTCGCTGCGGCAGGACGGGGAGTTGCGGATGCGGCCGGTGGCTGACGCGGAGGCGTTGCCTGAGGCTGTCGTGGCGGCCGTGCGGGACGCGCTCGCGCAGGACGGGTCCGTGGGGGTCGTCGCGGCCGACGAGCAGGTCGAGGACGTACGCCGCGCCCTCGACGCGGCCGGGATCCCCGCCGCCGGGCCGGACGAGATCGGGGCACGGGTGAGCGTCGTAACAGCCGCGGTGGTCAAGGGGCTTGAGTACGACCATGTCGTGGCCGTCGAGCCCGCGGCGATCGCGGAGGCGGAGGAGCGCGGGCTGCACCGGCTGTACGTCGTGCTGACCAGAGCGGTGTCGCGGTTGGAGGTGGTGCACGGGCGGCCGCTGCCGTTCTAGCCGGTGCAGGGCTACGGCCGCCCGTGCGGCCGAGTCAGGCGCCGCTGTCGAGCAGCGGGATCAACTGCTCCTCCTCGTACGTCAGATGAGCTTCCAGCTCGGTCGTCAGGCGGTCGACCTCGGTGCGGACGGCGGCGGGGTCCGGGTCCGCGAGTGCCGTGCGCAGCTCCTCCACCAGGGTCGCGATGTGCTCGTGCTCCGCGCGCAGCCGGTCGAGGACGGGCGCCGCCTCCGGGTGGCGGTCGGCCAGGAAGGGGAACATGGCCATGTCCTCACCCGTGTGGTGGTTGTGCAGGCCCTGGCAGAACGTCAGGCAGTTCACCCGGAGCTGGGCGCCGAGGGTCGAGCCGCCGGTCGTCATCTCACGGCGGATCAGGGCGAGTTCGCGGCGGAAGACGTCGTGGACGAGCCGGATCGCCTCGCCCGGGGATCCGGCGTTGATGGTCGGCGGGCCGGGGCGGGCGATCTCGTGCAGTGCGACCACGGGGAGGACCCGGTCCGTCTTCTCCTGGTAGGTCGCCCAGCCGCGGTCCGCCTCCACGGCCCGTGCGAAGGCCTGGTCCCGTTCGTCGCCCGACAGGACGACAGCCCGCGCCTCATAGGTGAACACGCCGCTTTCGACGGTGACTTGGAGGTTCGCGACGAGGTTGCGGTACCAGTCGGGGTGGCGGGGCGAGCCGCCCGCCGAGGCGATCACGAGGATGCGGTCGCCGCCGTCGGGGAGGTAGCCGACGGGAGTGGTGTGCGGAGTGCCGGTGCGGGCGCCGGTGGTGGTGAGCAATATCAGACGGCCGCCCTCGAAGGGGCCGCCGACCTGGCCGTGGTTGGCGCGGAACTCGTCGATGATCCGCTGGTTGAAGTCGTGGAAGGGGTTGGCGGGGTTGGTCACTTGCTCTGCTTTCTCTGGTCTCCGGTCGATTCCTGGTCATTTCCTGGAGGACTCAGAGAAAGCGGCGGGCCCCTGGCCCGCCCCGGCCTCACTCAGAGGCCGGGCACCCAACTCGCTCACGGCACATGGCCGACCCGGCAGTCATGTCCCCACGGTAACGTCCGGCGCATGATCGAGACCAACGAGTTTGCGGACGTTCCCACGACCACCCTGGCCGATCTTCTCGGCCGTGAGCAGGTCATGGACATCGGGATCAGGCCCTTGTGGGGGCCGGTGCCGAGGATCGCGGGGCCGGCCTTCACCGTACGGTGCCCTCCCGGCGACAACCTGATGCTGCACGCGGCGATCCACCGGGCGCCGGCCGGTTCGGTGATCGTGGTGGAGTCAGGCGACCTCGACTACGCGCTGGCCGGTGGGAACGTCTGCGCGGTGGCCCAGCGCCGGGGGATCGCCGGGTTCGTGGCGGACGGGCTGATCCGGGACCTGGCCGAGGTGCGGGAGGCCGGCTTCCCGGTGTTCGCGCGGGGTGTCATCCCGATCCCGGGCACCAAGAAGGCCGTGACGCCGCTGGGTGAGCCGGTGCGGTGCGGTGGGGTGCGGGTCGAGGCGGGGGACGTGGTGGTGGCCGACGAGGAGGGGGTCGTGGCCGTGCCGGGCGCGCGCCTGGCGAAGACCTTGAGCGCTGCCCGCGCCAAGCTGGCCAAGGAGGCGGAGGAGACGCTGGAGCAGTGGGAGACGGCACATCGGAAACGGGTTGACGAGGCTCTGGCCGCGGGTGGGTTCGAGGGCTGAGCGGGGTGCTGCTGTTCCTCGACGTCGACGGGACGGTGCTGCCGTTCGGGGCAGGGCCGTACCCGCAGTACGACCCTGCCTTTCCGCTGCCGGCGGCCGCTGCCGAGCACCCCCTGCTGTCCCGCGTCGACCCGGCACTCGGCGCGCGCCTTGTGTCGCTGGGGTGCGAGCTGGTGTGGGCCACGACGTGGATGGACGACGCGAACACCTGCCTGGCGCCCTGGCTCGGACTGCCCCAACTGCCCCTTGTGGACTGGCCGGACACGGACGACGACAAGGATCGGACCGGGCTGCACTGGAAGACTCGTCCGCTTGTTTCCTGGGCAGTCGGCCGGGACTTCGTCTGGGTCGACGACGAGGTCACCGATGCCGACCGGGTGTGGGTGGCGGGGCATCATCCGGGTCGGGCGCTCGTGCATCGGGTGGAGGCCCAACGGGGCCTCGTGGACGCGGACTTCGCCGTGCTGGAGGAGTGGATCAGGGGGTGAGAGGGGGCGGGGGACATCGGGTGGTCCGGGCGGGTGTGCTTGACCTACCGTCGGCCCCATGGCTGACGAAGGTTTCAACGATCCGCGGCTGGCCGCTGTCTACGATCCGCTCGACCCCGATCGCCGTGATCTCGACGCCTACGTCGGGATGGTGGAGGAGTTCGGGGCGCGGCGGGTGCTCGACGTCGGCTGTGGGACGGGGGTGTTCGCGTTGGTGCTGGCCGAGCGGGGGGTCGAGGTCGTCGGGGTCGATCCCGCGTCGGCGTCGCTCGACGTGGCCCGGGGGAAGCCCGGTGCGGAACGCGTGCGCTGGATCCACGGCGATGCGACCGAACTGCCCCCGCTGTGCGTCGACTTGGTGACCATGACGGCCAACGTGGCGCAGCAGATCGTAGAGGCGGATGCCTGGCGGGCGACCCTGCGGGGCGCGCACGCGGCACTACGGCCCGGCGGGCGCCTGGTGTTCGAGACGCGGGACCCGGCACGGCGGGCCTGGGAGGAGTGGAACCGGGAGGCGTCGTACGCCGTGACGGAGGTGGCGGGCGTCGGGGAGGTTGAGAGCTGGGTCGAAGTGACGGGTATGGAAGGGCAGTTGGTGTCGTTCCGGTGGACCTATGTGTTCGCCGCGGACGGGCTGACCCTGACCTCTGATTCCACCCTGCGCTTCCGGGAGCGGGCGGAGATCGAGGCGGAACTGGTCAGGCAGGGGTTCGTGGTGGAGGACGTACGGGACGCACCGGACCGGCCGGGCAGGGAGTTCGTGTTCGTGGCGGGGCGGGGGTAGGGGCGAGGGCTCGGCCTCCCTGCGGATGGGTCCGTCGGCGATGTTCAGGCCCGCAGTGGTGCGGTCAGAGCCGTCGGCGGCGTCCACGGTCCCCTTGGTCCGCTCCGCATCCGCGAGGAACGAGGCCGACACCCCGGCGAGGACCAACCCGACGACCGGGAACACCGACCCGAAGGCGATCGCCCCGAACGTCACCCACCGCAGTACACTCCAGCCACGCCAAGAAAACCGCACTCCGTCGCCCTCACTCGTTCATCCACTCGGAGTGACGGAAACGCTATCTCTTGAGGATCACCGTTCTCGCCGAGCCGCGTGAATGCCGGCCGCGTGCGTCAGGGACGGGCGGATGCCCGCTTGACGAGCGCGGTGCGACCGGGCGCGAGAAGGTGGGGCAGCAAGGTTTCCAGGGCTGCGGCGAAGGCTCGGACGCGAAGTCCGGCCAGCCTTGCGCTCGCGGCCTGGCTGGGCAGGTGATTGACGGCCCCGAGGCCGCACTCGGCGTACAACTGGGCAATGTCCGCTTGGGCCTTGGGGCCGGAGTCACCCAGGATCCGGACGTCCGCGATCACTCCGGCTTCGTTCTTCCAGTACCAGTAGTAGATGGTGATCCGCAGGCCGTGACCGGCATAGGAGAAACCACCGTCGACCTCGTGCGGTCCGGCAAATCCCGTCTCCGTCAGGAAACCGAGAACCTCCCGCCCGACTCGGCGGACCGCTTCCTCCGGCGTCTCCCGCTTCCCCATCCCGCCATCGTCCGGCGGGCCGGCAGTCACCGCCAGATCACCAGCCAACTCCCTTACGCATCGGGGCTGTTCGCCGACGCGAGCTTCCGTTGAATTGCGTGAAACTTCAAGTACTGTAGGCGCAGTCATCGTTCATCCACTTCACCCCCCACAGGGAGGAACCATGAGCGTTCACCGTCGAGCTGTGCGGTCGGCCGTTCTGGCCGCCGCGCTCGCCGTCGTCGGCCTGGTCGCCTTCACCCCGGCAACCGCCGTAGCCGCGACGCCCACCGCCTCCGCCGCCCTGGCCGCCGATGTCCCGTTCGCCTCCAAGCTCGACAACAACGTCGTCTACTACGGAAGCCTTCAGATCGACAACGGATCCTCCGTCACCTGCATACCCGCGAGCAGCGTCAACTGGACTTTGAATCAGACCACTTGGCGGGTGAACTTCACCACCCGGTACCAGGTCACGGCGGGGACCACCTACGACATCTCGGCCTGGGAGACGGGCCAGTGCAGTACCTACGTCCAGGCGTGGGGGAGGTGGACGAGGGCGCTCGGCGGCGTGACGGTGACCCCCTCCGCCGCCGATGTCTCCAGCGGTGTCTACAAGGTCAGGATCGGATGACCTGACCGCCTGCCGGCATACCGGCGAGGCGAACGAACAAGGGCCGGCCGGCCGGACATGTTCCGGCCGGCCGGCGTCCCCGGCCGCAGGAAGTCCCGGTCCGCCGATCGGCAGGCCGTCGCCGTCACGACGGACCTCTGCATGCCGTCCGGCCCGACGTGGCATGGCGCACTTTTGCAAGCGGGTGCTTGCAATAGTTAGCGGGGGGAGGCAAGGTAGACGCATGGCATCGCTCAACGTCGGCAATCTCGGTGAGTATCTGCGTGAACAGCGGCGCACCGCGCAGCTGTCGCTCAGGCAGCTCGCCGATGCCGCCGGGGTGTCCAATCCGTATCTGAGCCAGATCGAGCGCGGGCTGCGCAAGCCGAGCGCGGAGGTGTTGCAGCAGGTCGCCAAGGCCCTGCGGATCTCCGCCGAGACGCTGTACGTGCGGGCCGGCATCCTCGACGCCGAGCGGGACCGGGACGACGTGGAGACACGTGCGGTCATCCTCGCCGATCCCACGCTCAACGAGCGGCAGAAGCAGGTGCTGCTCCAGATCTACGAGTCCTTCCGCAAGGAGAACGGCTTCGAGATCGCCCCGGCGGACGCGGCCCCCGCACAGAGCGACACGCAGAGCGCCACGCAGAACGACAGCGACGTCCAGGACAGTGACGTACTGGGCGGCACCGCCGTTGAAGACACCCGTACGACCGACGGCAGCGACGCCGACCCGCACCAGACGGCCAGTTGAGTCAGGACCCGGCTCGACAGCACGCCGACCGGCACGCGGGACCCAAAACCCTCAGCAGAAAGCGACCCGGGAGGACCATCGCCATGGCCATCACCGACGACATCCGCAAGGCCGTAAAGGACCCGACCCCGCTCTACTTCCTCGCCGGCGCCGGTGACCTGGCCTTCCAGGAGGCCAAGAAGGTGCCCGGCCTGGTGGAGCAGCTCCGCGCCGAGGCGCCGTCCCGGATCGAGGCCGTGCGCGGCACCGACCCGAAGGTGGTCCAGGAGAAGGCCCAGGCGCGCGCCAAGGAGGCCGGCGCCAAGGTCAAGGAGACGCAGGAGACCCTTCAGTCGAAGGTCGGTGAGTTCTTCACCAGCCTGGACGGCGACATCAAGAAGCTCGGCTCCACCCTCGACGCCGACCTGAAGAAGCTCGGTGAGTCCGCCCAGGACTTCGCCCTGCGCAGCGTGGGCGTGGCCGCCGAGTACGCCGTCAAGGCCCGTGAGACCTACGAGAAGGTCGCCGAGCACGGCGAGCAGGCCGTGAAGACCTGGCGCGGCGAGGCCGCCGAGGAGATCGAGGAACTGGCGATCGCCGTCGAGCCCGACGCCGAGCCGGGCGACATCAAGGTCGCGACCCCGGCCACGGTCGCCAAGCCCGCCACCGCCACGGCCACCACCCCCGCGCCGGCCCCGGCCAAGAAGACGGCCCCCGCCGCCAAGAAGGCCACCCCGCGCAAGACCGCGCCGAAGAAGAACCCGCCCGCGAAGTAGGACAACCCGCGGGACACATCAGGGCTACGGGCCGGGCACTTACCGAGTGCCCGGCCCGTTGTCCGGGTAGCTGACTCGCGGGAGCGGGTACGGTGACCGCGTAATCGCTCAATCGCGTAATGACGAGCCGAGTCGGGTGGTGGACGTTGTGCTGATGCAGGGGTTCGCAGGCTTCATGTGGCTGCTGAGCATGGCCCTGATCGTTTTCAGCGGTTTCGCGCTCTTCGACGCCGCCATCCGCCGTGAGGACGCCTACCGCGCGGCCGACAAGAAGACCAAGCCCTTCTGGCTGATCATCCTCGGGCTCGCCTTCGTGGTGAACCTGATCTTCAACATCCTGTCGTTCCTGCCGATCATCGGTCTCATCGCCACGATCGTGTACATGGTCGACGTACGTCCGGCGATCCGCGCGCTGCCGGGCGGCGGCCGCAGCGGCCGGGGCAGGGGTTCGAGCAGCGACGGTCCTTACGGGCCGTACAACGGGGGCAGGTAAGCACCCAAGCCGAGGACCGCGCCCCTTCCAGGGTGTGGCCGACCCTCGTGGCTAGCCCTCGCGGTCCAGCAGCAGCACCGCCACGTCGTCCGCCAGCTCGCCCCCGTTGAGCGAGCGCACCTCGT
Source organism: Streptomyces sp. NRRL B-3229 (assembly GCF_000719505.1). Lineage (NCBI taxonomy): Bacteria > Bacillati > Actinomycetota > Actinomycetes > Kitasatosporales > Streptomycetaceae > Streptomyces > Streptomyces sp. NRRL B-3229. Next base: position 413,036 of record NZ_JOGP01000007.1, on the reverse strand, counting down.
TGACCGCGGCCCGCAGCAGTTCCTCGCCCCGCAGTCCCTCGGACAGCTGGCGGCGGATCATGGCGACCATCCCGTCCTGCCCGAGCCGCTCCCGGCCCTGGCCGATGTGCCCCTCGATGAGCCCGTCGGTGTAGAGCATCAGGCTCCACTCGGCCCCCAGCTCGACCTGCATCCGGGGCCAGCGCGCGCCCGGGAGCAGTCCCAGCGCGGGGCCGTTGTTGTCGTACGGCAGCAGGCGGGCGGGTCGGCCCGGCCTGGCCACCAGCGGTGAGGGGTGCCCGGCGAGACACAGTCCCGCCCGGCGTCCGTCCGGCGCGATGTCGACCGTGCACAGGGTGGCGAAGATCTCGTCGTCGGAGCGCTCGTGCTCCAGCACCTCCTGGAGCGTGCCGAGCAGTTCGTCCCCGCACAGGCCCGCCAGGGTCAGCGCCCGCCAGGCGATGCGCAGCTCCACGCCGAGCGCCGCCTCGTCGGGACCGTGCCCGCAGACGTCACCGATCATCGCGTGCACGGTCCCGTCGGGGGTGCGTACGACGTCGTAGAAGTCCCCGCCGAGCAGGGCCCGCGAGCGCCCCGGCCGGTACCGCGCGGCGAACCGCAGCGAGGAGCCCTCCAGCAGTGGCGTGGGGAGCAGCCCGCGCTCCAGGCGCCGGTTCTCCTGCGCCCGCACCCGTCCCTCGGCCAGCCTGCGCTCCGCCGAGTCGGAACGTTTCCGCTCCACGGCGTACCGGATCGCCCGGCTCAGCAGCCGGCTGTCCAGCTCGTCCCGGAAGAGGTAGTCCTGGGCCCCCACCCGTACTGCCTCGGCGCCCCGCTCGGCGTCTCCGGACGCGGTCAGCGCGAGGACGGCGTGCCGGGGCGCGAGCTCCAGGACGTGCCTGAGTACGGCGAGCTCGTCGTCGTCAGCGGTGCGGCCGGAGCCGGGCAGCGCGAGGTCGAGCAGGATGCAGTGCACGTCGTCCGTGAGCAGCCGCTCGGCCTCGGTGAGGTTGCGGGCGGTGCGGACGCGGATCGGCCTGCCGGCCGGGTCCAGGAGTTCGGGTACGACCGTGGAGCCGCCGGGATCGTCCTCGATCACCAGCAGGGTCAGTGGGGTGGCGGTGTTGTTGTCGACCGTGGCTTCCTTGCGCGGGGCGTCTTCCCTGGAGGGGCCGCCCTTGGGTGCGGCCGGCGCCTGACCACTCTCCGCGGCCGGGATCGCGCGCTGCCGCGGTATGGGTACGGGCATGGTCTCGGATTCCTTCCCTCCCCCCGAGGGCACGGTGGGGCGAGGGGTCTCGATCCACCGACGGGGACCATAGCGGGTGCCGGGCCGGGAAAGGAATGGTGTGCGACACGTGGCTTGGCCGGTCGCCACTGTCATATGCCGCGTTCCGTACCGCAGTTGGACAGGTGACAGGTGTCGTCGGGATGACGAACGTCACGTTCCCGGCAGGTTTGCGGAGCCGTCAGGGGTGCGGCGCGTCACATGACCTGGGTCTCACGCCGCCCTGGGCGACGCTCACGCGTCCGGTCGTACCACTCCGAGGATGGGCATCGAGCCGGCGCCCGCGAGGGTCACCGTGCGTCCCGGGCGCGGGGCGTGCACGATCGCGCCCTCACCGAGGTACATCGCCACGTGGCTGGCGTCGTCGAAGTAGATGATCAGGTCGCCGGGCCGCATGTCCTTGATGTCCACGTGCTTGAGCTGCTTCCACTGCTCCTGCGAGGTGCGCGGGATGGGCTTGCCCGCGCTCGCCCAGGCCTGTGAGGTCAGTCCGGAGCAGTCGTACGAGTGCGGGCCCTCGGCGCCCCATTCGTACGGTTTGCCGATCTGGGCCGTCGCGTACCGGACGGCGATCTTGCCGGCCTCGCTGGCCTTGCCGTCGATCTCGTCCAGGATCCCGGAGTCCAGCCAGGCGCTCTGGGCCTGGTGGGCCGCCTGCTCCTCCAGTTCGGCGAGGCGCTCCTTCTCCCGCTCCTCCAGCTGGGATTCGAGCTGCTCGGCCGCCGCGATCTGCTGCTCGACCTTCTTCTTGGCCGCCGCCTTCGCCTTGCGGCCCGCCTCCAGCTTGGTCCACTGGGCGGAGGCGTCGTCGGCGTACTGCTTCAAGTCCTGCTGGGTTTGAGCGAGTTCGGCGATGAGGGCCTTGGTGGCGCGCTGGCCCTGGAGGACGCGGCCGGTGGCGTCCAGGAACTGCTGCGGGTTGTCGCTCAGTATCAACTTGGCCTCGTCCGGGAGGCCGTTGGTGCGGTACTGGGCGGCGGCCGCGGCGCCCGCGCGGGCCTTGAGCCGCCTGAGCTTCTCCTGGCCCTGCACGATCTTCTTGGCCAGCGCGACGATCTGGGCCGACTGCTGCCGGGCCTTCTCCTCGGCGGCGTTGTAGGCGTCGGTGGCGACGGCGGCGTCGTGGTAGAGCGCGTCGAGGCGTTCGCGTACGGCCTCGAGGTCCTTGTTGGTGACGGGGGTGCCGGGGGTCGGCGAGGCCGTGGGGGAAGGGGTGGGGGTCGGACTCGGGGCGGCGAACGCGGGGGCCGGTGCCGCGAGTACGGCGACCGCGCCGATCACGGTCACGGCCGTAGCGATCAGACCGCGCTTGCCCGTCCCCATACCTGTGCCCCCACAACTGATTTACCGTCAGTAACTTACGGCGCTCGGGGGATCGTGCCACGTCACAGCCGAAAACGACAGGGGCCTGCCTGCCCGGCGTACCCCTGCGCGCGCCTTCGCGCCTCGCGTCTGTCGGTCCCTCCCCCGCTCCTCGCCCCGCGAAGACGATCTCCCGGAGTTTGTGACGAACGACTCATGGAGATCGTTCCCGGGGGACGCCGAGGGCCTGGAACTCCCGGCATTCCCACCCCAACCGCGCCAGAACGCGCCCAACTCACGCTCGGTTCGCCCCCGGCTCAGCCCTGAGGAGCCAACGCCCCCCAAGCCACCGTCACTTCTCCCTGGCGCCAGCGGGAAGGGCCGTCCGTGATCGGCCAGTCGGTGGTGAGGCGGCGGGCCGTTCGGATCCAGCGCTGGCGGGCGCCGTACGACGCGTAGGGGGCCGCCGCTGCCCACGCGCGGTCGAAGTCGTGAAGAAAGGCGTGCACCGGTTCGCCCGGGACGTTGCGGTGGATGAGCGCCTTCGGCAGCCGTTCGGCGAGGTCGGACGGTCGGTCGAGGGACCCCAGCCGGGTCGCGAAGGTGACCGTCCTGGGCCCCTCGGGGCCGAGTGCGACCCATACGTGCCGACGTCCGATCTCGTCGCAGGTCCCCTCGACGAGCAGTCCGCCCCGGGAGCCGTCGGAGGCCTGCGCGAGCCGCGCGCACAGCCGCTCCCAGACGGCGGCCACCTCGGCCTCGTCGTACTGGCGCAGGACGTTCGCGGCCCGGATCAGCAGGGGCCGTTCGCGGACCGGGATCTCGAAGCCGCCATGCCGGAAGACGAGTCCGTCCCGCTCGTAGGGCCGGGCCGCCGCCACCCGCGCCGGTTCGATCTCGACGCCGACCACGCGGGTGCGGGGAGCCGCCGCGCGGAGCCGGGTGAGCAGTTCGACGGCCGTCCAGGGCGCGGCCCCGTACCCGAGGTCGACCGCGACCGGATCGGCGGCGCGGCGCAGTTCGGCGCCGTGGGTCGCCGCGATCCAGCGGTCCATGCGGCGCAGCCGGTTGGGGTTGGTCGTCCCGCGCGTGACCGTGCCCACAGGGCGGGAGGTGGCACGGGAGGTCATGCCTACGAGGGTATGCGGCGGCCATGGCGTGGGCTGCCGTGCGTGCGGTCGCGGGGGTGGGTCCCGGGGGTGGGTCCCGGGGTGGGCCCCCGCCCACCGACCTTCACAACGCGCTGCGCTCTCGAACGGTTGAGCGACCCCTGGTAATACCTCGGCAAAAACCGCCCCACCAGGAATGGGAACGCCTCCCTCCGGTGTTCCTCCCCGTGGAGGGCGCCCCGCACCCTCCGACCGGCATGCCCGCAGCAAGGAGGAACGCCACGTGAGCCAGTACATCAGCAGGCTCCAGCGTCGCTCTCCCGCCACGACCTCGCGGCTGTGGCTGCCGCACCGTCGCCCCCGCCGCGTCGCCATGCTCTCCGTGCACACCTCACCGCTCCACCAGCCCGGCACCGGAGACGCGGGCGGCATGAACGTCTACATCGTCGAGCTCGCCCAGCGCCTCGCCGCGATCAACATCGAGGTCGAGATCTTCACGCGCGCGACCACGGGCGGCCTCCCCCCGACCGTCGAGATGGCCCCCGGCGTCCTCGTCCGCCACATCGACGCCGGCCCCTACGAGGGCCTCAACAAGGAGGACCTCCCCGCCCAGCTGTGCGCCTTCACCCACGGCGTCATGCAGGCGTGGGCCGGCCACCGCCCGGGCCACTACGACCTGGTCCACTCGCACTACTGGCTCTCCGGCCACGTCGGCTGGCTCGCCGCCCAGCGCTGGGGCACCCCGCTCGTGCACGCCATGCACACCATGGCCAAGGTCAAGAACGCCAACCTGGCCGACGGCGACACCCCCGAGCCCGCCGCCCGGGTCATCGGCGAGACCCAGATCGTCTCCGCCGCCGACCGCCTCATCGCGAACACCGCCGAGGAGCGCGAGGAACTCGTCCACCACTACGCGGCCGACCTCGTCAAGGTCGCCGTCGTCCACCCCGGCGTGAACCTCGACCGCTTCCGCCCGGCGGACGGCCGAGCGGCGGCCCGCGCCCGCCTAGGCCTGCCCCAGGACGCGCTCATCCCCCTCTTCGCGGGCCGCATCCAGCCCCTGAAGGCCCCCGACGTCCTGCTGCGCGCCGTGGCGGTGCTCCTCGACCAGCGCCCCGACCTGCGCTCCCGCATCCTCGTCCCGGTCGTCGGCGGCCTCAGCGGCAGCGGCCTCGCCAAGCCGGAAGGCCTCCAGAAACTGGCCTCCCGGCTGGGCATCGCGGATGTCGTACGGTTCCACCCGCCCGTTGGCCAGGAGCAGCTCGCCGACTGGTTCCGGGCCGCGTCCGTGCTGGTCATGCCGTCCTACAGCGAGTCGTTCGGGCTGGTCGCCATAGAGGCCCAGGCGGCCGGCACCCCGGTGCTCGCGGCGGCGGTCGGCGGGCTGCCGGTGGCCGTGGCCGACGGACGCACCGGCTTCCTCGTACGAGGACACGATCCGGCCGCCTACGCGCGCGTGCTGCGCGATTTCGCCGACGACCCGACGCTGTCGCCCCGCATGGGCGAGGCGGCGGCCCGGCACGCGCAGTCCTTCGGCTGGGACACCGCGGCCGCGGCGACGGCGGACGTGTACGTGGCCGCCGCGCAGTCGTACCGGCGTCACGTACGCTCGCTGCATGGCTGAGGCAGAGAAGGCGGCGCAGGTCATCGAGGGCGTTCTCAAGGACGCCGAGGTCGAGTGGGAGAGCCCCGCGCCCGGCAACTACGTCGTGCAGCTCCCCGGCACCCGCAAGCTGAAGACGACCGTCTCGCTCCTGGTCGGCCGCCACTCCCTCTCCGTGAACGCCTTCGTCATCCGCCACCCCGACGAGAACGAACCCGGCGTCCACCGCTGGCTCCTGGAGCGCAACCTCAAGCTGTACGGCGTGAGTTACGCCGTAGACCGGCTCGGTGACATCTACGTCGCGGGCAAGCTCCCCCTCGCCGCGGTCACCGCCGACGAGGTCGACCGCCTCCTGGGCCAGGTCCTGGAGGCGGCCGACGGGAGCTTCAACACCCTGCTGGAGCTGGGTTTCGCCACCGCGATCCGCAAGGAGTACGAGTGGCGGGTGGCCCGGGGCGAGTCGACCCGCAACCTGGACGCGTTCGCGCATCTGACCCGGCGTACGGAGGACTGACCCCGGGGCGGGCTCGCCTAGTGGGGCGGGAGCGTGCCGGACGGCCGGGGCGGGCTGGTGGGACCGGGGTCCTCGGGCGTGGGCGTGGGAGCGGACTGCTTGTCCAGCTGGTCGGCGAAGGCCCGCAGCGCGTCGGCGAGTTCCTTCTTGGTGGGCAACTGATCGACCTTCCGGTCGAGTTCGGCGATACGGCGGTTGAGCTCCGCCAAGTCGCCCGGTGTGGAGGGCTGTTCGGACGGTTCCCCGGAAGGTTCCGGGGTGGGCTCCTCCGTGGGGTCGTCGGGGGAGGTGGAGGTGGGGCTGGGGTCAGTCCCGCCGGTGATCCCGCCACTGCCGTCGGTCCCGCCACTGCCGCCGACCGTGCCGCCGTCGGTCCCGCTCTCGTCGCCCGGATAGCCAGCCGACGCACTGGGCTCGGCGCTGGGCCCGTCGTCCGAACTCGCCGCGAGGGCACCGCCCACGCTCACGGCGGCCAGGAACGCCGCGCCCGCGACGGCGACCGAGAGACGCCTGAACGGTAAGGACTTCTGTGCCTCGCCCGTGCTATGTCCGTTACGCGTGTTCTGTCCGTCACCCGTGTTCTCTCTGTCATCCATGCCGGCGACGCTAATCGCCGACGATCACCGGACGGGCGCCTTCCGTCGATGTCCTCGCGCTCACCCGGTACCGCCCCGGAGTGACCCCCACCAACCGCTTGAAGTGCCGGGTGAGATGGGCCTGGTCGTGGAACCCGGTGAGCGCGGCGACCTCGGCGGGCCCGCTCCCGGCGAGCAGCAGCCGCCGGGCCCGGTCGACGCGGCGCGAGGTCAGGTACTGGTGCGGAGCGATGCCGTACGCGCTGCTGAACGCCCTTACGAGATGCGCCGGATGGGCCTGGACGGTCGCCGCGGCCGCTTCCAGGGAGAGCCCCTCCACGACCCGCTCGTCGAGGAGTTCGCGCAGCCGGCGGGCCAGGACGGGGTCACGGCGCGCGGGTTCGCCGTACGACTGGGGCCGCAGGAGAGCCCGGAGCCGGTCGCCGATGAGGGTCAGCCGGCTCTCGGCCTCGAACTCCTCACCGGGCCTGGTCAGCGCCGTGTGCAACTGCCCGACCCGTAGCCGCAGTACGGGGTCCCGCAGATCGGGGCCGTCGACGGCGGGCCCGATGAGCTCGTCGCCGAGATGGGTGCCGTCGAGGTAGAGGACCCGCTTGCGGAAGCCGCCGGGGGTGGCGGGCGAGCCGTTGTGCGGGACGTGCGGGGGCAGCAGGGACACGGTGTCGTCCGGCGTGCCGTGCTCGTGCCGGTCGAGGTCGTACCGTACGGCGCCGTCGTCCACGATGAGCAGCGTCCACGCCTCGTGCACATGCATGGGGTAGGCGTACTCGGTGAAGTGCGCGTGGAAGACCTCGGTGACGCCCGGGACGGTCGGGCGCCACGCGGTGACCTCCTGCGGGGGCGGGGTTCTCGGCGCCATGCAAAGAACGTACAAGACGGTGCCGTACGGCGGCCGGGAGTCTGGGCGCATGAGTACTGAACCCCTCCGCTTCGACACCAAGATCGCCGTCCTGCTGCGCGAGGACCTGGAGACCTGGCAGCGCCTGAATGTCACCGCCTTCCTGGTCAGCGGCCTTTCCGCGCAGGCGCCCGAGGTGCTCGGCGAACCGTACGAGGACGCCGACGGGGTGCCCTATCTGCCGATGTTCCGGCAGCCGGTCCTGGTCTTCGAGGGCACCAAGGAGACACTGACGGCGGCCCACGCGCGCGTGCTGTCCCGCTCGCTGCCGCGCGCTCTCTTCACGAGCGACCTGTTCGCGACGGGCAACGACCGGGACAACCGCGCGGCGGTCCGGGCGGTCGCGACTGCGGACCTGGACCTGGTGGGGCTTGCCGTGTACGGGCCGCGCAACGCCGTGGACAAGGTGCTCAAGGGTGCGCGGATGCATCCGTGACGAGGGGCTTGCTCTCCTGCGGGCTCAGGCCGGGGCGGCTTCGGCGGCGGCCGGCTTCTCGGGTACGGCGATCTCGGCGGCCGTCTCCCCGGGCAGGTGCCGCATCAGGGCCGCGTACCCCACCGCGGCGACCGTCCCGACGACCGCGCAGAGCCCCCACAGCCAGGCGGCGCCGTAACGGTCGATGACGAATCCGGACATCAGGGGCGCGACGAGGGCCGCGAGGGACCAGGACAGGGTGTACATGCCCTGGTAGCGACCGCGGCCGTGGGCGGGGGAGAGGCGGACGACGAGCCCGGTCTGGGTGGGCGCGTTGATCATCTCGCCGAGCGTCCACACGCACACGGTGAGGGCGAAGAGACCGACGGACCCGGCGAAGGCGGTGAGCCCGAAGCCGTACCCCGCGAGGAGGGACGAGACGACGAGCAGCCGCTTCGGGTCCCGGTGCTGGATGAACCGGGTCACGGGGATCTGGAGGGCGACGATCAGGACCCCGTTGAGAGCGATGGCCAGGCCGTAGTCGGCCGGGGTGAACCCGGCGGCGCCCATCGCGACCGGCAGGCCGATGGAGCCCTGCTGGAAGATCACGGCGACCAGGAAGGACAGTCCGACGACACTCATGAAGCGTCCGTCGCGCAGGACGGCGGCGAGGCGGACGTCGTCGGAGACCTTCCCGGCGTGCTGGGCGACGGGCCGTGACTCGGGCAGCTTGAGGAAGACGACGACCGCGCAGACGGCGGTCATCCCGGCCTCGACGAGGAAGCCGGCGAGATAGCTGAACTCGGCGATGAACCCGGCGCCCATCGAGGAGACGGCGAAGCCGAGGTTGATGGCCCAGTAGTTGAGCGAGAAGGCCCGCACCCGGTCCTCGGGCCGCACGATGTCGGCCATCATCGCCTGCACGGCCGGCCGGGACGCGTTGGAGGCCATGCCGACCAGGAAGGCGACGGCGGCGATGGCGACAGGGTGGTGCATGAAGCCGAGCAGCGCGACGGAGGCGGCGGTCGACGCCTGGGCCACGAGCAGGGTGGGCCGCCGGCCCAGCCGGTCGGTCATGACCCCCGCCCCGAGCGACGACACGACACCGCCGAGCCCGTGCAGGGAGGCGACGAGACCGGCGTAGGAGGCGGAGTAGCCGCGGTCCAGGGTGAGGTAGAGCGCCATGAAGGTGGCGACGAAGGCGCCGAGCCGGTTGACGAGGGTGCTGGTCCACAGCCACCAGAACTCACGGGGGAGCCCGGAGACGGTCTCGCGGGTGGCGCGTCTCAAGGTGGCGAGCGGCATGGACGGTCCCCCAGGTGTGTAAGTGGCTCAGATGGCGAGCACAACTTACGAAACCGGGGTGGCCGGGGGCCACTCAATTAACAGATCCCGTCAACCGATCCCGCCGACCGATCCTGCGACCGTCCGCCTGCCGAACGGGCGCCGCCCCGACCGAAGGCGTGGATTACGCTCATACGCATGGCCGACGCACCGTACAAGCTGATCCTCCTCCGCCACGGCGAGAGCGAGTGGAACGCGAAGAACCTGTTCACCGGCTGGGTGGACGTCAACCTCAACGAGAAGGGCGAGAAGGAGGCAGTCCGCGGCGGCGAGCTCCTGAAGGACGCCGACCTCCTGCCCGACGTGGTCCACACGTCCCTCCAGAAGCGCGCGATCCGCACCGCCCAGCTGGCGCTGGAGTCCGCGGACCGCCACTGGATCCCGGTCCACCGCTCGTGGCGCCTGAACGAGCGCCACTACGGCGCCCTCCAGGGCAAGGACAAGGCGCAGACCCTCGCGGAGTTCGGCGAGGAGCAGTTCATGCTGTGGCGCCGTTCCTACGACACGCCCCCGCCGCCCCTCGAGGACGGCACGGAGTTCTCCCAGTCCGAGGACCCCCGTTACGCCTCCATCCCGCCGGAGCTGCGGCCCCGCACGGAGTGCCTGAAGGACGTCGTCGTCCGCATGCTTCCGTACTGGTACGACGGCATCGTCCCGGACCTCCTGGCCGGCCGCACGGTCCTGGTCGCGGCCCACGGCAACAGCCTCCGCGCCCTGGTCAAGCACCTGGACGGCATCTCGGACGCCGACATCGCGGGCCTCAACATCCCGACGGGCATCCCCCTCTCCTACGAACTCGACGCCTCCTTCAAGCCGGTGACCCCGGGCGGCAAGTACCTCGACCCGGAGGCGGCCGCGGCGGCGATCGAGGCGGTCAAGAACCAGGGCAAGAAGAAGTAACCGAAGCGATCAAGGCCCCTGGCTGCGGTTTCTCCGCCGGGCAGGGGCCTTGTTGCCGTGCTGGGGCCCTGTCTGGGCCGCAAGCCGTGGGAAAGCCCACGAAGCACAGCAAACACCGTGGCTGCGGCCCGCCGGCAACGGCCCGCCGGCCAGCCCGCCCGACCGCAATGACTTCCCGCAGAGCAAGGGGCAGCCAAGTCCAGCACGGACGAGGAGTGTCGTGGAGCTATCGCCATCGATGTCGAACCGTCTTGCGAACAGCAGCCTCGGAGTTGTTCCGGCGGCCGCTGCTGTTGCCTACGCAGCGCAAGCCAGCTCGGGCTTCTCGAGGACCGCGGCCTGTGTCGCTGTGATGGGGTTCGCGGCCCTCTCTGTGAGGGGATACCGGCTCGGCGTGACATGTGAGCGCGGGAGACTCTCGATCCGCGGCTACCTGCGCACACGCGTGATTGCGCGGGAGGACGTCACAGAGATCACGGACTTCCCCGCCGTCAGATGGACGACTCGCAAAGGGGGCGAGCGATGGACCCCCATCACGGCGTTCATGACGAACGCGAGCGAACTCTCGACAACTCGCCTCCACAAGGCCCGTGCCATGAGGGAGCTGCGACAGTGGGCAGGACGCCAGTGACTCCCACACGGGGCCGCCTCCCGGTGAGCGGGGCCGGCGGAGCTGACTTTCGTGTCCGCACCAGGGGGACGTCAGTGGGAACGAACGGGCCGTTGAAGCGCTGCTCGGGGGTGGGGCGACGGTCGGTGGCCGGAGAGCGCTTGCGGTGGTGGCGGATGGATGGTCGGGCACGACCAGTTGCCCTGACGGCCGGGCAACTGGTCTTCCATGAGCGCCGCCCCCAGCGGTGATCGCGTTCGCGCCGGTCAGACCAAAGGCCCCGCCGGCCACGCCAACCGTCAACCGGCGACCCGCCCGCACCCCACCGTCACACCGACAACGGCACCGGATGGACCTCGTCCGCCTTGTGGCCGGTCCGTTCGTGGATGCGTTGGACCGCTTCCGGAGAAGGTGCCTCCGAGAGGCAGTACACGGTGCCGGACTCCGGGTCGGCCCAGGCGCGCTCGAAGTGCACGCCCTCTTCTCCTTCTATCGCCAGGTCGGCCTGATGGGCCTCCATCAGCTGCTCCGCCGTGATGCCGTGCATTCCTCGGTGTACGTCCATGTAACGAGCCATGGCCTCCACCTCCTCGCCCGCCGCACACCGGCGGCGTCATCCCCGAGCCGTAAAGTCGCCCGCCCCGTCACCGTCCTCATCCATGCTGCGCCTCCTCACCCGACCGGGCGACCCGAGCACCGGCGCCCGCCCAGCCCGGACACGACGAGGGGCCCCGGGATCACCCCGGGGCCCCTCACCGCCGTACAAGAAATGCCGTGCAAGAAATGCCGTACCGGAAATCTCAGCCGCACTGACACGGATTGCCCGACTGGCACCCGCACCCGCATCCCGACCCGCAGCCGCACGCGCCGATGACCGACAGGGTCCTGATCACGGCGGGCTGCTCGGTCGGGCGTTCCTGGGTGGGGTCGGACTGGGGGGTGCTGGGGGCTTCGGCCATGAGTCCCTCCTCGAGGCGAGGGCCAGTACGTCCCGACGGTCGGATCAGGCCCTGTACCCAGTGCATGCCCGCTTCCCTGGGCGCATCAACGGCGCACAGAGGCTCGCGCACGCCCTGACAGGACTCCACGGGACTCCACGGGACTCCGCAGGACTTCTCCGGACTCCTCGGCAGTCCTCACCCCACCGGCGCGCCCCCCCGGAGGGGTCACGCCCCCTCCACCCCCGTCACCGGCTGGACGTCCGCCTGAAGGTCGTCCGCGTGCTCGCCCGTCACCAGGTACACCACACGCTTGGCCACCGACACCGCGTGGTCCGCGAACCGCTCGTAGTAGCGGCCCAGCAGCGTGACGTCCACCGCCGTCTCGATGCCGTGCTTCCACTTGTCGTCCAGCAGGTGCTGGAAGAGCGTGCGGTGCAGCAGGTCCATCTCGTCGTCGTCCTGCTCCAGCTGGAGCGCCAGGTCGACGTCCTTGGTGATGATGACCTCCGCCGCCTTGGCCATCAGGCGCTGGGCGAGCTGGCCCATCTCCAGGATGGTGGCGTGCAGGTCGTGGGGGATCGCCTTCTCGGGGAAGCGCAGCCGGGCCAGTTTCGCCACGTGCTGGGCGAGGTCGCCGGAGCGCTCCAGGTCGGCGGACATCCGCAGGGAGGTCACGACGATCCGCAGGTCCGTCGCCACCGGCTGCTGGCGGGCGAGCAGTGCTATCGCCCGGGCCTCCAGGTCGTGCTGGAGGTCGTCCACCTTCTGGTCGGCCTCGATCACGCTCTCGGCGAGCTTCAGGTCGGAGTCGAGGATGGCCGTCGTGGCGCGTCCGATCGCCGAGCCGACCAGGCGGGCCATCTCCACCAGACCGTCGCCGATCGAATCAAGTTCCTCGTGGTACGCGTCCCGCATTGTCGGTTCCCTCTCGTACGTCGTTCCTGTGGGTGCCAGGGGCCAAGACCGGCCGCGAAACCGGCGCCACCGGCTGCGAAAACCGGCGCCACCGGCCGCGAAACCGGTGTTACCAGCCGCGAAAACCGGTGCTACCGGCCGCGAAACCGGGTGCTGCGTACCCCACGCTCCCACGTTCGGCCCCGTACGCGTCCGTTTCCGCCCTCCCAAATGAACCACCACTGGCTCCAAGGTGAACTCTGGGCGACGAGTGTTCGAGGTCCCACTCGGACGGCTGTGGCCAGGACGGATCCCATGCCTAACCTGGAGGCATGGACGTGAACGCGGCGGTCGCCGCAGCGGCAGCGATCGCCGGTGTGCTCACCGGTGTCATCGCCATGCTGGCGTTCCGCTGGAGCGAGCGGGAGCAGAAGCGCCCCACCCGCACCTCCCTGCACACCGACCCCGTGCTTCCGCCGGGCGTGGACACCGTGCTCTCGGTGCTCAGGTCCTCGGCCGTCGTCCTCGACGAGGCCGACGCCGTCGTCAAGGCCAGCTCCGCCGCGTACGCCCTCGGGCTGGTCCGCGGCGGCAAGCTGTCCGTGGAGCCGATGCTCCAGATGGCCCGGGACACCCGGCGGGACGGGGAGATACGCCAGGTCGAGCTGGACCTGCCCAGGCGGGGCACCGGACGCGGCGAGGCACTGGCCGTCTCCGCGCGGGTCGCGCCCCTCGGCTCCCGGCTGGTGCTGCTCCTCGTCGAGGACCTCACCGAGGCCCGGCGGATCGAAGCGGTGCGGCGGGACTTCGTCGCGAACGTCAGCCATGAGCTCAAGACCCCGGTCGGCGCGCTCTCCCTCCTCTCCGAGGCCGTCATGGACGCCTCCGAGGACCCGGAGGCCGTGGAGCGGTTCGCCGGCCGTATGCAGATCGAGGCCACCCGGCTGACCAGCCTGGTCCAGGAACTCATCGACCTCTCCCGGGTGCAGAACGACGACCCGCTGGAGGACGCCGAGCCGGTCCGCGTGGACGAACTGGTCGCCGAGGCCATCGACCGCTGCCGGCACCAGGCCGGCACCAAGCAGATCACCATGGCCGCCGCCGGCGCGGCCGAGCTGCGGGTCTGGGGCAACCGCGGCCAGCTCGCCGCCGCCCTCGGCAACCTCGTCGAGAACGCCGTCAACTACTCGCCCGCCCGCACCCGCGTCGGCATAGCGGCCCGCAGGGTGTCCGCGCCGGGCGGCGACCACATCGAGGTCGCCGTCACCGACCAGGGCATCGGCATCTCCGACAAGGACAAGGAGCGCATCTTCGAGCGCTTCTACCGCGTCGACCCGGCCCGCTCCCGCCAGACCGGCGGCACCGGCCTCGGTCTCGCGATCGTCAAGCACGTGGCCGCCTCGCACGGCGGGGAGGTCACGGTGTGGAGCTCGGAGGGCCAGGGCTCCACGTTCACCCTCAGGCTGCCGGAGGCGGGCGCGGCCCGCGACCGCGCGCTCCAGCACCCCGACCTCGACGACGAGGACGGGCTTTCCACCACCGAGTCGGCTTCTTACGACCCGCTTCCCGCCCCGGAGGTCCTTCCGTGACCCGAGTGCTCGTCGTCGAGGACGAGGAGTCCTTCTCCGACGCCCTGTCGTACATGCTTCGCAAGGAGGGCTTCGAGGTCGCCATCGCGACCACGGGACCCGACGGACTCGACGAGTTCGAGCGCAACGGCGCCGACCTCGTCCTCCTCGACCTGATGCTGCCGGGCCTGCCCGGCACGGAGGTCTGCCGCCAGCTGCGCGGCCGCTCCAACGTCCCCGTCATCATGGTGACCGCCAAGGACAGCGAGATCGACAAGGTCGTCGGCCTGGAGATAGGAGCCGACGACTATGTCACCAAGCCGTTCTCCTCGCGCGAGCTGGTCGCCCGTATCCGCGCCGTCCTGCGCCGCCGCGGGGAGCCCGAGGAGGTCACCCCGGCCGCGCTGGAGGCCGGTCCGGTCCGCATGGACGTGGACCGCCACGTGGTCACGGTCTCCGGCTCCAAGGTCGACCTGCCCCTCAAGGAGTTCGACCTGCTGGAGATGCTGCTGCGCAACGCGGGCCGCGTCCTGACCCGCATGCAGCTCATCGACCGCGTCTGGGGCGCCGACTACGTGGGCGACACCAAGACCCTCGACGTCCACGTCAAGCGCCTCCGCGCCAAGATCGAGCCCGACCCGGGCGCGCCGCGGTACCTGGTGACGGTCCGTGGCCTCGGATACAAGTTCGAGCCGTAGACCGAGCGCAGCTCGCACACGCCGAAGGGCGGGACCTCCTCGGAGATCCCGCCCTTCGTGTCGTACGGCGACTCCCGTTCGGCGACTCCCGTTCGGCGACTCCCGTACGGCGACTCCCGTACAGCGATCGCGTACAGCGACCCTGTACGGCGATCCCGTACGGCCGCTCAGCCCGCGCTCGCGCTCGCGGAGGCCGCGTTGGTCGGGGTGGCGGGGCCGCTCGGGGTGGCCGCGCCGCTCGGGGTCGCGGAGCCGGAGGGCTTCGGCTTCGTGGGGGTCGCCGGGGCGGACGGCGCCGCGCTCGGGCCCCACTTGGCGTAGTAGCTGTCGGCCGGGACCACGAAGGCCTTCAGGCTGACGTCACCGGTGGTGCTGAAGGTGAAGGTGACCTTCTGGGCGTTGCCGTCCTTGACGCTCTCGCCGAGGTCGGCCACCGCCGCGGAGGCGTTGCCCTTGCCGCCGAGGACGACCGAGCCGTGGGCCGGGACGGTCACCTTGCCGTTGCCCTTGGCGGGCTTGAGCTCGGCGCTGCCGCCGCCCGCGATGGTCACGGAGTCCAGCGTCTGGGCCGTGGCACCGGTGTTGAAGACGGTCCCGGAGACGGCGGCCGGGCCCTTGGTCTCGCCGGAGGCCTGGGTGGTGGCCTGGGTGATGACCACGATGTTCTGGAGCTTGATGGCGCCGACGCTGGTCTCCGCGTTGTCGGGCTTGACCTCCAGCGTCTGGGCGTCGGTGCCGGCCGCGCACGCGGAGAGCGTGACGATCGAGAACGCGAGGGAGGCGGCGGCGAGGGCGCCGCGTCGAAGGCTGCTGCTCACGGCGGCGGCAACTCCTTGACTTGAGCGGGGCGGCCCGTAAAGCCGCGCTAAGTGTCTGTCAGCGGGCTTAGGTTACCGAGCCGTCCCCGTGCCGCCGCACCCGACCCTCCCCAAGAGGCGTGTCACTCGCTTCACAAGTGACCCGTGAGTCACTTGTACCCCGCAGTCGGGCGCTCGTCCGGCATTCACATAAGAGGCTTCGGCGCCCCGCGGCAAAACTTCCGTGAAGGAAAGGGAGACCGCCCCCGGAATTGATCACCGTGTGATCCGTGGGGCGCGTGTGATCAATTTCGGAATCGACACCGAAGTCACTCCTGCCACCGAACGGAGTAGCGGAAGTCGCACACATGGAACCGGACATTTGTGGACGTTAGGCCGCTCGGAGGCGGCTCCGGATGTGTGTAACGTACGCGTTTCACCTCCCCCGGAGAGCCGCTCCCACCTGCGAATACCTACTTCCGCTCGGCCTCCACAGCACGTTCCTGTTGCTGTTGTCAAGCCCCGAGATATGCCCTGACCTGCGAAAACGCCATTCAGAACCCGCGGTTTCCGTGTTACCCTGGATAGCCACGGAAGGGGTACCTGTCACATGACGTTCAAGGTTGGCGACACCGTGGTCTATCCCCATCACGGGGCCGCGCTGATCGAGGCCATCGAAACTCGCCAGATCAAAGGCGTGGACAAGACCTACTTGGTGCTGAAGGTCGCCCAGGGTGACCTGACGGTACGTGTGCCAGCGGACAATGCGGAGTTCGTCGGCGTGCGTGATGTGGTCGGTCAGGACGGGCTGGACCGGGTCTTCGAGGTGCTGCGCGCACCGTACGCCGAGGAGCCCACTAACTGGTCCCGTCGTTACAAGGCAAACCTGGAGAAGCTCGCCTCCGGCGATGTCATCAAGGTCGCGGAAGTCGTGCGTGACCTGTGGCGTCGTGAGCGCGAGCGCGGACTCTCCGCAGGTGAGAAGCGCATGCTCGCCAAGGCTCGGCAGATCCTGGTGAGCGAGCTCGCCCTCGCGGAGAACACGAACGAGGACAAGGCCGAGGCGCTGCTCGACGAGGTTCTCGCGTCCTGAGCGTCCCTGTGCAGGCCCCTGGCCGGCTCAGCTCAGCACACCAATGAGTACTTCGAAGAAGTACCGCAGTACTTCCCAGAAGTACCGCACTGAAATGCCGCGGTGCCCGATGACGCGAAAGCTGTCGCCGGGCGCTGCGGCATGTCCGTCTCCGGATGGAGCCGTCCTGCCGGATCACGTGATGCCGGATCACGGCGTTTCCGTCGACGGGCGACGCCTCCGGCGCCGTACGCGTGTTCATTTCGGAGAGAAGATCCCCCGATACTTGGCGTGCCGGGCCCGGGCAGCAGGCTCGACCGGTGTCACGGAAGGGTCCGGTCAAGGCGTCGCGCCCGGCACGCTGTCTCCGTACCCACGTTGGCCGAGCACACAAACCTGACAGGAACCGATGTCTGACGTTTCGCGCCCTTCGCCCGCGCAGGCACGTGCGGAAGCCCGTACCGCGGTGGTGATTCCGGCCGCCGGAAGAGGCGTACGCCTTGGTCCGGGCGCCCCCAAAGCGCTTCGCGCGCTCAACGGCACCCCCATGCTGATCCACGCGATCCGCGCCATGGCCGCCTCCCGCGCCGTCTCCCTGGTCGTCGTGGTCGCCCCGCCCGACGGCGCCGGCGAGGTCAAGTCGCTCCTGGACGCGCACGCGATGCCCGAGCGCACCGACTTCGTCGTCGTCCCCGGCGGTGAGTCCCGCCAGGAGTCGGTGCGGCTCGGCCTGGACGCCCTGCCGGACGACTTCGACATCGTCCTGGTCCATGACGCGGCCCGCCCGCTCGTCCCGGTCGACACCGTCGACGCGGTCATCGAGGCCGTACGGGACGGTGCACCCGCCGTCGTCCCGGCGCTGCCCCTCGCGGACACCGTCAAGGAGGTCGAGCCGGCCCCCGGCGAGCCGGAGCCGGTGGTGGCCACCCCGGTCCGCGCGCGCCTGCGGGCCGTGCAGACCCCGCAGGGCTTCGACCGGGCCACCCTGATCCGCGCCCACGAGACCGTCACCGAGGACGTCACCGACGACGCGAGCATGGTCGAGCAGCTGGGCCTCACCGTCGTGGTCGTGCCCGGCCACGAGGAGGCCTTC
Organism: Streptomyces sp. NRRL B-3229; assembly: GCF_000719505.1. NCBI lineage: Bacteria > Bacillati > Actinomycetota > Actinomycetes > Kitasatosporales > Streptomycetaceae > Streptomyces > Streptomyces sp. NRRL B-3229. The sequence continues at coordinate 395,415 of NZ_JOGP01000007.1, read as the reverse complement.
AAGGTGACCCGACCCCTGGACCTGGTCCTCGCCGAGGCGGTCCTGGCCCGCAGGAGGCTCAACGATGGCTTCTGAGCAGCCCTTCCCCCTGCCCCAGGTGGGCATCGGCACCGACATCCACGCCTTCGAGGAGGGCCGCGAGCTGTGGTGCGCGGGCCTGAAGTGGGAGGGCCAGGGCCCCGGCCTGGCCGGCCACTCCGACGCGGACGTCGTCGCCCACGCCGCCTGCAACGCGCTCTTCTCCGCCGCCGGGCTCGGCGACCTCGGTCAGCACTTCGGCACCGGACGCCCCGAATGGTCGGGTGCATCCGGCGTCACCCTGTTGACGGAGGCGGCCCGGATCGTGCGCGAGGCCGGCTTCCGCATCGGCAACATCGCCGTACAGGTCGTAGGACCGCGTCCGAAGATCGGAAAGCGCCGGGACGAGGCGCAGAAGCTGCTGTCGGAGGCGGCCGGGGCGCCGGTCTCGGTGTCCGGGGCGACCACGGACGGACTCGGCTTCCCCGGCCGGGACGAGGGCCTGATGGCGGTGGCCACCGCGCTCGTGGTCAGGACCGCGAGCTGACCGTTATCCACAACCCGTCGAAGGCACCGGACATCGCCCACTACCCTGGACCCGTGACCATTCGCCTGTACGACACCAGCGCCCGGCAGATCCGTGACTTCGCCCCGCTCACGCCGGGCTGTGTCTCGATCTACCTCTGTGGCGCCACCGTGCAGGCCGCCCCGCACATCGGCCACATCCGCTCCGGCCTGAACTTCGACATCATGCGCCGCTGGTTCGAGTACCGCGGCTACGACGTCACCTTCATCCGCAACGTCACGGACATCGACGACAAGATCATCGCCAAGGCGGCCGACCAGAACCGCCCGTGGTGGTCCATCGGCTACGACAACGAGCGCGCGTTCAACGACGGTTACGCAGCGCTCGGCTGCCTCCCGCCGACGTACGAGCCGCGGGCCACCGGCCATGTCACCGAGATGGTCGAGATGATGCGCGGCCTCATCGAGCGCGGCCACGCGTACGAGGCCGACGGCAGCGTCTACTTCGACGTGCGCTCCTACCCGGGCTACCTGGCGCTGTCCAACCAGGACATCGACGACTTGCGCCAGCCCGACGAGGGCGTCTCCGGCAAGCGCGACCCCCGCGACTTCGCCATGTGGAAGGCGACCAAGCCCGGCGAGCCCGACTGGGAGACCCCGTGGGGCCGCGGCCGCCCCGGCTGGCACCTGGAGTGCTCGGCGATGGCGCACAAGTACCTGGGCTCCGCCTTCGACATCCACGGCGGCGGCTTGGACCTGATCTTCCCGCACCACGAGAACGAGATCGCCCAGGCCAAGGCCTACGGCGACGAGTTCGCCCGGTACTGGGTGCACAACGCCTGGGTCACCATGAGCGGCGAGAAGATGTCCAAGTCGCTCGGCAACAGCGTGCTGGTGAGCGAGATGGTCAAGCAGTGGCGCCCCATCGTGCTGCGCTACTACCTCGGCACCCCGCACTACCGCTCGATGATCGAGTACAGCCAGGACGCCCTGCGCGAGGCCGAGTCCGCGTTCGCGCGGATCGAGGGGTTCGTGCAGCGGGTCGTGGAGAAGGCCGGTGCCGTCGAGCCCTCCGCCGAGGTGCCGCCCGCCTTCGCCGAGGCCATGGACGACGACTTCAGCGTGCCGCAGGCCCTCGCCGTCGTGCACACCACCGTCCGGCAGGGCAACAGCGCGCTCGCGGCCGACGACAAGGAAGCAGCGGTCGCCCGCCTCGCCGAGGTGCGCGCCATGCTCGGCGTCCTCGGTCTCGACCCGCTCGACGCGCAGTGGGCCGGCGAGACCGACCGCGGCGAGGACCTGCACGGCGTGGTCGACAGCCTGGTCCGCCTGGTCCTCGACCAGCGCGAGGCCGCCCGCGCCCGCAAGGACTGGGGCACCGCGGACGCCATCCGCGACCAGCTCGGCCAGGCGGGACTGACCATCGAGGACAGTCCGCAGGGACCGCGCTGGACGCTGGGACCCCGGTAGTCGCCGGTCCCCTTCTCCTTGTTTTCCTTGATCGATTGTGCCGCCCGGCCATCCGGGCGGCACACTGCATGTACGCACGTCGATTCCCACGGCGTGGACACCCACGTGGAACAGGTAGGTCATGGCAGCCAACAACCGCCGCATGTCCGGCAAGAAGGGCGCGCAGGTCGGCAGTGGCGGCCAGCGGCGCAAGGGCCTGGAGGGCAAGGGGCCGACCCCGCCCGCCGAGATGCGCAAGGGCCACAAGAAGAACCGAATCGCCAATGCGCAGGCGAGGCAGACCGCGCGCCGTCCCGCAGCACGCGGCCGCGGCGGCAAGGGCACCTCGGAGATGGTCGTCGGCCGTAACCCGGTCGTCGAGGCACTGCGCGAGGGCGTGCCCGCGGTGACGCTCTACGTCCAGCAGTTCATCGACAACGACGAGCGGGTGCGCGAGGCGCTCCAGCTAGTCGCCGACCGCGGCGGCGTCCACCTCATGGAGGCCCCGCGTCCCGAACTCGACCGCATGACCAACGGCCTCAACCACCAGGGCCTGGTTTTGCAGGTCCCGCCGTACGAGTACGCGCACCCCGAGGACCTCGCCGCGGCCGCCTACGACGACGGCGAGGACCCGCTGATCGTGGCCCTCGACGGGGTGACCGACCCGCGCAACCTCGGTGCCGTCGTCCGCTCGGTGTCCGCGTTCGGCGGCCACGGCGTCGTCGTACCGGAGCGGCGCGCGGCCGGTATGACCGCCGGTGCCTGGAAGACGTCCGCCGGTACGGCCGCCCGCACCCCGGTCGCCCGGGCCACCAACCTGACCCGCGCCCTGGAGGCGTACAAGAAGGCGGGCATCGCGGTCGTGGGCCTCGCCGCCGACGGCGAGCACGAGGTCGGTGAACTCCCGGCCCTGGACGGCCCCGTCGTCATCGTCGTGGGCAGCGAGGGCAAGGGCCTGTCCCGACTGGTCGGTGAGACCTGCGACTTCCGGGTGCGGATCCCGATGCCGGGCGGCGCCGAGTCCCTCAACGCCGGTGTCGCGGCGGGGATCGTGCTGTACGAGGCGGCCCGGCGACGCGCCTGACGGCAGGGGCCGGGGTGGGTGAACGGGCGTTCGGGCCTGTCACCCACACGCGGCATTCCCGGCGTACGGGGCAAGCTTGACGGGGTCCGGACAGATCCGCCCGGTCAAAGCAGTGTCCTAACCACACGTCACTCGGTTAGATGAGTGTGGACACCAGAACACCCCGCACACCCACGGGGGACGGCCCGTCGGGATTCGACGACGCTCCCGCGCTGAGCATGGTGAAGGTGCCGAGCGATCCGGCGCAGATCATCGTCAATCATGCGAGCTTCCGCGTGCAGTTGGGCGCGTCGACGAGACGCGCCCAATCCCCGCGGATCGCACGGCACTTGATCGCCGCCGACGACACCGCCCGCATGCCGGCCGTCGGAGCCGCGGGGCGCCGCCGACCCGTCGTGTGGAGCGGCAGGTCCGCCCCCGACGACACCGGCGCCCACCGCCTGTTGCAGGCCGTACGGGGCGGCAGCGTCGGCCACGCCGAGCCTCCGGCCGCCGACGCCGGCGCCACCCAGGTCATCCCCCGCATCGACGTCGACCACGGCTACCAGGCCGACTACGACGGCGAGTTGGCCCAGACCATGGAGACCCCGGTCGTCGGGGCCCAGCGCAGCTACGACGCCCACGGCACCCGACTCCTGCCGGACATGCCGACGGTCGGCAGCGCCGACGACGAACCCGCCTATTCGGACGAGGACTTCGAGGACACCGGTCGCGGCTCCAAGCGAGGGGGCGACGAACCCGCGCGGCACGCCTACTACCCGGGCCGCCGCATGAACCTCGGCGTGGTCCTCCTCCCGCTCCGGATCTTCCTCGGCTTCATCTCCATCTACGCCGGCATGGGCAAGCTCTGCGACCCCGTCTACTTCGACGGCGGCAAGCGCGGCTCCATGGTCAAGTGGCTCAACACCCTGCACCCGTGGGAAGTCGCCGAACCCCTGCGCCAGTTCGCCCTCCAGCACCCGGTCGGCTCCGGCCTCGTCATCGCCTTCCTCCAGGTCATCGTGGGCGTCCTCACGATCCTGGGCTGCTGGCAGCGGGTCGCCGCGGTCGTCGGCGCCGGCCTCTCCGCCGCGCTCCTCGTCACCGTCAGCTGGAAGAGCATCCCCGCCTACGACACCCCCGACATCATCTACCTCGCCGCTTGGTCCCCGCTGATCATCGCGGGCGCTCCCGTCTACTCCATCGACGGCCGCCTCGCGGGCAGCGCCTGGCGGCGCCTCGGCCCCCGCTCCGACATCTGGGAGCTGCGCCGCTACGTCCTGCGCCGCGGCGCCCTGCTCACCGCGATCGTCACCGGCCTGACGCTGCTCATCGGCTCGGTGCTCGGCGGTGCCGTCCGGGACGCCGACCGCGTCATCGTGCCCGGCCCCGGAGAGGCCCCGCGCAACGAACTGCCGGGCTCCCCGCTCCCGCAGGACTCCGCCAAGGCCCGCAAGAAGAGCCCGTCGGCCTCCACCCGGCCCAGCCACGGCGCCACCAGGAGTCCGTCCGCCGGCACCTCGGCCACGCCCGGCGCCACCCGCGACACCGGCACCGGCACCGGCGGTTCGCCCAGCCAGACCCAGGGCACGACGGGACGGACCACGCCTCAGCAGTCCTCCCCGGTCCAGCAGGCCCCCAGCACCACCTCAGGCCCCACCGGCGGCACCAGCAGCTCCGGCGGCTCGACAGGCGGCTCCGGCACCGGGGGCTCGTCCTCCGGCCAGCCGGGCCTGGTCGGCGGCCTGTTGGGGTAGGCGGGCCGGTGGGAGACGTACTGGGCGACCCCACCGGCTGAGAGACACGGCCCACGCAGAGAGAAGGTCCCGCACAGAGGATGTGCGGGACCTTCTCGGCGTCGGCGAGCTGTGGCGCTTTTAGGGGCGCGGGGCTGTATCGATGTGCGGCTCCGCCGCGCGGGCGCGACAAGCCACGACGGACCCGCACCCGGAAGACGACCGTCAGCGACCCAGTGCCGCCAGTTCCTTCGCGGCTTCGGTCAGATCCTTCGCCGTGTCGATCGCCCGCCAGTACGCCCCCTGAGGAATCGGGAACCCGGCAAGCCGCAGCTCACGCGCCAGCGTCGGGAACGTGGTCCGCTCATGGTCCCCCCGCTCCGGCAGCAGCGCGGCGAACGCGGGCGAGAACACGTACACACCGGCGTTGATCTCGAACGTCGACGGCGGCGCCTCGATGAAGTCCGTGATGTGCCCGAACCCGTCCGTCTGCACGGCCCCCCACGGAATCCGCGGACGCGCCAGCGCCAGCGTGGCCACCGCGTCCCGCTCGGTGTGGAAGTCGGCCATGTCCCGCAGCGAGAACCGGGTCCAGATGTCACCGTTCGTCGCGTACCAGGACTGGTCGGGGTGCGGCAGATGCGCGGCCGCGTACTTCAGACCGCCACCGCGGCCCAGCGGCTCGGTCTCGATGACGGTGGTGACCCGCACCGGCAGGTTCGCCGTCTTCAGCCAGTCCTGGAGCACCTCGGCGAGGTGCCCGCAGCTGACCACCACGTCCGTCACGCCTTCCTCGGCGAGCCAGACAAGCTGATGGCCGATGATCGGAGTCCCCGTGCCGGGGATCTCGACCATCGGCTTGGGCCGGTCGTCGGTGTAGGGGCGCAGCCGGGAGCCCTGGCCGCCGGCCAGGATCACGGCCTGGGTCGGACGGGACGCGGCGTTCGGATCGGTCATGACCGGAACTGTACGACGCGCCCCGATCCCGGCCTCGGGTGGCGTGCCTTTTTGTCTGGATCAGCTGTGTCGGGACCAGCTGTGTCTTGATCAGCTGTGGGCCGCCGCCACGCCCGTCGCGAACGACGTGTCACAGACGGGACGGGCGTACGACTGCGCGCGCGTGGGGCCGTACACACGGACCGCGGCGCGGCCCAGGGCCCGCGCGATGGAGACGCAGTGCTTCGCGAGCGACGGACGCCCGTTCACGGCCTCCTGGAGGTGGGTGAGGGCGGTGCCCGGGTCCTTCTCCTGGAGTTCGGTCAGGAGCCGCTCGCGCAGGACGTCCTGCGGGGCGAGGGGGGCGCTGCGCGGCTTGCCGTCCGAGACCGTCGCGTCCGACGCGGTGAGCACCGAGGAGCTCGAGGGATCCCCCGACCAGTTGACTCGGGTGACCGCGAGGGTCCCGGAGAGCACCAGGACGACCGGCAGGACAAGGGCGAGGGAGCGGCCGATACGGCGGGCGGGGCCCCGGCCGCGTCGCGTCTGTTGGTAAGTGGAGTGCTTCACGCGTGTGAGGGTAGCGTGCGGTAATGATTTGGCGACATTTAGTCACCGGTTCGGGGGATGAGATGGTGCCCCTTTTTGGGTAAGGCGTTGACGCACGCTGCTCGAAATGACCGATCTGCCGGGGTATTCGGCGACAGTGTTCGAGGACGGTCGAGCGCGGAGAGGGCCCCGCAGACGCTCTGCGGGGCCCTCTTCGTCAACCTGGGTGAATTGCTGCGGTTCGTCCTCAGTCGGAGAGGCGCTCGCCCGTGGACGTCGAGAACACGTGGGTCTCGCCCGGACGCGGCACGACGTGCAGCGTGGCGCCCTTCTCCGGCACCGCGCGGCCGCTGACCCGCACGACCAGGTCCTTCAGCTCGCCGTCGACCTTGGCGGAACCGTAGACGTAGCCGTCCGCGCCGAGCTCCTCGACGACGTTCACGGAGACCGCGAGGCCGGCCGGGGCGTCCTCGGTGTCCTTGGAGAGGGCGGAGGCGGCGGCGCCGTTGTGCTCGACGACGTCGAAGTGCTCGGGGCGGACGCCGACGGTGACCGTGGTGTCACCCTTGTCGGAGGCGGCCTTGAGCGCCTCGCGGTTGACGGGCACCACGCTGTTGCCGAACTTCACGCCGCCGTCGGTGATCGGGACCTCGACGAGGTTCATCGCCGGGGAGCCGATGAAGCCGGCGACGAAGAGGTTCGCCGGGCGGTCGTACATGTTGCGCGGGGAGTCGACCTGCTGGAGCAGACCGTCCTTGAGCACGGCCACGCGGTCGCCCATCGTCATGGCCTCGACCTGGTCGTGGGTGACGTAGACGGTGGTGATGCCGAGACGGCGCTGGAGCGAGGCGATCTGCGTACGCGTCGACACACGGAGCTTGGCGTCGAGGTTGGACAGCGGCTCGTCCATGAGGAAGACCTGGGGCTCACGCACGATGGCGCGACCCATGGCGACACGCTGGCGCTGACCGCCGGAGAGGGCCTTCGGCTTGCGGTCCAGGTACTCGGTGAGGTCGAGGATCTTCGCGGCCTCCTCGACCTTCTGCCGGATCTCCGCCTTGTTGACGCCGGCGATCTTGAGCGCGAAGCCCATGTTGTCGGCGACCGTCATGTGCGGGTACAGGGCGTAGTTCTGGAACACCATGGCGATGTCCCGGTCCTTCGGCGGCAGGTGCGTGACGTCACGGTCGCCGATGCGGATGGCGCCGCCGTTGACGTCCTCGAGCCCCGCCAGCATGCGGAGCGAGGTGGACTTGCCACAGCCGGACGGGCCGACCAGGACGAGGAACTCGCCGTCCTCGATGTGGATGTCGAGACCGTCGACGGCGGGCTTCGTGGAACCCGGGTAAATACGGGTCGCCTTGTCGAACGAAACAGTGGCCATGGCTCAGAGGCCCCCTTCTACCGGCAGGAACGTGCCGGACGATCCGTTGTAGGAAGGTGGTGGTGTAGTCCACACAGGGACTGGCTCAGGACGGTACCCGGCGTTCACGCGTATGTCAGTACCTGGAGGACTGTGAACTTCGCGGAAATTTTCGAGCGAGGCAGAGCCACGCACTTTTGACCTTGCCTCTTGGCTTCCTGCTTCATCGCCCCCTGCCGGCCGGGCACAGCCCTGGTGAGCTGTGCCTGAGCGGTCTTACATGGGCTCCACAGGCGTTTCGGCCGACGGCCCGCCGGTCCGTACTGCACCAGCCGCGCCCTAAGCGGCCAGCAAACGCAAACCCTCGTCCCTCAGGTTCACGGCGGCATTCACGTCACGGTCGTGCAGTGCGCCGCACCCGGCACACGTCCACTGCCGAACCGAGACGTCCAGCCTTGGCCCCACGACATGACAGCCGGAGCAACGCCGTGTCGAGGGGAAGAAACGATCCACGACCACCAGCGTGCGGCCGTACCACTCGCACTTGTAGCGCAATTGCCGAAGCAGCTCGCCCCAGGAGGCGTCGATGATCGCCTGATTCAGCTTCGCCTTGCGCCCACGCCCTTTGCCGCGGGCCGCACGCAGCAAGGTCCCGACCGACAGGTCCTCCACCACGAGCACTTGGTTCTCGCGCACGAGGCGGGTGGTGAGCCGGTTCAACATGTCCCTGCGTACGTCACTGATCAGGGCATAGAGCCGCGCGATCTTCTCCCGCACCCTCTGCCGATTCCTCGACCCCCGCATCTTCCGGTGCAGCTCCCGTTGCAACCGCGCCAACTTCTCCGCATACCGCTTCAACAGCCGCGGATGATCGAACTTCGTTCCGTCATCGAGGATCACAAGCGACGCCAGTCCGACATCCACCCCGACCGCCTTCGGCTCCCGCGTCCCCGGCACGAACACCGCGGGCAGCGCAGCTATGCGCTCCTCCACCAACACGGACACGAAATACCTGCCCGCCCGATCCCGCATCACCGACAACCGCACCGGAACGTCCCCGGCGGGCAACGCCCGAGACCACCGGATATGCAACGGCACCGACTGCTTGGCCAGCGTGATCAGCCCTGTCCCCGGCCGCCCCGGGTCCTCCACCCACCTGAACCCCGTACGCACATACGTCGCCGAATCCCGCGACCGACCCTTCTTCTTCCGCCTTGGATACCTGGCCTCACCCTTGAAGAAACGGACGTACGCCTGGTCCAGATGACGCAACGACTGCTGAAGAACCGTCGACGACACCTCCCTCAACCACGCCGTCTCCTCCCTCCGCTTCCACCCGGTCAATGCCCGACACGACTCGGCGAAGCCGACCTTCACACGATGCCGCTCCCACGCCCCCGAACGCAGCGCCAGCCCCTCGTTGTAGACCCACCGACACGCCCCGAACGTCCGCTCCAGCTGCCGCGCCTGCTCCTCGGTCGGATAGAAGCGGAACCGGTACAGCCGGTGATGCGCGTCCGGCGCCTTGGCGTGGGATTTCAGCGGACTCGCCTTGCGCGTGTGGTGCTTCCGGCGGTCGCCGATGCCGAGAACCTCACGCTTGATGCGCTCGGCCTCCAGCTCCCCCATGATCCCTCCCCGACGATCCGATCTTCGGAACAGCACGTCAGCTCGATCAACGAACGGGTGCGCGGATGGTTACGCATGGTTCCTGAGTCCCGAACTTCGTGGCTCGGACAAAGGGGCACTGTGTACAGTGGTTCAGCCTTCGTGCGTGGCACCGTGGCGCACGCTGCCTCCTTAGCTCAGTCCGGCCCAGAGCGGCTGTCTTGTAAACAGCAGGTCGTCGGTTCGAATCCGACAGGGGGCTCTGCACAGCCCAGGTCAGGAGATCTCTGACCTGGGCTGTTCTGTGTCATGCGGGGGTGGAGGCGACCTTGGTGAGGGCTTCTTCGGTCAGGCGGTACACGGTCCACTCGTCCTGGGGGCGGGCGCCGAGGGACTCGTAGAAGTCGATCGTCGGGGTGTTCCAGTTGAGGACGGACCATTCGAGGCGCTGGTAGCCGCGTTCGACGCAGATGCGGGCGAGTGCGGTGAGGAGGGCCTTGCCGTGGCCGCCGCCGCGGGCCTGGGGGCGGACGTAGAGGTCCTCCAGGTAGATGCCGTGGGTGCCGCGCCAGGTGGAGAAGTTCAGGAACCAGACGGCGTAGCCGATCACCGTGCCGGTGGGGTCGGTCGCCACGAGGGCGTGGGCGGCGGGGTGGGGGCCGAACAGCGCCTCGTGGAGTTGTTCCTCGGTCGCGCGGACCTCGGTCAGGGACTTCTCGTAGTCGGCGAGTTCGCGGATCAGGGTGTGGATCGCGGGGATGTCGGAGGGGGTGGCGGGGCGGATCACTTCAGGCTCCCGGGGTGCGCAGGCGGTGGGCGATCTCGAGTTGGCGGGGTTCGAGGGGGCGGCCGTCCTCGATGTCCCAGAGGGCGTTCTGGAGGAGCCGTCCCATCGTCCAGGCACGCGCGCGTGCGCGGTCCAGGCCGAGGACGTCGGTCATGGCGTCGAAGCGCCAGGTGATCTCGTCGGCGTCGAAGCGGTTGTCGAGGGCGGGCCAGAGCTCGAATCCGGGGTCGCCGGCGAGGGGCTTGGGGTCGATGGCGAGCCAGGGGGCGCGGTCGGAGGCGAGGACGTTCTCGTCGTGGAGGTCCCAGTGCAGGAGGCGGTCGCCGGGTTCGTCGGCGACCTCGCGTACGGCGGCGGCGCAGTCGGCGACGGTCCGGCGGATCCGCGGGTCGGGGATGCGGGGGAGGGCTCGTGGGGTCTGCTCCAGCATGGCGTGCGCGATGTCGCCGAGGCGGCGGATGTCGGCCGGGGCGGGTCCCGCGGTCAGGTGTGCGAGGAGGTGGGCGATGACGAGGACCGCGTCGCGGGTGCCGGGCAGGGTGGACAGCATGCGGGTGGAGTCGAGGCGTTCCAGGAGCATGGTGTGGGTGACCGGGTCGTGGTCGAGGAGGCGGACCGCGCCGTCGCCGTCCCACCGGCGCAGGGCGACGGGTTCGCCGGCGCTCTCCTCGTCGAGGAGCTGGAGTTTCAGGACGGCCGGGGTGGCGTCGCCCACGCGGACGACGGGCAGGACGAGCGCCGTGACCCCGTGCAGGGGTGCGCCGTCCGGTCTGAGGGACCAGCGTTCCAGGAACTCCTCGACCAGTGCGGGCAGTCCGGCGATGAACTCCCGGCCCCGGTCGCCGTTGTAACCCTCCTGTGCAGCTGCCAGTTCCGCCGGGATGTCGATCACGTGCCGGACCCTACCGGCGTGGGTGAATCGGTTCATGCGGATTAACCGGGGCGTCCACTGGGTCGGGGAGTACGTCCGCCGTGCCCCCGGCACCTATGTGTGGCTGACGGTCCTCTTCGTGACGACGGTGGCGTTGCACCACATGTCGCCGACGTTCGAGGAGCAGTTCCTGCGGCAGCGTTCGACCAACATCCATGAGCTGTCGAGCAATCCGGTGCGGGTGCTGGTGGCCAGTGCGATGTGGATCGAGAGCGGGCGCTGGCTGCCGTATGTCGTCCTCTTCTCCGTCTTCCACGCGCAGGCTGAGCGCTGGCTGGGCACCGCGCGCTGGCTGGCGGTGTGCGCGGCGGCGCATGTGCTGGCCACGCTGATCAGCGAGGGGGCGCTGCTGTGGGGGATCCGGCACGGGATGGCACCGGAGTCGGCGGTCAACACGCTGGACGTCGGGGTGAGTTATGCGCTGGCGGGGGTGGTCGCGGTGCTGGTGTACCGGATTCCGCGGCCGTGGCGGTACGTGTACGGGTTCGTGGTGCTCGTCGTGTACGCGGTGCCGTTGGTGACCGGGCGGACCTTCACGGACCTGGGGCACTTCACTTCCGCGCTGATCGGATTCGGGTGTTATCCGCTGGTGAGAGTGCGGAATCCGAAGGAGACAGCGGGTGTGTCGGCGGGTTAACGTCCCTGGCCATGAGCAGCAGGGTCGTGAACGGCGGCATCTCCTTCTGGTACGCGGACGACGGCTTTCCCGAGGCGCGGGAGCCGCTCGCGGGTGACGCGTCGGCGGACGTGGTGATCGTCGGGGGCGGGTACACGGGGCTGTGGACGGCGTACTACCTGAAGAAGGCCGTGCCCTTTTTGCGGATCGTCGTCCTGGAGCAGAAGTTCTGCGGTTACGGGGCCTCCGGGCGCAACGGCGGCTGGCTGTACAACGGTGTCGCGGGCCGCGACCGGTACGCGAAGCTGCACGGCCACGAGGCCGCCGTACGCCTTCAGCGGGCCATGAACGACACCGTCGACGAGGTCGTCCGGGTGGTTGCTGAGGAGGGCTTCGACGCCGGGCTCCACAAGGGGGGTGTGCTCGAAGTCGCGCGTACGCCTGCGCAGTTGGCGCGGCTGAGGGCCTTCCACGAGCACGAGCTGTCGTACGGCGAGAGGGACCGTGAGCTGTACGGCGCCCGGGAGACGGCTCGGCGGGTGCGGGTCGCGGGCGCGGTGGGGGCGTCCTGGACGCCGCACGGGGCGCGGGTGCATCCGGTGCGGCTGGTGAAGGGGCTGGCAGCGGCCGTGGAGGCGCTGGGTGTGGTCGTGCACGAGCAGACCCCGGTGACGGAGATCCGCCCCAAGCACGCGGTGACGCCGTACGGCACGGTCCGCGCACCCTATGTCCTGCGCTGCACGGAGGGCTTCACGGCGGCGTTGAAGGGGCAGCGGCGGACCTGGCTGCCGATGAACTCCTCGATGATCGCGACCGAGCCGCTGAGCGAGGAGCAGTGGGCGGGGATCGGCTGGGAGGGGCGGCAGACGCTGGGGGACATGGCGCACGCGTACATGTACGCGCAGCGCACCGCCGACGGGCGGATCGCGCTGGGCGGGCGCGGGGTGCCGTACCGCTACGGCTCGCGCACCGACAACGAGGGGCGGACGCAGCCGGCGACGATCGAGGCGCTGCGGGAGATCCTCGTGGACTTCTTCCCCATGCTGGCCGGGACACGGGTCGAGCACGCCTGGTCGGGGGTGCTGGGGGTGCCGCGGGACTGGTGTGCGTCGGTGACGCTGGACCGTTCGACGGGGATCGGCTGGGCGGGGGGTTACGTCGGCTCGGGTGTCGCGACGGCCAACCTGGCCGCGCGGACCCTGCGGGATCTGGTGCGGCAGGACTCCGGGCAGGGCGGGCGGACCGAGCTGACGGAACTGCCGTGGGTCGGCCACAAGGTGCGGAAGTGGGAACCGGAGCCGCTGCGCTGGCTGGGCGTGCAGGGGATGTACGCGACGTACCGCTCGGCGGACCGCCGGGAGACGATGAGCCACGGCGCGGAGTCGGCGAGGTTGGCGCGATGGGCGGACCGGATCGCCGGGCGGCATTGATCTTCCGGGCACCGCTCGTACCTCGACCGCACGCCAGGAGCCGGCGGGTCGGCTCGAAGCCCTCCACCGCGCGGGGTGCCAGAAGGTCTTCCAGGAGCAGATCAGCACGGGCATCAAGGTGCGGCCCGAACTGGAGAAGGCGCTCGCTCAAGCGGCTCGCGTGCAACGCCGCTCCCACGCGATGCTCGGCTCGCCTGCCTGTAGACCCTCACCATCGCCGGGTGGCGACAAACAGGCAGTTCAATGAGCCCGTCGTAGATCAATTATGGGACAGATCGGGAGGGCAATTGCCGTTGTCCGATGCCTCTGGAGTGGACAATGGACATCGCCTTGAGACGAAGCGCAGTCGCTATCACAGTTGACTCATGACGTTGCCCACTGCCGAAACACCAGTTTCGTCTGCTAGTAGCACTGTTCCAATGCTGTTCGAGTTGCTGAATACGGATCCCGCCGACGGGTTTCCGCCCTTGCTGCCCGCGGCCGGGGTAGTGCGCTACTCGCTGTCCGCGCGCCGGCTTTCGCCCGTTGACCGGGTCCCGGCGGCGAGTGCGCAGCAAATCACTGAGGACGGTGAGGGTGGGGTGGTCGCCAAGGTGGGCCCTGCATGGTGTGCCGGCGGCGTTGATCAAGCCGAAGCAGTGACGTCTTGGCCGGCCGAGCGTCCAGAGAGCGTGAACCCGTGGGCGAACGATGTGCTGGGTAGGGCGGGTGTCGCTCCAGTGACAGCAGCCGATGGCACGCTGTATGAGGGGCATTGAGCGTGGAACAACCCGAAAGCGCGTGCGTCGTACCGGAATGGTTGAGTCGTGAGGGGCGTAAGCGGGAAATTTACGCGGGCGACCCCTATTACCGAGATGCCTGGGACGATCTGACCGCCCTCCTCGGCACGGAAAGGTCTGTAGCCGATCAACTCCATCGTGTCGTTCCCATTATTGTGAAGCCGGACACTGTGGCCGTCCGGGGCGGAGCGAGGCTGCTGGCCGCAGTGCGTGCCGCGAGTTTTGTCCCGGTTGCCTGGAGCAAGTTCCGGTTCGACCGCCATATCACCCGCGAACTGTGGCGTTACCAGCTGAACGTCGCGACCCGCGAGCGCATTGACGTGATGGACATGATCATGCCGACGGGGGAGTCGCTGTACATCCTTCTCCGAGACACGACGGAGTCCGAGATACCGGCCACCGCCAGACTGAGCGAGATGAAGGGGCCGACTCGCCCTGAGGATCGGGAAGCACACCACCTCAGGCGGATCGCGGGAGCGGCTCAAGCCTCGGTGCTCACATACATTCATGTCGCGGACGAACCCGCCGACATCCTGAGAGAGTTGGGCGTCTTCTTCGAGAGGTCGGAGCGGCGGCACCTCCTCGCTGCTCTCGATAGCCGTAAGGACGTTACGGAGCAGGTGCTGGCGGCCCTGACAGAAGTCGAGGCAGGCACTGAAGCATCCCATCTGTGCTGGAAGCCGGCGTTGGACAGGCTGGATGCGCAGCTGTTGGGCCGTCCGGACAGCGCGGAATTGGCCGCGCTGCTCCAACAGGTGCGATCTGGCAGGAGCAAGGACTGGCAGTCGCTTCTCGTTCTGGCGGACAGGTTTGGGCTGCAGTGGTCGCATTGGGACCGGGTGGCGGTGGCAGCCCACCTGAGCGCCCGACACCTGGAGGTCGAACCAGTCATTCCTGACGTGAGTGGATCCGCTTGGTCGGTCGAATCGCGATCTCTGGCGGCGGACCGGGGAACGGCCACGACAGGTACGACAGGAACCAGATAGAAGACCAGCATGTGCAAGGCCCAGGGCGGTGTCGTTTTTCACGGCGTCGGCGCGCCAGTCACTTGACCGGGCCAGTTGGTCGACGATGCCCGCCCATCAGGTCGATTGCGGCGGTCAGTTCACCTTGTCGTTCATTCTGGACGACCAAAAGCACTCTTGGAAGGCAGGGCAGCATGATGTCGCCGATCACTCCAGCTTCGGTCGAATCGGACGCACCTGATGACGTGCGCGACGCGCTTGGCCACCACTACACAATCAGATCATCTCGGGTGATCGATCTCAACCTGTTCAAGATTCGCGTCTCCAGTAACATCACGGACTTCCCCGGATACGCCTTTTATACTCGGTTCGCCTCTCCCGAGGAGATCTGCGCATATGAGCTCTTCTTTGTAGATCTGAACCAAGACCCGATCGATCCAGCATTGATCGAACCCCTTGCAGACCAGGGATACCGCGCCGACAAATTTCGCGGCGGTTCTTACATCACCCACCATTTCGGTCCGCCCGCCTACCTCGTGACGCGTGGCAATCGGATCTATGTTTTCGGTCATGAGCTGGAGCGCACTCTCTGGCCGTACTTCACCAAACGTCTGCTTACCAGCTTTGCTGTCGACCATGGTCTTGTGCACCTCAAGGCTGCGGCTTTTGTCCAGCCGCGGGGTGCCACGCTGCTGTTCGGCCGCCAGAAAGGAGGAAAGACCGTCTTCCTTACCCAGGCTTGTGCTGCGGGCGCGCGGTTCGTAAGCAATACGCATGTGCTGACAAGCGGAGCCACCGTATACGGCGTACCGTCCGCGATGCGGATCCGGAAGGGCCCGGCCTTCGACCAGCTCATCCTTTCGGGTCGGCTGGAGAAACACCTTGAAGCGTCTGAATATCGGCTTGATCACGATATGGTCTTCGGCCATGAGGCGATCGCTGAAGCCACGGTTCGCAACCTGTGCATCATCGACTATAAACCGCACCGGCCCCCTTGCTTCGACGAGGTCGACGAGGAGCCTTTCACGGCTTTCTTGGACCTCTTTGCCTGCGCGCCCGTCACCTACGGACTGAAGGATGACATGCTTGCTCATCTGGACAACGACTTCTACCGATACAGTGCTGCCTTTATGGCGATGAAGCGGCGCATGAGCGTCCTTGTCGGAGGAGCGCGGCGCTTTTATATAAACGCCGACATGCTCGATCCCGTGGTTCGGGAACGCACGTTGGCGCGTCTCGCGGAGCAGTGAACGCAGTGGCTGTCCTGAGCGCAGTCCTGAACGCCGCTCACGCGACCCGTACGTGTCGGTCGCCGCACCCTGTGCCCGTAGACGGCAGGACGTTCGCAGGAGGCCCGCCGACGCTCAATCCCGCGCTTTCGCGCGAACTCCGTCGTACCCGGCCCCGCCGCCCGATGCAGGGCGCCGCATGAAGAGCACGGGCCATCGACGATCTTGCGGAGCTATAGAAACGCTTTCTATCGACTCAGGAGGAAGTTTTGTCCATGAAGACCGATGACCGCGCCATTCGGGTTCGAGAAGTTCGGCGTCAGTTGGCACGCAGTGGTCCTGCTCGAACGCGGGATTTCGACGATGACTTTGCGTACATCACTCTGCCCGAGCGTGACTGTGACCTTCTTCGTGACCTCATCATTGCCGAGCAGGCCGAGACTGTGGTGGAGGTCGGGCTTGCCTATGGTAGTTCGGCGCTTGCCGTGGGGGAAGCTCTTGTTTCTCGGGACCACGCCTACCCGCGGCACATCTTGATCGATCCATTCCAGGAAGATATGTGGGCCAATGTGGGGTGGAACCTGCTCTGCTCGGCCGGTCTCGACCCGATCGCCACGCTTCTCCGGGGCCGGTCTTCGGATGCTTTTCCCCGGCTCATCGCGGATGGGCTGATCGCCGACGCGGCTTTCGTCGACGGGAGCCACCTGTTTCACGACGTCTTTCTCGACTTCTACTACCTGCGGAAGATCGTCAAGCCGGGTGGGCTGGTGATCATCGATGACGCCGACAAGTCCTCGGTTCGCACCGCGGCCCACTATTTCGAGGTGAATCTGGGCTGGACCGCGCTTTCTGACCCGTTCGCGGCGGGTACCTGGCGTCCCGTCGCCGACGATCCGAGCGGCGCATCCGTGCCGCGCTGCCGGGCTTTTCGGCTGCCCGACGTCCTCTCCGAGCCGCGCTCCAGCGATTTTCTCCCGTTCTAAGAGCGCTGCGACACCCCCTCCAACTCTTCGAACGCTGGGTCCTGGACGACATCGGGGGCGACGGGACGACCGTCCCGAGCGGTGCCGGGATCGCCCCGCTCTTCGGCTCTGCCAACCATGACCCGGCCACCTTCCCTGACCCGGACCGCCTCGATCTCACCCGCACCGACAACCCGCACATCTCTTTCAGCGCCGGCATCCACTACCGCATCGGCGCCCTGCCCAGGCCCCGTATCGAACTGGCCGCCTCCACGACGGCCCTGCTGGAGAAGGCACCGTCGCGGCTGCCGGTCCAGGTCTGTCAGGGGGAGCGACCACAGGGGGCAGACAGGTGCGCGGACGCAACGGGCCTTACTCAGAACGCAGTTGAGTACGCGTGCTCATACCCGGCGCGCGCCGCGCGGCCAGTATGGGACGCACGGCGCCGCCAAGAGCGCCGACGGGATCCAACTGATTCGGGAGAATTTCTCATGTCGCGTCGTATTGCTGTCTCGGTCGCTGCCGGTGTCGTCATCCTCGGTGGTGCCGGTGCCTTCGCTCTCGCCTACGCCGGGGACCAGTCGCCGACGCTGGCGCACAGCGCGGCCCGCTACACCGCTCCGGCCGCCGACCACGACGGTTCGCTGTCCTTCACCACGGACGTCACCGCGTCCTCCGGCGTCAAGAACGTGAAGGTGCTGGCCTGGTCGGCGAACTCCTCCTTCGCGAAGAAGGGGCTGACGACGAAGGACATGGCCGGTGCCGAGTGGGCCGTCTGCAAGCCGTCGGGCGGGGACAGCGAGCGGTGCACCTACAAGGTCGCCGTCACCCGCGCCGATGCCGAGGGCTCCCCGCGCGGTCGGTGGCACGTGGCCGTCCTCGTCACCGACCAGGACGGCGCCACGACCCTGGACACCAAGGCGGCCGACTTCACTGTGGCCTGAACCCGCCCGGTTGGTCTTTCCGGGACCGTCCCCGGCCCGTCAGCCGCACCAGCAGCCGTCCAGGTGGCGTCTTGTGCGGGGCATGGACAGCCACCCTGCGGGGCGCCGCCGTCCCACTCGGCCCCGCTTGGCGCGGTGTGCGCACCCTGGACGAGGCTCATGACCAACTCGCCGTGAAGTTCAAGGCGTTGCTGCTCTTGGCGGCGATCGGGGCCCCGACGTCGACCACGCCCGCCGAAACCCCCGATCCAGATCCACCACCCGTTTACGGTCTCCACTGGACGTCGCACCGTTTCAGCGGCGCCTCGCCGGCTCAGGTCGGTAGAAAGCTCGCCGCGGTCCTGGCGTGAGCGGGTTGGAGGCCCTGCACGCGACAGGGCCTGCGAACTCCCCGACCATCGCGGATGCCCAGTTCGTGGTGCGCTGGGTGTACCCGGTCACGACTTTGGTGACAGACGGCTGATCGGTGGCTGGCCGCCGAGTCCGCTGTGTCGGCGGCCAGTGTCGTAGAAGTTCAGCCAGGCTGCGAGTGTGTCGGCGCGTTCGGGGTTGCTGGCAAAGACCTGGTGGTAAGCCCACTCGGCTTGCAGTGTGCGGTTGAAGCGTTCGACCTTGCCGTTGGTCCATGAGCAGTGGGACCCGGGGGGCGGGTGAACTTCTGCTTCGCGCCCAGGGTTTAACAGGCGTCGCGGAAGGCGCCGACGAAGAACGCGGCCGCCCGGGTGAGGAACGCGGTGCAGGTGAGGCCGCCTTTCTCGGCGGCCATGATTTCGGCGTAGGCCAGGCGGGAGTGGTCGTCCACGGCGGCGTGCACGTAGTCGTAGCCGATGCCTCGGCCGCGGACGTCCTCGCTGCGGCCGTGGGCGCCGTCCACCGCCGTCGGGGATCTTGCCGAGCTTCTTCACGTCCACGTGGACCAGACCGCCGGGCTGGTCGTGTTCGTACCGTGCGGCGCACTTGCGGACCGCGCGGATGGCCTGCCCGGTGAGCGGGTCGCAGGCCGCCGGGGGAGGCATGTGGTGGCGGAGCGGGATCCGGGTCACGGTCCGGGCCGCAACCCCGGTGGCCTCACTGATCTGCTCGGGTGCCCGGCGCATGCATCGGCGGGCCTGAAGGACGCGTTCGAGCTCGGCCGGCGTGCGGGTGGGGCAGGTGCTGGGGCGGCTGGAGCGATCGTGCAGTCCCGACCGGCCTCGGTCCGGTAGCGGTGACCCAGCGGTGGGCGCACTGCCGGGAGACGCCCAGTTCCTTGGCGACGTGCCCGACCGGACGTCGGTCGAAGACGACGCGACGCACCAGCAGGCATCTGCCGTGAAAGGTCAGCCGGGCACCAGCGTGGGCCACCAGGACCTCCGGGGTGAGTGAAGACGGCAATCTCCACTGCCCCGAGGTCCCTCCATGAGCAACAACCTCGGAAGAAATGTGACCGGCGTCACTGGAACTGCCTCCCCCGCCCGGAGAGGCACATGTGTGAGTTCCAACGAAGAGAGCGCAGAGGCTGAAGGCGACGACGTCGGCCACGGCCAGTTGCGCGAACGTGTTCGACGGCGGCGGCATCGAGGAATTACCCCAGTTCCGGCCGGGATACCGCTCCGGTTCCGCACCCGTGGGGCCAACCGTTCATTAGTCGATGCCGACTCCCGACCGTGACCATGGATTTTGGCCGCGCCTGCTCACAAGCTGTCGCACCGTCAGGCGGCGGGCTCTTCTGCCTCCTCGGGCGGCGAAAGCGGCCTTAATGTCGGGGCTGGGGTCAGAGCAATCCGTCATCAGGTAAAGACACTTGACGTGGCATTCACGTTCCGGACACCGAAACATAGAGGAAAAAGTTGTGAACATGGGAAGCGCCTGGGGGCGCAGGTGAGCGTCACACTTGTGGAGTTCGGCCCCACGTTGCGGGCACTGAGGACCAGTCAGGGATTGACTCTCGGAGACCTCGCCCGCCTGGTCAATTACAGCAAGAGCCACCTCAGCCGGGTGGAGACTGGAAAGAAGCTGCCGACCGCGGATCTGGCGCGGCACTGTGACGACGCGCTGGGCGCGGAAGGCAGTCTGATCAGTATCGCTATGAGCCTGCCGCGGCGCAGGGTACAGGCGGCGAAGACTCGTTGTGTGCGGCAACTCCCGCGTTCCACAGCCGATTTCGTCGGTCGAGTCGAATTGCTTCGGCAACTCGACAGGATGTGTCCGCAAGCTTCCGATGGGCAGTACCGAGGCTCTCCGCTCGTCCTGGTCGACGGACCCGCCGGGATCGGCAAGACCGAGATGGTCCTGCACTGGGGGCATCTCGCAGCCGAACGGTTTCACGATGGCACGCTCTTCGCGGACCTGGACGGATTCCGGCAGGGCGGTTCGCCTCTCACCGCCGAGCAGGTACTCCGCCGCTTTCTTTATGACCTCGGCGAGACGAGAGCCGATCTGAAGGAGAGCGACGCACAGCAACTGGGCGTATCCTTCCGTAGTTTGCTCACCGGCAAACGCATGCTGATCGTCTTGGACAATGCCACTCGACCCGAGCAGGTGCGTCCCCTGCTGCCGGCCAGTCCCGGCTGCATGACTGTGGTGACCAGCCGTAGCCGTATGCCGGGCTTGCTGGCCAGAAACGGTGCTGTACGCCTTCAGGTCCCGCCCATGACTCGGGAAGAGAGCCTGGAACTGCTGGTCACCTTTGACCCCGAAAGCCGTCTGGCCCAGCGGCCCGAATATCTCGATGCGTGCGGGCACATACCCCTGCTCATACGCATCGCCTCCGGCTGGCACATGAACCCGGAGTTCTACGACAGCCTCCACCGGCAGGAGAGCGCCGCGATGCTGCGGTTCTTCTCCATGGTCGGTGACGACTCCACCTCGCTGCGCTCCCTGCTGCAGGGGTCGTACGAGGTGCTGACCGGCGAGGCCATGCGGGCCTTCAGTCTGCTGGCAACCAGTACCAAAGGGTGGTTCACGGTCCGCGACGCCGCGAGATTCTTGGATACCGGGCAGTCGGCGGCCGAGGAGTTGCTGTCCGAGCTGGCCGATATACACCTGCTTCAGTACTGGAACGGGAAGTTTGCCTTAGATCCCGTGCACCGGGCCTTCGCGGTCGAACG
Organism: Streptomyces sp. NRRL B-3229; assembly: GCF_000719505.1. Taxonomy (NCBI): domain Bacteria; kingdom Bacillati; phylum Actinomycetota; class Actinomycetes; order Kitasatosporales; family Streptomycetaceae; genus Streptomyces; species Streptomyces sp. NRRL B-3229. The sequence continues at coordinate 374,436 of NZ_JOGP01000007.1, read as the reverse complement.
ATCGGGTGCGGTGGACTCGGAGCGGAACGGCTGACGGCACTCGGAGGTGTGGTGCCCCGACTCCGAGGGGAAATCACCAGCCGCCATCCTTCAAAGCCCGGCCAGTTCCGCGTGGGCCCTCTCGTGGCGCTCGTGGGACACGAGCGCCTCGCTCACCAGCAGATACACGCCTACCGGGGTCAGCAGGAGGGCCTCGTCACCATACCTGTGGATCCGTATCCGGGTCACCGCCGCGCCGGGCGGCAGCGGCCCCAAGTGGATCCCATGCAGCGGGAGCCCCGACGCCAACGAGTCCGCCGTGGTCGCCGGTGCGGACGGCACCTCTTGCGAGCGGCGCCGTTCGTGCTCCGTGTCGCCCGCCTGATCCAGGGCGGGCAGCATGGTGACGAGCCCATCGACGGGCAGCGCGGCAGCCGTGTACCTCACCAGTTCGGCCACCTCGGCCGACAGTTGGAAACGGGCTGCGGTGCGCACCAGGTCGTTGGCGTCGGGGATGTGCTGACCGGCCAACATGTACAGGTCCAGGGCATCTCGCGGATGGAAGGGGCGCTGGAGTCGCTCCTCGGCCAGGCACATCAGGTTTCGTAGCCAGGGGTCCTCGGGCGGATGGACGCGGATAGGTACGTCGGCGTTACCCATCAGGGCCGCCGTGGAGAGTTCGACCCTGTGCTCGGGGTCCAGCAGCGGTTCCTCCGGCGGCCAGACCATCGTGACCAACAGATGGCGCTCCTGGCCCAGCAAGGTCACCCACACTGCCGTGGGTGCCGAATCGGACAACTCCCCGACCAGCCGCCACAGTTGTTCCTCGTCCGGCACCAACAGATCGATATCACCCTGTGGCCGCAGCACCCCGGGAGGATACGCGGACGCCAACGACTGCCCCTTGAGAACAGTGAACCCCGTGTCGGTCGGCAGCCTCTCCAGCACATCGCGGTAGTGCAGGGCTCGGCGCCGCGCGCGAGCCAGTTCTCCCGCCGCGGCCGGGCCCATGGCGATGCCGTCCCGTTCGATGACCGAAAGGACGAGATACGGGAGAGTGTAATGAGCCTGCCGGGCGGCACGTATGAGTCGTCCCAAGCCCTCGGCCGGCGCTACGTCGAAGATATCGAAGAGAATATTCAGTGTGAGTTCCGGCGAAACCGGCATTCGTTCCTCTCTCATGGGCCACATCCTGGCCCAGGAAATTGGTGTCGACAAGTGATGCCGGGTGCCGGTTGGCGCTTTGCCCGTTGCCCATTGAATGGGAAACGTGCGTCCGCAGTGAGCCGTTTCGGGGGTGCGTGAGCAGTAGCCCTGCCTGGCCGTTCCAGATTTGATCCAGTCCTGGAGCGCTTCCTTGAGGCCCTCAAGGAAGCAGAACACCTCGCGTTCGAGGAGAAAGCTGCGGAAGTCGAAGCCGTGCCGTGCGGGCACACCGGGCAGCAGGGGCAGGGGCAGGACCGGCCGCCCCCACCACGTTGCTGCGATCACCGGACCGCCTCGACATCGATGCCTTCGGTGCCGCGATGGACCACGTCGGCACCGTGCTCAGGCCGTGGTCACGGCCGACGCGGCCCACCCGCTGCACGCGACGGCTCCTGGCAGCGCCCGCCAGCACATGATGAACCGGGACGGACCGACTACGGGAAAAGCCTCTGAGTTTCCCGTTGCCTTTAGCCGCGGGCAATGAGCAACATCTGGATTCGCCTGATGGCCGTGTGTCAGAGTTCCGGTCGAAGGCGGCGTAACTCGTTATTGACCAGCAATTCGAATGAAGCTGCCCCTGATTCAGAGAGAGGAGGCTGACATGCGTAACCACCGTCTGACCCTGCGTCCGTACCTCGACAAGATCAAGACGCGCTGAATGGCCCTTTGATGGGTAGGGGCGTCACCGCGTTGAGAGCGGGGCGCCCCTACCTGTCTTTCATGCAACCGGTAGCCCAACGAGGTGATCACTTGCTTGAGCAGCTTTCGACCCATCTGGTCGTCGACGACAGGCTCAGGACGGCCGGGATATGCCTGGCGGTCGACTACGGCGCCCGGAACGACCCGGATGGCCGGGGCGGGCTCGCGCACTGCCTCGAACACCTCTTGATGGCCTACCCCGTGAACGCAGGCGGCTCCCTCTCCGAGCATGTCGAGCGTCTTGGCGGCAACGCCAACGCCGAAACAGGCCTGGAACACATGCTCTTTCACGCCCAGGTCCTCGCGGAGGACACCGAGAAGGTCCTCGCCCTGTTGCAGGACGCGATCTGGCGCCCGCAACACGACGCCGATCTGGTGGACTCCGAGCTCGAAGTCGTGCTGCAGGAACTGGCAGCGGCCGCCGCCGATCCCCTCGACGTCGTGCAAGACGCCTTCCTCGCCGACCTCTTTCCCGGCCACCCGCTGGGCCGCCCCGTGGGCGGCTCCGTCGACGAGGTGCGCTCGCTCGGCATCGCCGACATCGCCGCCGGACACCAGGAGTACTTCCTGCCGAGCCGGGGCGCGCTCGTGGTCGTGGCGCCCGAGGCTCCCGCCGGTCTGCCGGCCGGCGCCACCGTCGGTGGGCCCCAGAGCATCGCGCCCCGCCGCACCGTGCCACAACCCTTGGGCAGGGTCGCCCATCGCTCCCCGGCCTGGCCGGATACGTTCACCTGGGTATCGGTGGGGGGACGTTCCGCGGCTGCGGGCGCACCCGGAAGCCACAGTTACCAGGTTCTCGCCGAACTGTTCGGCGGCAGTCCTTCGTCGCCCCTCTACCGGACGCTGCGGGGCGAACGGGGTCTTGCGTACTCGTTCCAGGCATGGCACCGCGGCTACACCGAGGCAGGCGCCTGGCGGATCCTGGTCGGTACCGACGCGGGAAAGGGCGAAGAGGTCGTCGACGTAGTGACCGAGGCGCTCGGCACAATGGCCCGCGGCGGCCCGGCCCGCGACGATCTGCTCGCAGCCCGCAAACAGGCCCGCAGCAAGATCCGCTTCGGCCTGGAAAGCCCCTTGGCCCACGCGCGGTTGCTGGCACGGCACAGTGTGGCTGATCCGTCGTGGACGGTTGAGGGCGAAGAGGCCGCCCTGGTCGCGGTGACCGCGGAGGAGATCGCCGCGTCGGCGGCGAACATCCTGGACGACTTGGTGGTCACCATCTACCCGGAGAAGTCATGAGCACTGGTCTGGACATGTACTTGCGCGGCGCCGACGAAGCCGGGCTGCTTGGGCGGTTCGCGGGGTCGCCCTATGTCGCGGGCTCCTACGAGGAACCGGTTCGCAGCGAACTCCAATACCTCGTCACCTACGTCGATCCGGACCTGGCGGCCTCCTGTGCGTGGTGGGCTGAGCTGCCCCAGATCGCCCGTACGGCCGACCCTGCCACACGGGCCGTGGTGGCCCGCGTCGCGTCGGACCACCGGCTCCCGACGCCATGGCACCGCTACATCACTTACCTGTCCTACGACGGCGCGGCCGCTGCACCCTTCGAAGCCGGCGACCACGCACCCGACCTGCCCGAGGTCGTCCCGGCCGGACCCGAGCACGAGGGACGGATCGGAAGCTGGTTGGAAGTGGCGCTGTCCGACGCGGCCTTCGCCCATGGCGTCGAGGACCCGCGACCGCCGGAGGACGTGGTGAAGAGCCTGCTGAATCACCCTGGCAGGGCCAGCTTCGTGGTGCTGCTCGACGGAGCACCCGCGGGCCACGCCACCGTGGTCTGCGGTGAGCAGGACGACGTGACCGGCGAGCCCATCGCCGAGCTGTTGGACATCCTGGTGGAGGCCCCGTCGGCTGACCGGCGCAGAGCCACCACGGCGCTCGTCGCCGCGGCCGCACGGCATGCGGTGGCCCGGCGGCTGCCCCTGATCGGCAATGTCGTCCATACCCTCACCGGCGAGGTCGACCCCGGCGAGCAAGTCGTCGCCGCTCTGAGGTCTCAGGGCTGGTGTCCCGACCATGTGTTGTGGTGGCTTGCCCTGGGTGAGCCGGCCGAGGCCGCGGGCACCTTCGCGCATCGTGAGGACACCGGGCGGTGACCGCTGTACGGGCGCGCGGTCTGACGCGCTCTTACCCTGCCCGGAAGGGCTCCGACGGCCATCCGCACCTCGCGCTCGACGACTTCGACCTGACCGTCGAACGCGGCGAGATACACGGCTTGTTGGGCCCGAACGGAGCGGGCAAGACGACGCTGTGCCGCATTCTGTGCACGGTTCTGCTGCCGACCAGAGGCACCGCGGAGGTGCTGGGGCATGATGTTCTGGCCGAGGCCGGCGCGGTTCGCCGGTCCATCGGGATCGTTTTCGGCGGCGAGCGAGGGCTGTACGGCCGACTGACGGCCAGGCAGAACCTGTGCTTCTGGGCGGCGCTGTACGGGCTCAGCGGCCGGGACCTGCACAGCCGCGTCGATATGCTGATCGCCCGCATGGGACTGGGCGATCGGGCCCACGACCGGGTCGACACCATGTCCCGCGGCATGAAGCAGCGGCTGCACATCGCCCGCGGACTGGTCCATGACCCGTCGGTGCTGATCCTCGACGAGCCGACCATCGGCATGGACCCGGTGGCCGCCCTCGCTTTCCGGGAGCTGATCGAGCAGCTGCGGGCCGAGGAACGCACCGTTTTGCTGACCACCCACGACATGCAGGAGGCGGAGGCGCTGTGCGACCGCGTCACGTTCGCCGATCATGGACAGGCCATCGTTACCGAGTCGGTCACCGAGGTGGGTTCGCTCCTGGCACGCGGTGACCGGATCGAGGCCGTCGGCGTCCCGGACGCGACGGTCCTGGCGTTGCGGAAACTGCCCGGCATCACATCGGTGGACGCGTCCGACAACGGCAGGGTGCGCGTCATTCCGAACGCCGAATCGGGCACGGAGCAGGCGCTGCGGCTGCTGGTGGACGCCGGGGTCACCCGGATCAGCACTGCCCCGCCCACCTTGGAAGAGGTCTACCTCGGCCTGATCGGCAACCGGGGGATGGCGGTTCGATCATGAAGCTGTTCTGGAACGGCTTCGTGTTCCAGTTGCAGCTGGCCCGCCGTTCACCGGACACCTTCCACGTCTGCGCCACCGCACCCCTGTTGACAGTGGTCTTCCTTGCCATCAACAAGTACACCGGGGCCGCAGACCTCACCAGTTTCGCGGTGGCCGCGCCCACGCTCATGTCGCTGTGGACGCTGGCGCTGTCCATCGCCGGTTCGGCGCTGACCGAGGACCGGGAACTGGGCACTCTGGAGGGTCAGATCGCCGCCCCGGCCCCGATGGAGCTGACGTTCCTCGGGCGGATGTGCTCGGTGGTCGTCGTGGGGCTGGTGGCCTTCGCCGAGTCCTGGCTGATCGCCGGCCTGCTCTTCGGGCGCTGGCTGCCCGTCCCGCACCCCTTCGTCCTGACGGGTTGTCTGCTCGCCACCGTGGCCGCCACTGCGGGGACCACGGCATTGCTCGCCCCGCTCTTCGTGCTCACCCCCTCGGCGCGCACCGTGCAGAACACGCTCAGCTTTCCGTTCTACCTCCTGGGTGGGGTCCTCGTCCCGGCCTCCTCATTGCCGCACTGGATCCAGCCGGCCTCCCATGCCGTCTTCCTGTCCTGGTGTGCGAACCTCCTGCGCGACAGCCTGGCCGCGCCGCCAGTCCATCAGCCCGCGCTGCGGCTGCTCGCCGTGATCGCGCTCGGCGCCGTCGGCTACGGGACGGGCATGGTCCTGTTCCACCGCGTCATCATGCGAGTCCGGCGCGCCGGAACGCTCTCTCAGACGTGAAAGGTGCCCGTGTGCGCTTCACCGCGCTCGCTCCCGTTCCCCCCGCTCTGCGGCCCGCCGTCCAGGCGGCCCGCGTCGTCCGGCACAGTGCGGCCAACGCCTTCGCCGATATGCGGGCCGTCTACACCTGGAAGGTGTGGGTCTTCGGCTGGCTCGGACGGATGCTCGCCCAGGTCACGTTCTTCACCTTGCTAGCCCGCACCGCGGGCAGCGAGGAGCACACCGCGTACATCGCGGTGGGCAACAGCGTCATGACGTGCGCCGTGGAGTGCATGTCCGTGGTCGCATCCACCACCTGGGAGCGGCTGTCAGGCACCCTGGTGCTGCTGTGCGCGGTCCCGGCCCGTCCGGTGTGGGTGTTCTTCGGCCGCAGCCTACAGTGGCCGATCAGCGGCAGCGGCACGTCGCTGATCGCGCTCCTGTTCCTGGCCCCGCTGTTCGGCGTCTCCTGGCATCCCGGCCAAGTGCCCGCGCTGATGGTGCTGGTGCCGCTCACCGCGCTGACCACCTATTGCTTCGGGCTGTTCCTGGCGGCTTTCGTGCTGAACGCCAGCGGTCTCCGCAACATCGTCTCCAACGTCGCCTACCTGCTGATGATGATCCTGTGCGGAGTCAACATTCCCGTGAGTCAATGGCCGGTGCCGGTGCAGGCGGTGGCCGACATCCTCCCGCTGACGCACAGCCTGCACGCCATCAGGCTGGTGTCGGACGGTGCCGGGGCTTCCCAGGTCTTGGGTGCAGCCGGACTCGCTCTGCTGTGCGGCGCGGGATGGCTGCTGGGGGCGTACGTGGCCTTCAACCGTTTCATGACCAGGGCCCGCAGCCTGGGCAGTGCTGACCTGTTCTGAGCGGCGGTTGCGGGGGTTGCCTCTGTGTCTTTCGTCAAGCGAGGGTGTGGTCTTGGGAGCCGGGCCTGGGGTCAGGCCGTGGCGGTCCGGGCGGGAGCGTCGGCTGCGGGCGCCTGGTGTCGCGGCGGCTTCGCCGTGACCATCAGGCCTGCGATGAGGCCGGCCAGGAGCATGATGCCGGCGGCCCACCAGATGGCCACCGTGTAGCCGTGCACCACGCCCTCCTTGACGACGAGGGCCTTCTGCGCGGGGTTGGCGAGGTGCGCGGTGATGTACGCCGTGCTGCTGGTGGTGGCGATCGTGTTGAGCAGGGCCGTACCGATCGAACCGCCCACCTGCTGCGAGGTGTTGACGGTCGCCGAGGTGACCCCGGAGTCCTGCGGGGCGACCCCCGCCGTGGCGGTGGAGAACACCGGCATGAAGGTGAGGCCCATGCCCAGGCCCATCAGGAGGAGCGCGGGCAGGATCTCGGTGGTGTAGGAGCTGTCCACCGTCATCTGCGTGAGGATCACCATGCCGCTCGCCGCGAGGACCATGCCGGGCACCATGAGCATGCGCGGTGCGACCCGGTTCATGAGCCGGGCGGAGATCTGGGTGGAGCCGACGATGATCGCGGCGGTCATGGGCAGGAAGGCGAGCCCGGTGCGGACGGGGGAGTAGGCCAGCACGACCTGGAGGTAGTAGGTCATGAACAGGAACAGGCCGAACATCCCGATGACGGCGAGCCCCATGGTCAGGAAGCAGCCCGCGCGGTTGCGGTCCTTGACGATGTGCAGCGGGAGGAGGGGCATCGGGGCCCGGGACTGCCACCACACGAAGGCCGTGAGGAGGACGACGCCCCCGAAGAGCAGGGTGAGCACCAGCGGGTCGCTCCAGCCCCGCGGCTGGGCCTCGCTGAAGCCGTAGACGATCGCGACCAGGCCGCCGCAGCCCAGCAGCACGCCGGGCACGTCGAGGCGGGCGCCTGCGTGGCCGGGGCGGTCGTGGAGGAGGACGAGGGCGCCGAAGAAGGCGATCACCGCGATGGGTACGTTGACGTACAGGCACCAGCGCCAGTTCAGGTACTCGGTGAGCAGGCCGCCCACGATGAACCCGATCGCGGAACCCGAGCCCGCGAGGGCGCCGTAGATCCCGAAGGCCTTTCCGCGTTCCTTCGGGTCGGTGAAGGTCGTCGTGAGCAGGGACAGCGCGGAGGGGGCGAGGACGGCTGCGAAGACGCCCTGGAGGGCGCGGGCGGCGAAGAGCATGCCGGAGCCGGTGGCGGCGCCGCCGAGTGCGGAGGCGGCGGCGAAGCCGACCAGGCCGATCATGAAGGTGCGCTTGCGGCCCACCAGGTCGGCGATGCGCCCGCCGAGCAGGAGCAGACCGCCGAAGGCGAGGGTGTAGGCGGTGATCACCCACTGCCGGTTGGCGTCGGACATGCCCAGGTCCTGCTGTGCGGAGGGCAGGGCGATGTTCACGATGGTCGCGTCGAGGACGACCATCAGCTGCGCGAGGGCGATGACCACCAGGCCCCACCAACGGCGTGGATCTTCACCTGTCCGGGTGACAGTCACCTGGCCAGAAGACCATGGATCGGTACGGGACGCATCTGGGCGTGTCATGGCTCGAGGACCACCTTTCCTGTTGTGCCGCGGGTCTCCAGCGCGCGGTGCGCGGCGGCCGCCTCGGCGAGCGGGAAGCGCTGCACGGCTGGCCTGAGCCGGCCCGCCCCGGCTTCGGTGAGGGCGCGGAGTTCGAGGGTGCGGAGCGGGTCGGGTCCGGCCTTGCGCAGCATCGCGGGGCCGAGGACCTGTTCGGAGACGCCTTTGATGAGGTAGGGGCTGCCGTCGTGGATGCCTTCGCCGGACCAGCCGAAGACGATGTGCTGTCCTTCGGGGCCGAGGAGGCGAACGGATGCACGGGCGATGTCCCCGCCCACCCCGTCGAGGACGACCGTGGCGGGCCGGCCGCCGAGGAAGGCGCGGACCTTGCCGGCCCATGCGGAGTCCGTGTAGTCGACGGCGAGGTCGGCGCCGTTCTCCGCGACCAGGGCCGCCTTGCGCGGGCCGCCCGCGAGGCCGACCACGGTGGCCCCGGCGTTCTTCGCGTACTGCACGAGCAGCGTGCCGATGCCTCCGGCCGCCGCCGGGATCACGACCACGGAGTCCGGGCCGAGTGCGGCGAACTGCACGATTCCCATCGCGGTACGGCCCGTGCCGATCATGGCGACGGCCTGGGCGAAGTCGAGGCCGACGGGGATCTCGTGGACGCGGTCCACGTCGGTGACGGCGAGTTCGGCGTAGCCGCCGGGGGCGAAGCCGAGGTGGGCTACCACGCGCTTGCCGAGCCACAGCCCGGCGACGCCGTCCCCCAGCGCCTCGACGATCCCGGCGACCTCGCGGCCGGGAACGGTGGGCAGCGCGGGCGGCTCGGGCAACGGTCCCTGGTGCCCTTCGCGCAGGGCGGTGTCCAGGAGGTGGACGCCTGCGGCGCGTACGGCGATGCGGACCTGGCCGGGGCCCGGTGCCGGGTCGTCGACGGTCTCGTAGGTGAGGTTCTCGGCGGGTCCGAAGCTGTGCAGGCGGATGGCGTGCATGGGAAGAGCTCCTCTGTCGTCCTGTCGGTCCGTCCTCAGGGGCCCACTCTTCGACCTCAAGCATGCTTGAGGTCAAGGGCGGTGCGGCCGAGTGCCAGGGCCACGGCGGCCAGCGCGCTGGTGGACACCTCCGACTTCTTCTCGGGTTCGGAGCCCGTTGTCTCGTGTCTCTCTCGTCCCTATGACTGTCGGAGGGCGTCGGAATGTGACATGAGGGCTGTTGTTGGGCTGTTGTTGCAGGTCAGGGAGGTTGTCAGTGGCGGGGTGCAGGATGGGGGCATGGTGAGCCGAGGGACTGGTGCGGGCAGGGTGAAGGGGGCGCGGCGGCCGGAGGTGCGGTTGCCGCCGCTGGAGCCGTTCGGGGGAGGGGAGCTGGAGCCGGACGGGGACTACGACGGGCTGGAGTTCCCGGAGACGGACTTCGCGGGCCAGGACGGGGCGGGGGCCCGTTTCATGGACTGCGCGCTGAGAGGGTGCGCGCTGGACGAGACCCGGCTGCACCACGCCCGCTTCCTGGACTCGGTTCTCACCGGGGTCCGGGGTGTCGGCACCGATCTCGCCGAGTCGACCCTCCGGGACGTCGAGCTGGTCGACGCCCGTCTGGGCGGAGTGCAGTTGCACGGGGCGGCTCTGGAGCGGGTCGTGATCCGCGGCGGCAAGATCGACTACCTGAACCTGCGGACGGCCGTCCTGCGGGACGTCGTCTTCGAGGGCTGTGTGCTGGTGGAGCCGGACTTCGGGGGCGCGCGGCTGGAGCGCGTGGAGTTCGTGGACTGCGCGCTCAAGGGCGTGGACCTCACGGCGGCGACCCTCAAGGACGTCGACCTGCGCGGCGCCGTGTCACTGGAGATCGCGCGCGGGGTGGGCCGCCTGGCCGGGGCGGTGATCAGCCCGTCCCAACTCCTGGACCTGGCACCGGTGCTGGCGGCGGAGGTGGGGATCCGGGTGGAGTAGGGGCCCCTGGAAGCGGCGCGGGAACGGGCGGTCGGCGGTGGGCCATGGCGAGGAGCGCCGGGAGCTGCCGGTGGTCCGTGGCGAGGAGTATCGAGGGCTGCCGGTGGTCCATGGCCAGGAGCGCCGGGAGCTGCTCCTGCTCACTTCACCCGTGGGAAGCGGGCCTGGAGGGTCCAGATCGCCGGGTTCTCGCCCAGGTCCTCGTGGAGGTCGATCAGGTCGGCGATCAGGTCGTGCAGGAAGTCACGTGCCTCGCGGCGGAGTTCGGCGTGGGAGAAGGTGAGCGGGGGCTCCTCGGCCCGCATCCAGTCGGCCTCGACGTCCACCCAGCCGAACCGGCGCTCGAAAAGCATGCGGTCCGTGGACTCGGTGAAGTCGAGTTCCGCGTGCTGGGGGCGGGAGGCGCGGGAGCCGGCCGGGTCGCGGTCGAGGCGCTCGGCGATGTCGCACAGCGCCCACGCGAAGTCGAGCACCGGCACCCATCCCCAGGCTGTGGACAGCTCCCGGTCCTCCTTGGTGTCCGCGAGATAGACGTCCCCGCAGAACAGGTCGTGCCGCAGCGCGTGCACGTCCGCGCGCCGGTAGTCGGTCTGCGGGGGGTCCGGGAAGCGGTTGGAGAGGGCGTAGCCGATGTCGAGCACGTACGTGATGGTGTCACGGGGGGCTCGTAGGATCGCCGCGTGCCCCGTTCCGCGCTGTTCGCTCCCCTCTCCTCCCTCTCCCCCCTCCCCTCCCTCTCTCCCCTCGCCAGGTTTCTCGTGGGCGCCCTGACCGCGTGCCTGCTGACCGGGTGCGACGGCGGGGTGCACGGCACCCCCGGCGGCTCCGGCCTGCGCGACCCGTACTTCCCGAAGACGGGCAACGGCGGCTACGACGTCTCCCACTACGGCCTCGACCTCGCCTACGACCCGCACACCGAGCGGCTCTCCGGCACCGCGACCGTCACCGCCCGCGCCACCCAGGACCTCACCGCCTTCGACCTCGACCTCGACGGCCTGGACGTCGAGAAGGTCACCGTCGACGGCGACGGGGCCCGCTGGAACCGCGCCGGCCAGGAGCTGACCGTACGGCCGCACCACGACCTCGACGAGGGCCACGCCTTCCGGGTGACCGTCCGCTACTCCGGCATCCCGAAGACGATCACCGACCCGGACGGCTCCGAGGAGGGCTGGCTGCCCAACGGCGACGGCGCGGTGGCCCTCGGCGAACCCACCGGCTCGATGGCCTGGTTCCCCGGCAACAACCACCCCTCCGACAAGGCGTCCTACGACCTCACGATCACCGTCCCCCAGGGTCTCCAGGCCGTCTCCAACGGCGAGTTGACGGCACAGCGGACCGCGGACGGCCGTACGACATCCACCTGGCACACCGCCGAGCCCATGGCGAGCTACCTCGCCACCCTCGCGATCGGCCACTACGACATCCAGCGCTCCACGACCCCCTCCGGCCTGCCCCTGTACACGGCCGTCGACCGGACGGAGGTGGCCGCGAGCCGGAAGGTGCTGGCGCGTATCCCGGAGGTGCTGCGGTGGGAGGAGGACACCTTCGGGCCGTATCCCTTCTCCTCCGCGGGGGTGATCGTCGGCCCCCGGGGCTCCGCGGGGTACGCCCTGGAGACCCAGAACCGCCCCTTCTTCCCCGGCCCGCCCGACACCCCGACCCTCGTCCACGAACTGGCCCACCAGTGGTACGGCGACTCGGTGTCCCCGCGGAGCTGGCAGGACATGTGGCTCAACGAGGGCTTCGCGACCTACGGCGAGTGGCTGTGGGAGGAGAAGCACGGCGGGAGAAGCGCGCAGCAGATCTTCGACGAGGTGTACGCCCGCGGCGCGGACGACGACGTCTGGGCCTTCCCGCCCGCCAAGCCGTCGAGCGCCGCGCACATCTCCGGCAGCCCGGTCTACGTGCGCGGCGCGATGGTCCTGCACCGGATCCGGCAGACGGTCGGCGACACCGTCTTCGCCCGCATCCTGCGGGGCTGGGCGACGGTCCACCGGCACGGCACCGCGGACACCGCCGACTTCACGGCGTACGTCGAGAAGCAGGCCCCGGACAAGGACTTCACCTCGATCTGGGACGACTGGCTGTACGGCGAGGGCAAGCCCGCGAAGCCCGGGTCCTGAGGCTCGAAGCCCCGGCCCTGAGGCTCGAAGCCCCGGCCCTGAGGCCTGAGGCCCGAAGCCCCGGTCCTGAGGGCTGAGGCCGTACCTACGCTGCTCACCGCCCTCAGCCGCGGCTCCCGCCCGGCAGCTCCTTCCGCAGCACCGCGCAGGGCCGGCCCCGCTCGCGGTCGGCCCGGTGGTCGATCACCTCGTAGCCGAGGGCCGTCCAGAAGGCGAGGGCGCGGTCGTTGCCGTCGAGGACGGCGAGGCGTACGGCGGTACGGCCCTCCGCACGGAAGCGGTCCTCGACGAGTTCCGCCATCGCCCGCCCGTGGCCCTGCCGGTGCAGTGAGGCGTCGACCATCAGCAGGCCGATCCAGGGGTCCGGGTCGGCCGGGTCGGGGTGGCGGCCGAGGGTGACCACGACCCCGACGAGGTGCCCCTCACTGCGCGCGAGCAGCACCTCCGCGTCCGGCTGCGCCAACTCGTCGGCCAGTGCGGCGGCCACCTGCTCCGGGCGGATGTCGTCGGGATCCGGAAAGTCACCGCTGAGGGCGTGGAACTCCCGGTTGGCGGAGTAGAGGGCGGTGAGCTCGGTGAGGAGAGGGGCCGGGATGTCACGGTCCCGCGTGAGGGCGAGGGGGCTGAGGCGCATACGGGCACGGTAGTTGCCGCCTGCTGTCAGGCGGGTGCGGCCGGCGCCTGAGACATGCCTGGGGCCCCGGGAACGAACGTGCCCGGGGCCCCACAAACCGGCTGCTGCTTCCCTGTGACTGCCTACCAGCGATACCAGCGGCCCTTACGACCGCCCGCGTCCGCGCTGCGCAGCACGAAGCCGAGCAGCCAGACGACCAGCACGATGACGGCGAGCCACCACAGGGCCTTCAGGGCGAATCCAGCACCGAAGAGAAGCAGGGCCAGAAGCAGAACGACAAGCAGGGGAACCATAGTTATCAACCTCCGCCGATCCTGTTGCCCGGCGATTCGAAGAACATACAGCTAATCTGCCTGGTTTCTTCACGACTCTTCCGGGAACTGGACTCAGTTTCGTCACCGGCGTTCAGTGTGTTGCCGGCCGGCCGATCTCCGTGGCGTCCATGAAGTCGAGCATCTTCCGGTTGGTCAGTTCCGCGTGGTCGATCTGCGGGCCGTGGCCGGTCCGGGAGATGATCTCGGCCCTGGCGCCGGGGACCAGCCTGGGTACGCGTTCGACCTGCCGGTCGGGGTGGACCAGGAGGCTGCGCCTGCCGAGCACCAGGTACAGCGGCGTGCGGATCGTGCCCAGTTCGGCCTCGGTGAGCGGCTGCGGCACCGGGCGGCGGATGCGGTAGGCGCGGACCGCGGTGCGGATCATGGTGCGCAGTTCCGGGACGACGAGTACGGGTTGCTCCAGCCAGGACGCGAGACGCGGCCGCAGCGCCTTGGGGGCGAAGGTGGCGAACAGGCTCGCGAAGATCCATACGAAGAAACGCAGTCCCACCTTCTCCAGGCCCCCGGGGTCGAGCAGCGTGACCGACGCGAGGCGTTCCGGTGCGCGGTGCGCCTGATTCAGGACGAGCCAGCCGCCGTACGACGTGCCGACGAGGTGCACCTGGTCGAGCTCCAGGCCGGCGAGTGTCTCGTTCAGCCACTGCGCGGCCCGCCCGGGCTCGTGGAGGGGAGCGCGCTGCACGCTGCGGCCCGGGTCGCCCGGGGTGTCGATGGCGTAGACGGGCCGTTCGGCGCTGAGGGCGGGGGTGTTCGGGTACCACATGGCGGAGCAGGAGCCGGCGCCGTGGACGAGGACGACGGGGGTGCGCTCGCGGGCGGCCGGGTCCTCGGGGTCGTAGCGGTAGACGTGCGTGGTCCCGAAGGACGTCTCCACGTCCAGCTCCGCGGAGGCGGGCGCGCCCAGTGCGTGGACCGCGTCGCAGGCGGCGAAGTAGCGGTCGCGCCAGGCATCGCTGACGTAGCGGCCGACATCGGGCTGGGAACGGGCGGTTGTGGGCTCGGGCACGGCCACCTCCTGGGCAGTCGATCTTTGTGATACGAACGTACCACGAACGTGGTACGGCTGTATCATCAAAATCGGCGGCAGAGTCCCGGAAGCGGACCAGGAGCGGAGAGGTCGAACCATGCCCAAGCGCGTGGATCACGCGGAGCGGCGCACCGAGATCGCGCGGGCCCTGGTCCGGGCCGCCGGGCGGCAGGGGCTGCACGCGGTGGGGATGCGGGACGTGGCGGCCGAGGCGGGCGTCTCCCTGCGGCTGGTGCAGTACTACTTCGAGTCCAAGGAGAAGCTGCTCCTGTTCGGACTGCGGCACCTGGCGGACAGGTTCGGGGAACGGGTGACCGCCCGGGTCCGCGCCGCCGGTGACGACCCCGGGCCGCGGGCGGTGATCGAGGCGCTGCTGATGGCGGCGCTGCCGGTCGACGAGGAGAGCCGCCTGTTCCACCATCTCTACACCTCGTACGCCGTCCTCTCGGTCACCGACGAGGCCCTCGCGGCCCAGCCGTTCATCAAGGACCCCGACACCGCCGAGACCACACTCGCGGGGCTGCTGCGGCAGGCGGCGGACACCGGGCTGCTCCGGGCCGGTACGGACACCCACGCCGAGGCGGTCGGCCTGCTGGCCATGTCCGCGGGCCTCGGCACCAGCGTCCTGGTGGGCCAACGCGACGCCGACTCCGCCCAGGCCGTGCTCCGGTACCACCTGGACCGGATCTTCCGGGGCTGAAGCTAGTCCTGGTACCTCGGCAGGTCGTCCGTGGAGATGGTCCAGTCGCCGATGGTGACGTCCTCGCCGTAGACGAAGTCCTTGCGGGTGGCGTAGCGGGGGCCCTCGGGGGTGGGGTGGATGTCGGTGAGGACGGCGCCGGTGGCGGTGCGGGGGTCGAAGATCGCGTAGATCGGGAGGCCGATGAGGGGGTAGTCGCGGACCTTGCTCACCCAGTCATTGTCCGGGTTCGAACGGGAGACGACCTCGATGGCGGCGCAGATCGTATGAGGATCGAAGGTCCCTTCGGTCTCCATGTCGGCCTCGGCGATCACCATCACGTCGGGACGCCGCATGATGCCTTCGGACTGACACTCCACATCCGGCTCACCCGTGTGCGCCACGATTTCTTCCGGCATCACCTTCTCCAGGCGCTTCCTGAGACGCAGCACAGTGAGCTCGTGCGGCCCGATGGGCGACATCATGTCGTGGACGATCCCTTCCTGGGTGATCTCGAACTTGCCCGGGATGGTGTCGGTGTCGTCCATGGACTGAACGAGATCTCGCATGGCCCGGTAGACGTGGGAGCCGCTCCGCCGCGCGTCGTCCGGTGCGATGGTCATGGCGCTCGCTCCTCGTCGTCTGTGCCCAGGGGCCAGGATCGTCACGTCCATGCTAGGCGGCCCTCGGGAGGTCGCCTCGGCAGTCGCGGCAGCGGCCCGGTTCGGGAGCGCGGAAGGCGCGGTCGCAGGTGTCGCAGGTTTGGACGGGGTGGCGGGTTCCCGGGGGTGGCGCCGGAGGGCGGTACGGGGGCAGGGGTGGCGGCTACCCCGGGGGCCAGGTGTCCCGTGTCCGTGGCCGACAGGAGCAGGCGGGGGTTGGCGCGGCGCAGGTAGCCGTGGGTCTCCAGCTCCCGCAGGGCGGCGGCGATACGGTCCCGGCCTTCGGGAAAGCGGGACGCGAGGGTCTTGATGTCCACGGCGGCGCCGGTGGGGAGGGACTGGATGTACAGGGCCAGCCCTCTGGAAGGCTCGTTTCCTTGGTGGCGCCACCGGGAAGCTCTTTTCTTCCTTGGTGGCTAGGCCCTCGCATCGGGATGCCAGTCCCTGCGAGGGCCGTTGTCTTTCCGCGGCGGGTCCGCGGTGGTGTTGCGCTGAGCGTAGAGCAAGCAACCGGTCCGAAATCCAGCTGAGTTGGCGATGTTCACCCGGGCGAGTGAGGCGGGTGAGCTGCGACTTCGCGGCGGGAGGAGGGGTGGGGCTTGGTTGGGTTTCTTTCTCCCGAGGTCCTTTGGAAAGAGCGCCCGCGACACCGGAGACCGGATCCCCAGGTGCCGGTGATTACGCACTTATTGCACAAAAAATCTTCACTTCGGCCGACGCGTGTTCCTAGGATGCGGAGATCAACAGGCCCGCACGGAGGGAGACTTCGGCGGGCCTCTCAGGTTCCCGTGGGGGGATTCATGCACATACGCGTTGCGGTCACGACCGTTGTCTCCGGAGCTGTCGTGCTGTCCGCGCTCGCCGTTCCGGTCGCCGCTCAGGCGGCGGAGCGAACGAGTGCGTCGACGAAGATCGGCTCCTTCGCCTCCGACGGTTACAGGACCGTGCGCCCGAACGACTCGCTGGGCAACACCAAGTTCTCGAACGCGGTCGTCAACGGTGGCAAGGACATCGTGCTCGGCACCAGCGGCACGAAGTCCGTCGTCGTCACGTACACCGCGACCGACCAGAACGGTGTCGCGCTCACCGAGGCCTTCCTGTGGCAGGGCACCGACAGCTCGACCACGGAGGGCATCACCGGTGGCCTCGGGACGGACGACGACCCCGACTGCACGGAGACGGCCACCCAGGGCGTCTACAAGTGCAA
Source organism: Streptomyces sp. NRRL B-3229 (assembly GCF_000719505.1). Classification (NCBI taxonomy): domain Bacteria; kingdom Bacillati; phylum Actinomycetota; class Actinomycetes; order Kitasatosporales; family Streptomycetaceae; genus Streptomyces; species Streptomyces sp. NRRL B-3229. Next base: position 357,686 of record NZ_JOGP01000007.1, on the reverse strand, counting down.
GGCCGTCTTCAACATCCACCCGGCCACCGACATGAAGAACAACGGCGTCGCCGGGACCTGGAAGCTGTTCCTGGGCGCCTGGGACCTCTACGCGAACGCCAGTTACAACGACGACGTCACCACCGCGTCCATCAAGAAGGCCGCCACGCTGACCGCCGACGCGACTCCCGAGCCGGTCAAGAAGGGCAGGACCATCACCGTCACGGGCAAGCTCGCCCGCGCGAACTGGTCGACGGGCAAGTACGCGGGCTATGTCTCGCAGCCCGTGAAGCTCCAGTTCCGCAAGAAGGGCAGCAACACCTACACCACCCTCAAGACGATCAGGACCAACAGCACGGGCGTCCTGAAGACCACGACCAGGGCCACGGTCGACGGCTACTACCGCTACTCCTTCGCCGGCACCTCCACCACCGCCCCGGCCACGGCCCCGGGTGACTTCGTCGACGTCAGGTAGTCATGTGAGGGAAAGTCACCTCGGCCCACACCGTTTTGCGCGGTGTGGGGCCGGGGGAGACGCCCCAGCGGGTGGACAGGGCGGCCACCAGCAGGAGGCCCCGGCCCGACTCCGCGTCCGGAGGCGGGAGTTCAGGGTGGGGGAGGCGGTCTCCCCTCGTGTCGGTGACCTCGATGCGCAACGTCTCGCCGACCACGTAGAGCGTCAGGCGGAAGTCCCTTCCCGCAACCCTGCCGTGCGTCGCCGCGTTCGCCGCCAGCTCCGCCACGATGTGCTCCGCCGGGTCCAACGGCAGCCCCCACTCCCGGAGTTGTTCGCACGCCAGCAGTCTCGCCAGGCGGGCTCCCCGAGGAGTGGCCGACAGCGGCACGCTGAAGTTACGGATCACCGTGGTTTCTTGATTCACGTCACTCAGCGTGGCCGTGGGTGCGTACCGTGAACAGTGACTGCGCCGATACGTACGGTGACTGTCCGGAGCTTGTCCGGTCGTGTCCGGGCTGTCCGGGGCGGCCGTACGGGTAGGGCGTCGCGGTAGGGACGTACGGCGGAGGGGCGCGGAATGAGCGTGGACGGCGAGACGGTCGACCCGGACGACGAGTGGGGTGTCGCGGTCATCGCGACGGTCGGGCGGCAACTGAAGCTGCGGCGGGAGGCCGTGGGGATGCGGGCCGGCGAGTTCGGGGAGGCGGTCGGGTACGGGGAGGACCTCGTCTACAAGATCGAGGGCGGCAAGCGGATTCCCCGGCAGGAGTATCTGGACAGAGCGGACGAGGTGCTGGGGGCCGGTGGGCTCATCTCCGCGGCCTGGGAGGACGTCAAGAAGGTCCGGTACCCCAAGAAGGTGCGCGAGCTGGCCAAGTTGGAGGGGCAGGCCGTCGAGATCGGGGTGTACGAGTGCAACATCGTCGCCGGGTTGTTGCAGACGCCTGAGCATGCGCGAGCCGTGATCTCCGCCGCCCAGCCGCCGTATTCGCCGGACGATGTCGAGCGCATGGTCAACGCTCGGCTTGCGCGGCAGTCCGTCTTCGAGCGCGATCCGGCGCCGTCCATCCACTTCGTGCTGGAAGAGGCAGCCTTGCGTCGTCCCATCGGAGGCACAATGGTGTGGCGTCGGCAGCTCGAACACCTCATGGAGGTGGGGCAGCTGCACAACGTCGTGCTTCAGGTGATGCCGCTGAACACCGAGGTGCACTCTGGTCTGGACGGAAGGATCGAGGTGCTGAAGTTCCCTGACGGTACGGCGGTTGGGCGGTCCGACGGTCGTGCGACCTCGGATCCGAAACAGCTGCGCATCCTCGAACTGCGCTATGGCACGATCCGCGCGCAGGCTCTCTCACCAGGGGAGTCGTTGATCCTCATCGAACAACTGCTGGGAGCAACATGATCCGCAAGTCCGCTGCCGGGGACGTCTCCGACCTGGCGTGGTTCAAGAGCAGTTACAGCGGCGGCAATGACGGCAACTCGTGCGTCGAGATCGCGGTGGCGCCCCGCACGGTGCACGTCCGTGACTCCAAGAACGACACCACCGGCCCCCGTCTGGCCTTCACCCCCGCCAGCTGGACCGTGTTCGTGTCGCAGGCCTGACGCCGGAGCCCCCGGCCGGTACGACCAGGGGCTCCCGCTCAGCTCAGCGCAGCGACACGTCAGACGTTCACGCCGAAGTCCTGCGCGATGCCGGCCAGGCCGGACGCGTAGCCCTGGCCCACCGCGCGGAACTTCCACTCCGCGCCGTTGCGGTACAGCTCGCCGAAGACCATCGCCGTCTCCGTGGCCGCGTCCTCGGAGAGGTCGTAGCGGGCGATCTCGGCGCCGCCGGCCTGGTTGACGATGCGGATGTAAGCATTGCGGACCTGGCCGAAGTTCTGCGAGCGGTTCTCCGCGTCGTAGATCGAGACCGGGAAGACGATCTTGTCGATGTCGGCCGGGAGGCCGGCCAGGTTGACGTTGATAGCCTCGTCGTCACCCTCGCCCTGGCCGGTGCGGTTGTCACCGGTGTGGACGATGGTGCTGTCCGGGGTCTGCTTGTTGTTGAAGAACACGAAGTGGGCGTCCGAGTAGACCTTGCCCTGCGTGTTGACCGCGATCGCGGAGGCGTCGAGGTCGAAGTCCGTGCCGGTGGTGGTGCGGACGTCCCAGCCGAGGCCCACGGTGACGGCCGTCAGGCCCGGAGCCTCCTTGGTGAGCGAGACGTTGCCACCCTTGGACAGGCTTACAGCCATTGTTGGGAGTCCCTTCCCTCGTTAAGTAACGGGCACGAAGCTACAGCTACCTCTAGGAACGCCGCGAGAGGTGTCGAAGGTTCCCTGCTTCTTTACTTTCTTTACCCAAGCGGAAGCGGGCGGCGGGCCGGGGATATTGGGGTGACGTGGACCGGTCAGAGGCGGGAACATGGACCCCATGTCCGGTCCTCACGTCATCCGCGGCTCCGTCTCCCTTCCCGAGGCCGAGCTCATGTGGCGTTTCTCGCGGTCGTCCGGTCCGGGCGGTCAACACGTCAACACCAGTGACTCCCAGGTGGAGCTCCGCTTCGACCTCGCCCGCACCGAGGCCCTCCCCGACGTCTGGAAGCAGCGGGCCCTCGACAGGCTGGCCTCGCGACTCGTCGACGGGGTCGTGACCGTACGGTCCTCCGAGCACCGGTCGCAGTGGCGGAACCGGGAGACGGCGGCCGTACGGCTGGCCGCCCTGCTCGCCGAGGCGACGGCGCCGCCGCCCAAGCCGCGGCGGCCCACTCGGATTCCCCGGGGGATCAACGAGCGGCGGCTGCGGGAGAAGAAGGCTCGGTCGGACACGAAGCGGGGGCGGTCGGGACGGGACTGGGGGTAACGGGTCGTCGGTCGGCTGCGGGCCCGTCGTGGCTGGTCGCGCCCACGCGGCGGAGCCGCACTTGATACGGCTCCGCGCCCCTCAAACGCTTCGCGTTCGTACACGGCCTACGCGACGTCCAGGACCCCCACCGTCTCGTCCCCGCTCAGCTCACCGGTCCTGCGGAAACCGAGCCTGAGGTAGAACTCCGCCGGACCCTTCTCGCCCTCGTGCCAGGTCACGTACAGCTCCTTCGTGCCCCGGCGGCGCAGCTCCGCCGCGACGGACTCGACGGCGAACCGGCCGTAGCCCCGGCCCTGCGCGTCGGCCGCGATGTTCAGCCGCCACAGGCCGGAACGGCGCAGGCTGCCGCCGTCGGCGCGCCAGTCGATGTCGAGGAAGGCCATGAGGAAGCCGACCGTGCGGTCGCCGTCGACGATCAGGCGCGGCCAGGCCACGCCTGGAGGATGGACGTAGGCCTCGGCGAGGGACTGCATGACGGGGGAGACCGCGAATTCCTGGTCGGGGTGAACGCGTATCGCGGTCGCGGTTTCGAAATTCCCGGGTGTGACTTCTTCGAGGCGTGGTGCGAATGTCATCCGGGGACCTTAGGCGGGAGCATGCGTGCGCCGCCAACGGAATTCATCCCAACTGCCGGTACCTGCCCCGGAAATAGGCAAGGGGCCCACCGTCCGCACTCGGCACGTCTGCCGTCAGGACGCGGCCGATCACCAGGGTGTGGTCGCCGGCCTGGACGCGTTGCTCGGTGCGGCACTCCAGGGTGGCGAGGGCGCCGCCCACCAGTGCGGCGCCGGTCGCCGTGCCGCGCACGTACGGGATGTCCTCGAACAGGAGGCGGTCGCTGATGCGGCCCTTCATGGCGAAGCGGCCGGCGATGTGCCGCTGGCTCTCGGACAGGACGGAGACCGCCCAGTGCGGCTGCTCGTCCAGCAGGTCGTCCATCCGGGAGCCGGTACGCAGGCTGACCAGCACCAGAGGCGGATCGAGGGAGACCGACAGGAAGGCCGTGGCGGTCATGCCGACGTCCTCGCCGCCGGGGCCGTCGGCGTCGAGCGGGGGCTCGAACGCGGTCACCAGGACCACACCCGCGGCGAGCCGGGACATGGCCGCGCGGAACTCGTCGTTGCTCACCCCCACAGCATGCCCGGAGGCGGGCGAGGGGATCATCGGGGCGGCGGGGGCGGAGGAGTTCGACACGCCGGAAACGCTAATGTCGGCGCCGCGTGCCGTGCATCGGGCCTTCGCCCGAGACCGGACCTAGGTCTCCCGGCGGAGCGCCCACCAGCGACTCCACAAAGAGCCAAAGTTTGTGCTCAGTAAGTGCACAGGAAAAACGCAGAAACCCCGCTCAATTGCTCACCTTTCGCTGTGACTTGAGTCACAAGAGGTGCCAATTGTTGACCCTGTGTACCGAGCGGGCAGCGCGCTGTGATTCAGTGGCTGGACAGATGACCCTTGATTCGCTGCGAGGTCTCGGGGGGAGGACAAGCAATGGAGACCGAGTCGGAGCCCTACGTCCGTCTGGCGTCCCTGCGACAACTGCACCAGGTCATGGCCGACATGAACACGGCCCGTAGCCTGGCCGACACATTGCAGACCGTCGCGAACGGCGTGGTCACCGCACTCGGTTACGAGCTGGCGTGCGTCAACCTCGTGCGCCCAGACGGCGACCTCGTGGTCGCCGCCCTCTCCGGCAACCAGGCCGCCGAGGCACTGATCACCGGCCGGACCGGCTCCCGCGAGTCCTGGGAGCGCCGCCTGAGCATGGGCGAGACCTGGGGCGACCTGGTCTTCATCCCGCACACCGAGGGCTGGGTCCTCGACGACGACGACGTCCCGCAGTGGTACACCGACGGGCCCGCGCCCCGCTTCGAGGACGAGTGGCACCCCTCCGACCGGCTCTTCGCGCCCATGTACACACCGAGCGTGTCGGGCGGCCAGTGCGGCGAGCTGATCGGCGTGCTCTCCGTGGACCGGCCGCGCAACGGCCGCAGGCCCGGCGCCTGGGGTCGAGAAGCGCTCCAGATGTACGCCTTCCAGGCCGCCATCGCGATCAGCAACGCGCGTCTACGTGCGAATATGCAGCGGGCACTGGTCAGGCTCGAAAGGGAGCAGCAGGCTCTGCGGGCCAGCGAGGAGAGCTTCCGGCAGGCCTTCGAGTACGCCCCCTCCGGCATGGCCATCGCCGAGATGGGCGGCGACCAGCACGGCCGGATCCTGCGCACCAACGACGCCCTGTGCCGCCTGCTGGGCCGCCCCGCCTCCGCGATGCGCCGCTACTCCTTCTCCGACCTCGTCCACCCCGAGGACATAGGCACCCTGCTGCGCACCTCGGCGGAGGGCGGCCGCGCGGAGCTCCGCCTGTGTCGCCGGGACGGCACCTACCTGTGGGTCTCTCTGCGCAACTCGGTGGTCGCCGACGCCGCCGACGGTCCGCGCTTCCTGCTCACCCACGTCGAGGACATCGCGGAACGCAAGCAGCGTGAGATGCAGCTCGCCCACCGCGCCTCCCACGACTCCCTGACCGGCCTGCCGAACTCCGCCGAGCTGCGCGCGCGGCTCTCCTCCCGGCTCTGTCAGCGCCCCACCCACTCCGGCGCCCTGGAGCCGGTCGACGCGGCCTTCGGCCACCCCGCCTTCGACGCGGCCGGCCAGGGCTTCGACTTCCGGCAGGGCGGCGCGCAGGCGTACGACACCTTCGACCACCATGTGCACACCGTCGCCCCCGAGGGGGACCGCGACGACGGCGCCAAGGGGCTCGCGGTCCTCTTCTGCGACCTCGACGGCTTCAAGTCGATCAACGACCGGTTCGGGCACAACGCGGGTGACGCGGTCCTCATCGAGGTCGCCCGGCGGCTGTCCCAGTGCGTCCGCGACGGCGACACCGTGGCCCGGCTCGGCGGCGACGAGTTCGTGATCCTCGCCGACGGGCTCGGCAAGGCCGACGCGGCCGACCTCGCAGTACGCCTGCGCAACGAGATCATCCAGCCGATCCGGGCCGAGGGACGGGCCGTGCGGGTCGGTGCCAGCTTCGGCATCGGCTGGGCGCACTGCGGGATGACGGCGGACGAAGTGTTGAAGTCAGCCGACGAGCGGATGTACGTCGAGAAACGATCTCGTCCCAAACAACACAGACGCGCGGGCTGACCCCCAGGTCAGCGAGTTGATGCGATCCGGGTCACCCGTTTGGGCCATCGGAAGCGGGTAGGCTCGCCATTCTGACTCCACGTATCGCATCCGATCGCACCTGCTTGAGGAGTACCAAGGGATGACGTCCGGCAACAACGGCGCGAGCACGCCAGAGGACGACGACCCGTTCGGCTACCTCTACGCCGACGGCCAGGCCAATGGGGCCCAACCGCCCTCCGGTGGTTACGGCTATCCGAACTCCGTCAACAGAGTGCGTTCGGTCGGCCAGCGGCAGTACGGCCAGCAGCAGGCACCCACCGCGCCGACCGCCGGGTACGGCCAGGTCCCGCAGCAGCCGCAGGGCGCCTACGGCCAGCCGAGCGCCCACTACGCGGCCCCCGAGACCTTCCCCGGCTCGGCCCCCACCAGCCAGCAGCCCATGCCGGGCTACAGCGGCGGCGGTCGCAGCGGAGGCCCCAACACCAAGGGTCTGCTCATCGGTGCGATCGCGGTGGTCGCGGCGGTCGTCATCGGCATCAGCGTGGCCATGCTGGGCGGCGACGACGACAAGAAGGACACGGGCAACCAGGCGGGGACCACGCCGAGTGTCTCGCAGAGCGCGGAGCCGAGCGCGTCCGCATCGTCGGCGGAGCAAGAAGCCGAACTTCCGAAGGCCGACGTGAAGACGATGCGACTGGAGGGCGGCCCCAGCACCGCGTCCGACGTCGAGGGCGCCAAGTCCGACGGCGGCGTGTACGTCCAGGGCTTCAACCAGCAGGGCGCCTCGGTCACCTGGACGGTCAACGGCATCAAGAAGGCCGGCGTCTACCGGGTCTACGTCCGCTACGGCCTCCCCGACGGCGACGCCAACGCCACGGTGACGGTCAACGGAAAGTCGTCCCCCCGACCCCTGAACATGAAGAACTTCGGCAAGCTCCCCGCCAACGGATGGCAGGAGACCTGGGCCCAGGTCTCCCTCACCAAGGGCACCAACACCGTCCAGCTCTCCTGCCAGCAGGGCAACCAGTGCAACGCCCTCCTCGACCAGTTCAGGGTGACGGAGAACGTCGACTCGTAGCAGTCACGCCGCACTGACCTCCCCGGTCACCGTCACCCGCTCCAGCAGGCCCTCATACGCGGCCTGGTCGAAGTCGCCCGCTGTGTCGGTCATCACCGTGGCCGCGGACAGCGCTGTCGCTCGGGTCAGGCGGTCCGGCCAGGGGAGGTTCTCCACCAGGGCCGACAGCAGGCCCGCCACCACCGCGTCGCCCGCGCCCGTCGGGTTGCCGTGGACGGGGGCCGGTGGGGTCGCTCGCCAGCGGCCCTCCGGGGTGGCCGCGAGGAGACCCGACCTGCCCAGCGACGCGACGACCGCACGGGCGCCCCGGCGGCGGGTGTCCTGGGTCGCGCGGAGCGGGTCGTGGGAGCCGGTCAGTTCGGCCAGCTCGTCGGCGTTCGGCTTGACGATGTCGGGGCGGGCGGCGACGCCCCGCCGGAGGGCCTCACCGCTGGTGTCCAGCAGGACCGGCACCCCGGCCGCCTTCGCCGTGCGGATCAGGGCCGCGTACGCCCCCACCGGCACCCCCGGCGGCAGACTCCCGCACAGGGCCACCGCCGAGACGGACGGCACCAGATGCTCGTACGCCTCCTGGAACGCGGACCACTGCGCCGCGGTCACCGTGGGACCCGGTTCGTTGAGCTGCGTGGTGTCGCCGGACCGCTCGTCCACGACCGCGATCGTGCGCCGGGTCGCGCCGGTGACCGGGACCAGCGCGTCCACCAGGCCCGGCACGGCGGTGAGCGCGTCCTGGACGGTACGGCCCGTGGCGCCGCCCGTGAAACCCGTCACCGTCACCTCGTGGCCGAGCGCGGCCAGCACCCGGGCCGCGTTCAGCCCTTTGCCGCCCGGGCGTTCGACGACCTCCGTGACCCGGTGGCTGGTGTGCGGCCGCAACGACCGTACGCGATAGGTGATGTCGAGCGCGGTGTTCAGCGTGACCGTGAGGATCACCGGGCCGGCCTCCCCGACGACGGAATGATGTGCCCTGTGCCCGTCCAGTCTCCCAGGGCTTACCCGGCCCCAACAGCGGGAGACATCACCCCAGTTGGGGATCGACCACCCATTCTCCCCGGCGCATGACTCCCTTGAGGTCGAACCGGTCGTCGAGAAGGACCAGGTCGGCGTCCTTGCCGGGTTCCAGGGAGCCGACGCGGTCGGACATCCCCAGCAGCCGGGCCGGGTTGGCGGAGATCGCCGCGACCACGTCCTCGACGGGGAGGCCGTCGACGGTCACCGCCCGCTTGAACGCGCGGTCCAGGGTGAGCGTCGAGCCGGCGATCGAACCGCCCTCCACCAGGCGGGCGACACCTTCGCTGACCTCGACCTCCAGGGGGCCGAGCATGTACCGGCCGTCGCCGAACCCGGCCGCGTCCATGGCGTCCGTGATGAACGCCACCCGTGCCGAACGCGCGTGACGGAACGCCAGTTGCAGCGCGGCCGGGTGCAGATGCGTGCCGTCGTTGATCAGCTCGACCGTGATCCGCTCGTCCTCCAGCAGGGCGGCGATCGGGCCCGGCTCACGGTGGCCCAGGGGCGGCATCGCGTTGAAGAGGTGCGTCGCCACGGTCGCGCCCGCCTCGATCGCCTCGACCGTCTGCTCGTAGGTCGCGTCCGTGTGGCCGATCGCCGCGATGACGCCGTGCTCGGCGAGCAGCCGCACGGAATCGAGGCCGCCGGGGAGTTCGGTGGCGAGGGTGAGCATCCTGGCCTGTCCGCGCCCCGCGTCGATCAGCTTGCGGACCTCCGCGGGGTCGGGGTGGCGCAGGAGAGCCTCGGAGTGGGCGCCCTTGCGGCAGGGGGAGATGAACGGGCCCTCGAAGTGGATGCCGGCGAGGTCACCCTGCTCGGCGAGTTCGGAGAGGAGACCGGCCCGCTGGGCGAGGAAGTCCATGTCGCCGGTGACGGTGGAGGCGACGAGGGTGGTGGTGCCGTGGACCCGGTGGGTGTGGATTCCCTTGAGGATCTCCTCGGGGGTGCCCGAGGTGAAGGAGGCTCCGCCGCCGCCGTGGTTGTGGAGGTCTACGAAGCCGGGAACCAGCCAATGGTTCTTGACGTCGAGTACCTGGGCGTTTTCCGGGGCTGTGGCGGTGATGCGGGTGCCCTCGATGACTACCTGGCCGTTCTTGACCGGTCCTGTGGGGAGGGCGACCGTTGCGCCGGACAGGACGAGGGGGGTATTGGCCGTGGCGGGGTGCGGGTGCGTTGTGGCTGGTCGCGCAGTTCCCCGCGCCCCTGGGTGGGCTGCCATCAGCTCGTTGCCTCCGTACCGTCGGTCGTGTCGAGGAGATCCCAGGCCAGTAGGCCCGCGCCCAAGCAGCCCGCCGTGTCGCCCAGGGCCGCCGGGACGATGGTCGGGGGCTTCTGGAAGGTGATCCGGCTTCGCACCGCCTCCCTCAGCGGTGTGAACAAGGTTTCTCCCGCCTCCGCCAGGCCGCCACCGATGATCAGGGTGCGGGGGTCCAGGAGGGTGAGGGCGGTGATCAGGCCGTCGGCCAGGGTGTCCACGGCGTGCTGCCAGACCTCCCGGGCCTTCGGGTCGTCGGCGTCCACGGCCCTCGCGCAGTCCGCCGCGTCCGCCTCCGGGTTCCCGGTGACCGCGGCCCAGGTCTCGCTGACCGCCGCCGCGGAGGCGTACCGCTCCAGGCAGCCCCGCTGGCCGCAGGGGCAGGGCGTGCCCCCGGGCCGTACGACGACGTGGCCGATCTCGCCCGCGAAGCCGTGTGCGCCCGCTTCCACCCGGCCTGCGATGCCGATCGCGCCCGCGATGCCGGTGCCCAGGGCGACGAAGAGGTAGCGGTCGGTGCCCCGGCCGGCTCCGATGCGGCCCTCCGCGAGACCGCCGGTGCGGACGTCGTGGCCGAGGGCCACCGGGGCGCCGCCGAGGCGGTCGGTGAGCAGCGCCCGCAGGGGGACGTCCCGCCAGCCCAGGTTGGCGGCGTAGGCGGCGACGCCGTGCTGCTCGTCGACGATGCCGGGGACGGCGACGCCGGCCGCGAGCGCGGGGGCGCCGAGGTGCTCGGTGCCGTACGCGCGCAGCTCGGCGGCGAAGTCGAGGATGCCTTCGACGACCGCGTCCGGTCCGCGCTCGCGGCCGGTCGCCCGGCGGGCCTGGTGCAGCAGTTCGCCGCCCGCGCCGACCAAGGCCGCCTTCATCCCGGTGCCGCCCACGTCGAGGGCGATGACATGTCTCACGGGGGACAGTGTGGCCCTTCGACCCGCAAGAGGTCTAGTCCACTTACGTGGTGTAGACCTTAGGGCAGAGATATGTATGACTTTTCGAAAGTTTCGAACGTGAGTGTGGGGCGGTTGTCGGTGCGGCGGCGTAGGACGGGAACGATCGCGGCGGTGTCCGCACTGGGTATGACGGCCGCTCTGAGCGGCTGCGGCCTGGGCGGCGGATCGGACGAGGTGACGCTGAGACTGGTCGCCGCCGACTACGGCGACAGCGCCGCCAACAGCTCCCGGAAGTACTGGGACAAGCTCGTCAAGGAGTACGAGGCGAAGCACTCCGGCGTGAGGATCGACGTCAGCGTGTACTCGTGGACCGACGTCGACCGCAAGGTCAAGGAACTCGTCGCCGCCGGGGAGGCGCCCGACATGGCGCAGATCGGCTCGTACGCCGACTACGCGGACAAGGGGCTGCTCTACAAGGCCGACGACCTGATCGGGATCCGCGAGCAGGCCGACTTCGTCGCGCAGCTCGGTGCCGCGGGGCGGATCAACGGGATGCAGTACGGGATGCCGTTCGCCGCGTCCACCCGGCTCCTCTTCTACAACAAGACCCTCTTCGCCGACGCCGGGCTCACCCCGCCCAAGACGTGGAAGCAGCTGGCCGCCGACGCCGAGGCGCTCAAGGCGGACGGGGTGAAGTACCCGTACGCGCTGCCGCTCGGCCCGGAGGAGGCACAGGCCGAGACCATGCAGTGGCTGCTCAGCGGGGGCGGCGGGTACATCGACTCCGTCGGCACGTACGGCATCGACTCCGACGAGAACGTCACGACGATGAACTGGCTCAAGGACGACCTCGTGGGCAGGGGGCTGACCGGGCCCGTCGCTCCGGCGAAGCTCAACCGGGCCGCCGCGTTCTCGGCGTTCGCCGCGGGAGACGTCGGCATGCTCAACGGGCATCCCTCGCTTATGAAGATCGCCGCCGACAAGGGCGTGAAGTTCGGGATGGTGCCCATGCCGGGGGCGGGTGGGCCGACCAAGAACTCCATGGGCGTCGCCGACTGGATGACGGCCTTCAAGCAGAACGGCCACGCCGAGCAGGTGGGGGACTTCCTCGACTTCGTGTACAGCGAGAAGAACGTGCTCGCGTTCTCGCGGGAGTACGACCTGCTGCCGGTGACCAACTCCGCGTCCACGACGATGAGCCGGGCCTCCCGGGACGCCGACCTCAAGCCCTTCCTCGACGCGCTGCCCACCGCCGAACTGCCGCCGGTGGGCAAGACGTCCTGGGCGTCGGTGAGCGCGGCGGTGAAGAAGCGGATCGGATCGGCGGTGAGCTCCGGCGGGAGCCCCGAAGAGGTGCTGCGGGCGCTTCAGCTGACCGCGCAGAACGCCGAGTAGTCGCGTTGTCGGTCGCGCAGAACGCCGAATAGTCGCGTTGTCGGTGGCGCAGTCGTGTTGTCAGTGGCGGGGGCTACCGTTTTCGGCATGGAGCATCCGGAGCTGGACCGCAGGGAGCGGGACGTCCTCGCCCTGGAGCGCCGCGGCTTTTCCGGCCCCGGCGCGAAGGAGCGCGCGATACGCGAGGAGCTGGGCCTGGCGCCGGTCCGCTACTACCAGCTCCTCAACGCCCTGCTGGACGACGAACGCGCCCTGGCCCACGACCCGGTGACGGTGAACAGACTGCGCCGGGTACGGGAGGCGCGGCGCTCCGAGCGGTAGCCGCCGGCGGCGGGCGGGCCGGGAGGACGCGGTGGGCCGTCCGGTCAGGTGAGGTGTTCGGCCAGCGTGCGCAGCAGGGTCACCACGCCGTCCGGGCCGTCCACCACCAGGTCGGCGCGTTTGCGCAGCTCCGTGACCTCGTCGCTGCCGCTGCACACCAGGAGGCCGGGGGTTCCGGTGGTGCGGAGGCTCTCGACCGTGGAGAAGGCCGGGAGGTCGCCGAGGTCGTCGCCGGCGTAGAGGACGGACGTGGCGGACAGCTCGCGGACGTGGGTCTGAAGGGCCACGCCCTTGTCCATGCCCGGCGGCCGCAGTTCCAGGACCAGTCGGCCGGGTTCGACGATCAGGCCGTGCCGGACCGCCAGGTCGGTGAGGGGGGTGCGGAGCGCGTCGAACGCTGCCTGCGGATCCGGGGCCCGGCGGGTGTGGACGGCCACCGCCCGGCCGCCCTTCTCCTCGATCCAGGCGCCGGTGCCGTCGAGGAGGGCGGGCAGCTCCGCGCCGACCGCCGCCACACCCGGGTGCGGTTCCGGCGCCGTGACCTCGCCCGTCGCCGCGTCCCAGCGCTCCGCGCCGTAGTGGCCGAGGACGGTCAGGTGCTCCAGACCGGCGACGCCCGCGAAGCCGCCGTAGCGGACCGCGACCTCGGCCGGGCGGCCGGTGATCACCGCCACCGAGGCCACCTTCGGGGCCAGCGCGGCGAGCACCGACACCGCCTCCGGATGGGCCCGCGCCCGCTCCGGATCCGCCACGATCGGCGCGAGCGTCCCGTCGAAGTCCAGCCCGATCACCGCTCCGCGCGGGTGCGAGAGGAGTGCCTGGAGACCGTCGTGGCCGGCGGGGGTGCCGGGCGTGGGAAGGCTCATGCGTCCAGTGCCTTCAGCGCGTTCAGCTGGTCCAGGAACCACTGGGCCGGAGGCAGGGCCGTGGCCGCCGCGGCCAGCCGCTTCGCGCGTTCGGCGCGGTCGTGCGGCGGCAGCGTCAACGCCTCGTGCAGGGCCGCCGCCGTCTGTTCGACGTCGTACGGGTTGACCGTGATCGCGTCCTCGCCCAGCTCCTCGTACGCCCCGGCCTCCCGTGACAGCACCAGCGCACACCCCTCGTCGGAGACCACCGGCACCTCCTTCGCGACCAGGTTCATACCGTCCCGGATCGGGTTGACCAGCGCCACGTCGGCCAGCCGGTACGCGGCGAGCGAGCGGGCGAAGTCGTCCTTGACGTGCAGCACGACCGGCGTCCAGCCCGGTGTGCCGAACGCGTCGTTGATCTCGTCGGCGACCCGCTGCACCTCGGCCGTGTAGTCCCGGTACACCGCGAGGTCCTGCCGGGACGGGTACGCGAACGCCACGTGCACGACCCGCTCCCGCCACTCGGGCCGCGACTCCAGCAGCCGCCGGTAGGCCAGCAGCCCGCGCACGATGTTCTTGGACAGCTCGGTCCGGTCCACCCGCACGATCGTCTTCCGGCCCGCGCCGATCTCCTCGCGCAGACCGACGATGCGCTCCTCGACATCGGCCGCGTGCGACCGCTCGCGCAGGAAGTCCGCGTCAGCGCCCAGCCCGTGCACCCCGACCTGCGTGTCCCCGAGCCCGCCCGCGCACTCCGTGGCGCAGGCCGTGAAGGCGTCCGCCCACCTGCGGGTGAGGAAACCGAGCCGGTCGGCGCCGAGCATGCCGCGCAGGAGCTGCGCCGCGATGTCGTCCGGCAGCATCCGGAAGTAGTCCACCGGCGCCCACGGCGTGTGCGAGAAATGGCTGATCCGCAGGTCCGGGCGGAGTTCGCGGAGCATCCCCGGCACCAGACACAGGTGGTAGTCCTGCACCAGGACCGCCGCCCCCTCGGCCGCCTCCTCCGCCAGCGCCTCGGCGAAGGCGCGGTTGTACGTCTCGTACGACGCCCACTGGCGCCGGAACTCCGCGTCGAAGACCGGCTCCAGCGGGGTCTGGTACAGCAGGTGGTGGACGAACCACAGCACCGAGTTGGCGACGCCGTTGTACGCGTCCGCGTGCACGTCGGCGGGGATGGCGAGCATCCGCACGCCGTCCTCGCCGACGCCCTGCGCCACGGCCTCGCGGTCGCCGTCGGAGAGCGCCGAGCACACCCACAGGGCGCCGGCGTCGGGGCCGATCGCGGACAGGCCGGAGACCAGGCCGCCGCCGCCACGCTTCGCTGTGAGTTCGCCGTTCTCCTGGAGCTCGTACGAGACGGGGCCTCGGTTGGATGCGACCAGTACCTGGGCGTTGTGCGAGGGAGCCATGCCTCGACATCTAGCCCAGTGTCGAACCGCTCAAACGTTCCCGTCTCGTCTTCGGCCGCGGGACGGTGGGGGCTGGTCGCGCAGTTCCCCGCGCCCCTGAGTAGATCTACGCAGCCTTTCTCTTCATGTACTCCGGGATTTCCGTCATCGGCGGGCGTTCCTCCGTGTCGACCGAGTAGGTGCGGGGCTCGAAGCCCTCCTGCCCCCGTTCGAACTGCGTGAGGGACGGGCGGATCAGGTGGCCGCGGGCCAGGCGGAGCTGGGCCGTGCGGTAGATCGCCGCCGACATGCGGCCCAGGGCCTGGCCGTCCTGGTGGCGGTGCTTGCGGACGCCGACGTCGACCTGGGCGAGGGCGTCCAGGCCCACCAGGTGCAGCGCGTCGACCAGCATGCCCAGCTCGACGCCGTAGCCCACGGGGAACGGCAGCTGCTCCAGGAGGCTGCGGCGGGCCGCGTACTCGCCGCCGAGCGGCTGCACGAAGCCGGCCAGCTGCGGCCAGTGCATGTTCAGCAGCGGGCGCGCCATGAGCTCGGTGACCCGGCCGCCCTGACCGGCCGCGCCGCCCAGAGGACGGTCGTACATGCCCTTGACCAGGTCGACCCCGGGTTCGGTGAGCAGCGGGCCGACGATGCCCAGGACGAAGTCCGAGGAGAACTCCTTCAGGTCGGCGTCGATGAAGCAGACGATGTCCCCGCGGGTGACCAGCAGGGAGCGCCACAGGACCTCGCCCTTGCCCGGGAGAGCGGGCAGCCTGGGCAGGATCTCGTCGCGGTGCACCACGGTGGCGCCGGCCGCGGCGGCGACCTCGGAGGTGCGGTCGGTCGACCCCGAGTCGACGACGACGATCTCGTCGACGAGCGGAACCTGCCGCACCAGGTCGTGACGTATCACGGAGACGATGTCACCGACCGTCTCCTCCTCGTTGAGCGCGGGCAGCACGACACTGACCGTCTGCCCGGTGCGCTGCTTGGCGGCCATGATCTGGTGGAGCGGGCGATCGGTCACCGACCAGGAGCGGGTACTCAGCCAGCGCTCGACTTCTTCCAGCACGTAGGCGGCTCCTTCGTGTGTGGTCCGGGTGATCCGTCTCGCGGTTCGGACGGACTATCTCAACTGTCCTGGTTGTCGGTTACAGTCTTGAACAACGCGGGTGACCATCGCATGTCCTGGATCGCCCGCCGACCACAACTTCATACCGCTCATCCAGAGGGGCAGAGGGATACGGCCCGATGAAGCCCCGGCAACCCTCCAGTCGGTTCTCGTAGATCACCGTTGATCATTTCGCGAGGCTCCCGGCTAGGGAAGGTGCCAAATCCGTCTCACGGCGAAACGCGTCGTGAGGAAGATGAGGAGAAAGGGCCTCGCCTCCATGGCTGCGCAGACTGTTGCAAGCACCACGAACTCCGTCGACCTGGGTCCCGCCGCGGCACTGAGCTGCCGCGAGTGCGGTCACCGCGTGCCGCTCGGCCCGGTCTTCGCCTGCGAGGAGTGTTTCGGCCCGCTCGAGATCGCGTACGACTACTCGGCCTACGAAACCGAGGAGCTCCGCAAGCGGATCGAGGCGGGACCCGCGAACATCTGGCGTTACGCCCCGCTGCTGCCCGTCCCCGCGGACGTGGCGGACAAGCCCAACATCAACCCCGGCTGGACCCCCCTCGTGAAGGCCGACAACCTCGCCCGCGAGCTCGGGGTCACCGGCGGCCTGTACATCAAGGACGACTCCGGCAACCCGACGCACTCCTTCAAGGACCGCGTCGTCGCGCAGGCCCTGGAGGCGGCGCGCGCGTTCGGCTTCACCACTCTCTCCTGCTCCTCGACCGGCAACCTCGCCGGTGCGGTCGGTGCCGCCGCCGCCCGGGCCGGCTTCCGCTCGTGCGTGTTCATCCCGCACGACCTGGAGCAGGGCAAGGTCGTCATGGCCGCGATCTACGGCGGCGAGCTCGTCGGCATCGAGGGCAACTACGACGACGTGAACCGCTTCTGCTCCGAGCTGATCGGCGACCCGGCCGGCGAGGGCTGGGGCTTCGTGAACGTCAACCTGCGGCCGTACTACGCCGAGGGCTCCAAGACGCTGGCGTACGAGATCTGCGAGCAGCTCGGCTGGAAGCTCCCCGACCAGCTGGTCGTGCCGATCGCGTCCGGCTCCCAGCTCACGAAGATCGACAAGGGACTCCAGGAGCTGATCAAGCTCGGGCTCGTCGAGGACAAGCCGTACAAGATCTTCGGTGCGCAGGCGGAGGGGTGCAGCCCGGTCTCCGTCGCGTACAAGGCGGGGCACGACGTCGTACGGCCGCAGAAGCCGAACACCATCGCCAAGTCCCTCGCCATCGGGAACCCGGCGGACGGGCCGTACGTGCTGGACATCGCCCGTCGTACGGGGGGTGCCGTGGAGGACGTGAACGACGAGCAGGTCGTGGACGCGATCAAGCTGCTGGCGCGGACCGAGGGCATCTTCGCGGAGACCGCGGGTGGCGTGACCGTGGGTGTGGCCCGCAAGCTGATCGAGAACGGTGTCCTCGACCCGGCGAAGACCACGGTGGTGCTGAACACCGGCGACGGTCTCAAGACCCTGGACGCGGTGGCCGGTACCGGACTCACCGCCACGATTCGTCCGAACCTCGACTCTTTCCGAGAGGCTGGCCTCGCATGAGCGTCAACGTCCGCATCCCCACCATCCTGCGCACCTACACCGGCGGCCAGGCCGAGGTGCAGGCCGAGGGCGGGACCCTCGCCGAGGTCATCGCGGATCTGGAGAAGAACCACACCGGTATCGCCGCGCGCGTTCTCGACGACCAGGGCAAGCTGCGCCGGTTCGTCAATGTGTACGTGAATGACGACGACGTGCGGTTCGAGCAGGGGCTGGAGACGGCGACGCCCGACGGGGCGGGAGTCTCGATCATCCCGGCGGTCGCCGGCGGGTGAGCGTGACCCCGATCGCGACCGTGACCGTATGACTGGTCATTACCTTCGGTAACAGTAATTACCGAGTGTTCAACTGATTGCCCCCTCCGTGAGAGAAGCGGAGGGGGCAATTCTCTATGGTTGAGCGCGGTACAGTTGGGGAACCAGGGTCTTTCTCCTTGCCGTACGCATATGAGTTCTCGCTCCACATGCGATGAGAAGTAGCCAAAGTGTGTGCACTTTATGCGGCTTATGCGCCCTTTATGGGGCCCGACTTGCCCCGAATTCGGGCGAATTCTCACTACATTCCGGACCCCTTCCGTCCAGAATTCTCGTCCGATTGACCTGTTGCAGACGGCAGTTGGACAGATACATTCAGCCGCGGTCGACGCGTTCCGGCGCACGCCCCCAACCATGTGGGGGGTGAGGTCTGACCCGGATCCGCGAAGTGCGGATCCGTGCAAGGGCCAGTAATAGGGGAGTTAGGCATGGCTCAGGGCACCGTCAAGTGGTTCAACGCGGAGAAGGGGTACGGCTTCATCGCGGTCGACGGTGGTGCGGATGTATTCGTCCACTACAGCGCGATCCAGATGGACGGTTACCGCACCCTTGAAGAGGGCCAGCGGGTCGAGTTCGAGATCTCGCAGGGTCAGAAGGGGCCGCAGGCGGACATGGTCCGTCTCGCGACTGGCTGAAGCACGCGCCGGGTAACAACAGCGTCGTTCTTCTTTTCTTGAACGAAGGGCTCGTACCCCATGGGGAGTCATGGGTACGGGCCCTTCGTCATGCCTCGTCACGAGTCCCGGCATGTCCCCGTCACGCGCCCGCAACCCCGTCCCGGACCCTGCCCGATCCACGAGAGGCGCTTGCACTCGACCATGCCGAGTGCTAATCATTGGCGTTAGCACTCTGAAGGTGAGAGTGACAACGAAGGACCGGGTCGGTGAGGCCCGCAGGCCGGGTGGGGAAGGAACCCACGAGGTGTGCGAGCCGTCCGTCGCGGGCGCGGGCGCGGTCCGAAGGAATCACCCCCAGTCCTGGAGGGACCACTTCACATGGCCAAGATCATCGCGTTCGACGAGGAGGCGCGGCGCGGCCTCGAGCGCGGCATGAACCAGCTCGCGGACGCCGTCAAGGTGACGCTCGGCCCCAAGGGCCGCAACGTCGTCCTCGAGAAGAAGTGGGGCGCCCCCACGATCACCAACGATGGTGTCTCCATCGCCAAGGAGATCGAGCTCGAGGACCCGTACGAGAAGATCGGCGCCGAGCTGGTCAAGGAAGTCGCCAAGAAGACGGACGACGTCGCCGGTGACGGTACGACCACCGCGACCGTGCTCGCCCAGGCCCTGGTCAAGGAGGGCCTGCGCAACGTAGCCGCCGGCGCCAACCCCATGGCCCTCAAGCGCGGTATCGAGAAGGCCGTCGAGGCCGTCTCCGCCGCTCTCCTCGAGCAGGCCAAGGACGTCGAGACCAAGGAGCAGATCGCTTCCACGGCCTCCATCTCCGCCGCCGACACCCAGATCGGCGAGCTCATCGCCGAGGCCATGGACAAGGTCGGCAAGGAAGGCGTCATCACCGTCGAGGAGTCCCAGACCTTCGGTCTGGAGCTGGAGCTCACCGAGGGTATGCGCTTCGACAAGGGCTACATCTCGGCGTACTTCGCCACCGACATGGAGCGCATGGAGGCGTCGCTCGACGACCCCTACATCCTCATCGCCAACTCCAAGATCGGCTCCGTCAAGGACCTGCTCCCGCTCCTGGAGAAGGTCATGCAGTCGGGCAAGCCGCTGCTGATCATCGCCGAGGACGTCGAGGGCGAGGCCCTGTCGACCCTGGTCGTCAACAAGATCCGCGGCACCTTCAAGTCCGTCGCCGTCAAGGCCCCGGGCTTCGGTGACCGCCGCAAGGCCATGCTCGGCGACATCGCCATCCTCACGGGCGGCGAGGTCATCTCCGAGGAGGTCGGCCTCAAGCTGGAGAACGCGACCCTGGACCTCCTGGGCCGCGCCCGCAAGGTCGTCATCACCAAGGACGAGACCACCATCGTCGACGGTGCCGGTTCCTCGGACCAGGTCAACGGCCGTGTGAACCAGATCCGCGCCGAGATCGAGAACAGCGACTCGGACTACGACCGCGAGAAGCTCCAGGAGCGCCTGGCCAAGCTCGCCGGTGGCGTCGCCGTCATCAAGGCCGGTGCCGCGACCGAGGTCGAGCTCAAGGAGCGCAAGCACCGCATCGAGGACGCCGTTCGCAACGCGAAGGCGGCCGTCGAGGAGGGCATTGTCGCCGGTGGTGGCGTGGCCCTGCTCCAGGCCTCCCAGGTCTTCGAGAAGCTGGAGCTCGAGGGTGACGAGGCGACCGGCGCCAACGCCGTGAAGCTCGCCCTGGAGGCCCCGCTCAAGCAGATCGCCGTCAACGGTGGTCTCGAGGGTGGCGTCGTCGTCGAGAAGGTCCGCAACCTCACCGTCGGCCACGGCCTGAACGCCGCGACCGGTGAGTACGTCGACATGATCGCCGAGGGCATCATCGACCCGGCGAAGGTGACCCGCTCTGCCCTGCAGAACGCCGCCTCCATCGCCGCGCTGTTCCTCACCACCGAGGCCGTCATCGCCGACAAGCCGGAGAAGGCCGCCGCGCCCGCCGGTGGCGGCATGCCGGGCGGTGACATGGACTTCTGATCACCCCCGGGCCGCGAGGCCTGACGGTTGATCAACGGTCTTGCCGGGGGCGGCACTTCCTGGGAACAGGGGGTGGCCGCCCCCGGTCTTTTCTTGCGCTATAGTTGATCACGAGCCGCCCGACGTGAACTCCCGTCGGTCGACTACGCGTTGGTGGTCCAAGGAAAGACGCCCCGCTTCCTGCGGGGAAATGCAGGTGCAAGGCCTGCCCGGCGCTCCATGTGAAGCCCGTCCCACGTCGTGGGGCGGGCTTCTGTCGTGCAGGGCGCCTTGGTAGCGTATATGTACATGCACATACCAAGGAGTATCGCCTCGTGACCGCCTCCCCCGCCTCGTCCACCTCCCGCGCCGCCGAGATCCTCGCCCGCCCGGTCCACATCAACGGTCTGACCGTCCCGAACCGCATCGCCATGGCGCCCATGACCCGCATGTTCTCCCCGGGCGGCATCCCCGGCGAGGACGTGGCGTCGTACTACTCACGCCGCGCCGCCGCCGGAGTCGGTCTCATCGTCACCGAGGGCACCTACGTCGGCCACGAGTCGGCCGGGAACAGCGACCGCGTCCCGCGGTTCCACGGTGAGGAGCAGCTGGCCGGCTGGGCGAAGGTCGCCGAGCAGGTGCACGCGGCCGGCGGCACCATCGTCCCGCAGCTGTGGCACATCGGCATGGTGCGTGAGCAGGGCCAGGCGCCCTACGCCGACGCCCCCGCGGTCGGTCCCTCCGGTCTGCGCATCGGCGCCGACGAGCCCACCGGCAAGGCCATGACCCAGCTCGACCTGGACGACGTCATCGGCGCGTTCGCCCAGGCCGCGGCCGCCGCCGAGCGCATCGGCTTCGACGGTGTGGAGCTGCACGGCGCCCACGGCTACCTCCTCGACCAGTTCCTGTGGGCGGGCACCAACCGGCGCGGCGACTCCTACGGCGGTGACCCGGTCGCCCGTACGAAGTTCGCGGCGGAGATCGTGGCGGCCGTACGGGAGACGGTGTCGCCGGAGTTCCCGATCATCTTCCGGTACTCGCAGTGGAAGCAGGAGGCGTACCAGGCGCGGCTCGCTCAGACGCCGGAGGAACTGGAGGCGATCCTCACGCCGCTGGCCTCCGCGGGGGTGGACGCCTTCCACGCCTCCACCCGCCGCTACTGGCTGCCGGAGTTCGACGGATCCGACCTCAACCTGGCCGGCTGGACGAAGAAGCTGACTGGAAAGACGACGATCACGGTCGGGTCGGTCGGGCTCGACGGCGACTTCATCCGTGGGTTCGTGGGGGAGGGGTCGCCGGTCAAGGGGATCGACGACCTCCTCGATGCGCTGGAGCGCGAGGAGTACGACATGGTGGCCGTGGGGCGTGCGCTGCTTCAGGACCCGGAGTGGGCGGCGAAGGTGCTGGCCGGTCGGTTCGACGAGCTTCAGCCGTATGACGCGGTGGCGCTGAAGTCGCTGAGCTGACGGTTCGGTTCGTCTCTGCGGGTCGGTGGGGGCTGCCGTTCCTGGGGGCTGCGCCCCCAGCCCCCGTCGGCCCGAAGGGCCTCGTCCTCAAACGACCATGTGGCGACCGGCGCACTGACGCGGGACCGGAACTCCCGCTAGCGTCAAGGGACATGCGGATCCTTCAGCTCTCGGACACCCATGTGGAGCGCACCGACGCTCCGAACAGGAACGGCGTCAACGCCACCGAATCCCTGCGGCTGATGCTCGCCGAGCTGTGGCACCTGCGGGACGTCGACGCGGTCGTCGTGACCGGGGACATCGCCGACCAGGGGGACGTGGAGGCGTACACGGCGGTGCGGGAGCTGGTCGGGGAGTTCGCCCGGCTCCGGAACGCCCCCGTCTTCTACACCACCGGCAACCACGACGAGCGCGAGGCCTTCGGCAAGGTGCTGGGCAGCGGGCATGCCGAGCCCGAGTGCGTGCTGGAGACCGACGCGGCGGAACGGGCCGCGGTGAGCACGGTCGGCGGTCACCGGTTCGTCACCCTCGACTCGCTGGTGCCGGGAAAGGTGTACGGCCGGATCAGCCCCGCTCAACTGAACTGGCTGCGGCAGGTGTTGAGCACCCCGGCCGAGCACGGCACGGTCCTCGCGTTCCACCACCCGCCCATCAGCCTCGGCCTGTCCGTCACCCAGCAGGTCTTCGGGCTGCTCGATCCCGGGGAGCTGGCGGCGGCGATCCGGGGCAGTGACGTACGGGTGGTCCTCACCGGGCACTACCACCTCCAGCTCTTCGGGATGCTGGAGTCCGTGCCCGTATGGGTGACGCCGGGGGTGGTCAACCGGATCGACCTGACGACGCCGTACGGCACCGAGCGCGCGGTACGCGGCGCCTCCGCCTCGCTGGTGGAGCTGGGCGGGCCGGCGAGCCCGATGTTCCACACCTTCCACGCGCGGGACCCGCGGGCGCACGAGACGGTGTACCAGCTGGACGAGGAGCGCACCCGGGCGGTGGTGGCGGAGCACGGACCCTGACCGACTCGGTTGACTCAGGCAAGGAGTGTCGGCTGGAGTGGTCAGGACCAGCCCTCCGGCCCCGGGGAGTTCGACGATGACGTCAGCTGCGGATCTCGACGTGCGCACCACCGCCGGTGCGGTGTGCGGACGGGAGGAGGGGGGCCTCGGCGTCTTCCGGGGCATCCCCTTCGCCGAGCCGCCGGTCGGCGAGGCCCGGTTCCAGGCGCCGCGGCCCGCGCGGAGCTGGGAGGGGGTCCGGGAGGCGTACGCGTTCGGGCCGCCGCCCCCGCAGGAGTCCGGGTTCCAGGGCCGGGCGACCGCGGTGGAGCAACCAACGGGCGACGACTGGCTGACGGTCAACGTCTGGACCCCGGCCGCAGATCCGGCCGCCCGGCGTCCGGTCATGGTGTGGATCTACGGCGGTGCCTACAAACTGGGTCACGCGGGCAGCCCCGGCTACGACGCCCAGCATCTGGCGCGCGCCGGTGACGTGGTCGTCGTGACCCTCAACTACCGCGTCGGCATCGAGGGGTTCGCCCTGCTGGAGGGCGCTCCCGCGAACCGGGGGCTGCTGGATCAGGTCGCGGCGCTGGAGTGGGTGCGGGACAACATCACGGCGTTCGGCGGGGATCCGGAGCAGGTCACGGTGTTCGGGGAGTCGGCGGGCGCGGGATCGGTGGCGTCCCTGCTGGCGATGCCGAGCGCGCGGGGGCTGTTCCGGCGGGCGGTCGCGCAGAGCATGCCCGTGACGTACTTCTCCGCCGAGCTGGCCCGGGACATCGCGGTGGAGTTCGGCAAGGAGGCGGGACTCGCTGCCACGGCCGACGCGCTGGCCGCCGTGGACCCGCGTGAACTCCCGTCGGTGGGCGAGCGGTTGAGCCTGCGGATGAGTGAGTACGACGACCGGTGGGGACGGGTCGCGCACACCGCCACTCCCTTCTCTCCCGTCGTCGACGGCGAGGTGCTGCCGTGCACGCCCTGGGAGGCGCTGGCGGCGGGCGCGGGGCGGGAGGTGGAGCTGCTCGTCGGGCACAACCGGGACGAGTACCGGCTCTTCCTGGCCCTGGCCGACCGGCTCGGCAAGGCCACCGAGGAGCAGGCGGCCGCGGCACTGCGGACGTTCGCGGCGGGTCCGGACGGGGAGCGCGCCTACCGCGCGGCCTTCCCGGACGCGACACCGGCCGGACTCCACGAACGCGTCCAGACGGACTGGCTGTTCAGCGTGCCGTCCCAGCGGCTCGCGGAGGCGCAGGTGGTGGGTGGCGGCCGGGCCCACCTCTATGAACTGACCTGGCCCGCACCGGTGTTCGGCGGTGCGCTGGGCGCGTGCCACGGGCTGGACATCCCGCTGCTGTTCGGCACGTACGAGGCCGACCTCGGCGCTCTGATCTTCATGGGGGCCGGGGTGCCGCCCGAGGCGAAGGCACTGACCGCCCGCTTCCAGTCGGCGTGGACGGCGTTCGCGCGGACCGGTGACCCGGGCTGGCCGGCGTACGAGGTGGCGAGCGGCCGGCTGACGCAGATCCTGGACGTGGAGCCGGAGGTGCGGCCGTACCCGGAGGAGGTGACGCGGCGGCTGTGGGAGGCGTACGACATCCGGGCGCTGCCGCTGCTGAAGTAGCGGGGCCAGCGGGCCAGCGGGCCAGCGGGGCTAGCCGGGTCGAGCGGGGCCAGCGGGCTAGCCGGGTCAGCGGGGCTAGCCGGGTCGAGCGGGGCCAGCGGGTCAGCGGGGCTAGCCGGGTCGAGCGGGTCGGCCGGTCGGGCGGGTCGGCCGGTCGGGCGGGTCGGCCGGTCGGGCGGGTCGGCCGGTCGGGCGGGTCTGCCGGGTCGGCCGGGTCAGAGATTGCCTAGGGGCTCGATGTCCACCTTCACCGGGGTGCCCCACACGCGCAGCACCTCGTAGTCCGTGAACTCGTGGACGAGCCGGTAGGCCATCGCCGGGCGCGGGCCGCGGCGCTGGGCGTTGAGGTAGAGCTCGGCCTCGTGCCGGTCCCGCCTCGGCGTGCCGCACAGCTGCCACTCCTGGCCGGTCCACAGCTCCGGCAGCCAGCGCTGCTGGGGCTGGGGGCGGTCCTCCCGCACTCCGTACCGGGAGGGGGTGGGGCCGGCGGTCCTCGGGCGGGCGCCGGGCCCGTTGATCTCGGCACGGCGGGCCGCACGGCGGCGGGTCTCGCACAGCAGGCACAGGTCGGGGGCGTTCTCGTCGACCGGGCCGTTCGGGTGCTCGGCGCAGCGGGTGGTGGGGGCGGCGGCGCTGACGCTGTCCTCCAGCAGGTCCAGGGCCCGCTTCAGGTCGGCCTTCATCTCGTGCAGCTTGGCGTCCGGGGTGTCGCCGGTGAGTGCGTCGCCGTGCTCGCCGAGAAGGCGCAGGGCACGGCCCAGGGCGGTGAGCTGGGCGTGGTTCATACCCCCAGGGTAGGCACCGGGACGGCTGCCTGGAGGGCGCGGGCCTTGTAGGAACGCGGGCCCTGCTGGAATGAGCCCATGCGTGTCCTGGACGCCCTCGCCCGCCTGAACGCCGCCTATCCCTGGTCGCACAACGCCCACTACCACGCGTGGATCATGCGCCGACTGCCCCCGCGCTTCGACCGTGCCCTCGACGTCGGCTGCGGCGCCGGGGATCTCGTGCGGCTGCTCGCCACCCGTGCGGCACAGGTGCACGGCATCGACAGCGACAGCCGGATCATCGGGGCGGCGAGGGAGTCCACCGCGGCGGACCTTCCCGTCACCTACGCCGTCGCGGACGGAGGGTCGTACGACCGGGGCGGCCCCTACGACGTCATCACCTGCGTCGCCGTGCTCCACCACCTGCCCCTGGCCGGGACGCTCAGTCACTTCCGGCGGCACCTCGCGCCCGGAGGGACCCTGGTGGTGGTCGGGTGCGCACGGGAGGACACCTGGGTGCAGCACCTGCTCGGACTCGTCTCGGTCCTGCTCAACCCGCTGTTCGGATGGGCCAGGAACCGGGGCCGCAGGGCCGCCGCGCCTCCCCTCGCGATGACCGCCCCGACCCGGCAGCCGGGCGTGCCGTACACCGAGCTGGTCCGGGAGGTCCGCCGCCTCCTGCCCGGCGCTCGCCTCAGGCGCCGGTTGTTCTGGCGCTACACCCTGGTCTGGCGGGCGTGAGGAGAGGTCACCGGGCCCTGGACCTGACGTGGGCGATCACCGAGAGCAGTACGGCGAGCAGGACCGTGTCCTCGGCCAGGCTCCCCAGTGCGCCGGTGATGGAGTGACCGAAGGCGAGGGCGGTCGCGGAGTGGGCGAGTGCGATGGCGAAGAGCGCGAGGGCGAGACGTGGGCTCGCGATCCACGGCCTCCTCCGGCCCGAACCCGCTCTCATCTGCGCTTTCACCCTCTTCCTTGTCTCGCTGCGAGGGAAGCAGTGAACCACGCCGACTCGCCCCGAAAAAAGTGCGGGGCGCTGTCGATTGCGTCAGGGTTCGATCGACGCACTGGTGACAGGCAAGAGGACGGCAGCACCTCGAGAGGCGGCGATCATGCCCAAGGTTCGCGTACACAACGTCACGGTCTCCCTGGACGGCTTCATGGCCGGCCCGAACCAGCGGCTGGACGCCCCCTTCGGGGACGGTGTCGGATGGGGGGACGAGCTGCACGGCTGGTTCGTCGGGGCCATGGAGGATCTCGCCGCCGGAAAGGGCGGCACCGACGTCGAGTACTTCGCGCGCGGGGACCGGAACATCGGGGCCACGATCATGGGGCGGAACATGTTCGGGCCGCAGCGCGGGGCCTGGGAGGACGAGTCCTGGCAGGGCTGGTGGGGGGACAACCCGCCGTACCACCACGACGTCTTCGTGCACACCCACCACCCGCGTCCGACCCTGGAGATGGCCGGCGGGACCACCTTCCACTTCACCGACGAGTCGCCGGAGAAGGTTCTCGGGCGCGCCTTCGAGGCCGCGGACGGCAGGGACGTCCGCATCGGCGGCGGCGCGGCGACCATCCGGCAGTATCTGAGCGCCGGGCTGATCGACGAACTCCACCTGGCCGTCGCCCCGATGCTCATCGGGCGCGGGGAGCGGCTGCTCGACAACCTGGGTGCCGGGATCGACGGCTACCGGGTGTCCGAGCTGGTCGGCTCGTCGACGGTCACCCACGCCGTGCTGGTGCGGCGGTGAGTCAGAGGGCCGCCGCCAGCGCCGCCCGCAGATGGCCCCCCGACTCCTCCAGCAGCCGGGCCGCCGTGGGGCCGTCGACGTCGGCCAGGATCGTCAGGATCGCGTTCTTGACCTCGCCGTCCGTGGCGGCCAGCGCCCTCTCGACCTCCTCGTCCCCGGCGCCGGTGGCGAGCGCGACGATCCGGCGCGAGCGGGCGCGCAGCTTGTCGTTGGAGGCGCGGACGTCGACCATCAGGTTCCCGTAGGTCTTGCCGAGCCGGATCATCGTGATCGTCGACAGCATGTTCAGGACCAGCTTCTGCGCGGTGCCGGCCTTCAGCCGGGTCGAACCGGTGAGCAGCTCGGGACCCACGACCACCTCGATGCCGTGGTCGGCGGCCGCCGCGAGCGCGCTGCCCGCGTTGCAGGACAGGCCCACCGTCAAGGCCCCCTGTGCGCGGGCGTGTTCCACCGCGCCCACGGCATAAGGGGTACGACCGGACGCCGACACCCCGACCACCGTGTCCAGGGACGTCACCGCGAGCCGGTCCAGGTCGGCCCGGGCCAGCTCGGCCGAGTCCTCGGCGCCCTCGACGGACGTGACCAGGGCCTGCGGGCCACCGGCGATCAGGCCGACGACTCGCGCCGGGTCCGTGTTGAAGGTCGGCGGGCACTCGGAGGCGTCCAGCACGCCCAGGCGTCCGGCGGTGCCCGCGCCGGCGTAGATCAGCCGGCCGCCCCGGGCCATCCGCTCGGCGATGGCGTCGATGGCCGCGGCGATCTGCGGCAGCTGCCGGGCCACGGCGGCCGGTACGGAGGCGTCCTCGCCGTTCATCAGCCGGGCGATGTCGAGCGTCGGCAACTGGTCGACGTCGGCGAACTCGGGCCGGAACGCCTCGGTGGTCAGCGACTCCAACTGGGCTTGCAGGTCACGGGGGTGGGAGGGGGAGGTCATGAGGTGGGCTCTTTCAGATCTGCGGGACGGTGATCTACCCAGGGGCGCGAGTCTGTACAAATAGGCGGCTCCGCCGCGTGGGCGCGACCAGCCACAACGGACCCGCAGATACTCACGTGCTACCGGCGGTGCCTGTGCGCCAGCGCCTCGTACGACGCGGCCAGCGCCGGCGCCGCCGTCTCGTACGTCCGCTGGGCCACCCCGACGAACAGACAGTCCACCACCAGCAGTTGACTCGTCCGGGACGACATCGCCGCCGGTCGCAGCTCGCTCTCCCGGGCCGTGGACGTGGTCAGCACATGGTCGGCGTACTGCGCCACCGCCCCGCCCGGCCGCCCGGTGATGGCGACGGTCGTCGCCCCGTGCTCGAAGGCGACCCGGAGCGGCTCGATGACGTCCCCGGTCGACCCGGAGTGCGTGATGGCGATCGCGACGTCCCCCGAGCGCAGCTGCACCGCGTTGGTCACCGCGAGGTGCGGATCGCTGTGCGCCTGGGCTATCAGCCCTATCCGCAGCAGCTTCTGCGTGAGGTCCTGGGCGACGAGACCCGAGGCACCCACCCCGTACACGTCGATCCGCCGCGCCGAGGCCGTCGCGGCCACCGCCGCCCCCAGCTGCACGGTGTCGAGCCCCGCCGCCGTGTCCGCGAGGGTCTGCTGCTCGTCGTAGGCGAGCTTGGCGACCACGTCCGCGATCGGGTCGTCCACCGCGATGTCCGTGGTGATCGCGGGCGACCGCCCGGACTGCTGCTGGGCGGCCAGCCCGGCGAGGGCGAGCCGCAGGTCGCGGTAGCCGGGGTAGCCGAGGAGCCGGGCCGTCCGCACGACGGTCGCCTCGCTGGTCCCGGTCCGTTCCGCGAGGCCGGTGACGGTGAGCGCCGCGCAACCCGCTGGGTCGCTCGCCACGGCCTCGGCGACGCGCTGCATGGACCGCGTCATCGACGGACCCAGCGTGCGCACCTTCGCGGCGAGCGCGCTGCCGAAAATTTCCTTCACTTCCTGGGGCACGGGTGAAAGATATTTTCGGCGCCGGGTCGTGGTCAAGAGCGCGCACAATGGACGGATGGAGTCGATCGGTCCACTGGAACAGAGCCTGCACACGGCCCGTGCCCTCGTCCTCGCCGACCTCGCGGTGGGTGACGTCGCCGCGCCGGACGTGGTGTCGATGGTCGAGGACTCCGTCGTGCAGCGGCGCTGGTGGGTGGAGCAGTGGCCCGAGGGGGCGGACTTCGTGGCGGGGCTGGTCGCCCAGGACGTCCAGGACGCGATCCTGGAACGCCACGGCCGCTGGCCCCTGTGCCCGGTCTGCGGCGCGGGCGACCCGCACGCCCTGGAGGTCGAGCCGGAGCTCGGAGCCGACCCGCACTGGGTGTGCCACAAGGCGGGCGTGAAGGTCGCGGCGATCGGCTCGCTGGGTACCGCGACGGGCGGGGCCCCCTCCCCGTGACCGTCTACATCGACCCACCGACCTGGCCGGGGCACGGCCGCATGTGGTCCCACCTCATCAGCGACGTCTCCTTCGACGAACTGCACACTTTCGCCGAGGAGTTGGGCGTCCCCTCCCGGGCCTTCGAACGTGACCACTACGACATCCCGTCGCACCGGTACGCCGACGTGGTCGCGGCCGGTGCGGTGGAGGTCAGCAGCCGGGAAGTGGTGCGGCTGCTGACGGGGGCGGGGTTGCGGCGGCCGAAGAACCGGCGTTCCCGGGAGGGGCGGGACTGAACCAGTCCTCGATCTCGTGGCGTAAACCCATCTGCGTCGCCAGTAGGGCGACTTCTCGCAAGGCGCGGCCAGTGCTCACGGCCACCACAGCGAGGGTGACGAGGGAGACGGTAGGGGCGCCGCCGAGGCTGACGTCGGGCATGAGACTCGGGTGCCGAAGCTCCCGCCTGAGGTGCCGTTCGATGTCGCGTTCCCGCTCCCACTCCGGCGTGCGTGCCATGACCTCGAATCCCATGCTGGTGAGAGAAGCGGCGACCTCCTCCTCGTCCTCCTGGCCGGAGTGCAGCGTGGCGGCGTGCAATTCCGGCGGGGTGATCGGGGCAAACAGGTCTGGGTAAGAGGCAAGA
The DNA here is from genome assembly GCF_000719505.1 of Streptomyces sp. NRRL B-3229. NCBI lineage: Bacteria > Bacillati > Actinomycetota > Actinomycetes > Kitasatosporales > Streptomycetaceae > Streptomyces > Streptomyces sp. NRRL B-3229. The sequence goes on along the minus strand of NZ_JOGP01000007.1, from coordinate 327,906 downwards.
CTGACGTTCAAGACGTCCACATCACGATGGGTAAGCCGGGATGCGACGTCGGCGGAGGCCGTGCAGTCGTACCCAAGACGTGTCAGGAGATTTACGGCAGCCTCCATCGACATCTCGGCCCTGCGGGCTGTGGTGGCGACCGTGCTCAGCGAAACAGGGCCGCGCTTATTGAGCCCCGCTCGGACTCGGATGGCCATCTCCTCGCGAGACGGAAGGTCGCGTCCCGATACCTCGTCGGTGGTGTACCCGAGTTGCCGGAGCCGGGCCGCGACATCGGGGACGGGACGGTTCACCCGGCGGGCGGCCGCTACGAGGTAGAAGAACGAAACCTGCTGATCGACCGGGGGCAGCTCCCCCTCGTGACCGAGGAGCGCCCGGTCGTCGTCGCTCAGCTCGGGAAGGGACACCGTGTCCGCAGGGAGGGCGAAGCCGAGTTCTGCGAGGAGCTCCGCGATGTGCCGCAACGGCCAGCCCGTCTGCTGTGCTACCGAGGCGAGTTGGGAAAGGGAGAGGCGCTGCGCCGCTTCAGGGGACGGGGGTACCGAATGCGCTCGCCAGAGGCTGGCGACGATATCCCGTTCATCGTCCGTCCAGTCGTCCCAGATCGGGTACTCCGTCGGCACATCAAACCCCAGTTCGGCCAAGCGCCGGGCAGCTTGAGGCGTGGGGTACGAAGCCTGGGACGCGCTGAGACACACCTGGGCTGCCGAGAGACGTGCGCCGGGCGTCAGCCAGCCGGACAAGTCGCCGAGCGGGCGCAACAGGAGGAGATCCTCCCGCCGGGCGCTGGCACAGCCCTGCAATGGCTCGGCGTGATAGCCCAGGCAGGTCAGCCGCTCGGCGACCTCAGTCGGCGTCCTGCCGGACCGCTCACTTAGGGTGAACAGATCGGCGGTGGCAAGAGGCGTGCGAGGGTCCCGCCAGGGAAACAGCATCGAGAAGCTGACACAGCCGGTCTCTACCAGGCCCCGTGACGGAACGAGCCAGTAGCGTTCAGTGGACTCTGGTCCCCGCAACCACTCCTCAAGCGCCTGGTCCCAGCGTTCGATGCCGAATTCGTGCGCGCGGAGCAGGACCAGGTCTGACGGCCGGGCGCACAAAGCGTCCGAAGGCTCCGTATCCGACAGGGAGACGGGCTCGCCGAGTCCAGCGCGGTAGAGGGTGCGCAGTCGCCAGCGCAGCACTGGCGTCGGCATGTTGTAGAGGAACCAGGCGTGCCGACCCTGGTCGAGTTCCGCGTACCGTCCTGTCACCAGCGGAAGCAGATTTGCGTCAGGGGGGAAGAACCCGACCTGGCTGAACGGCAGCTTCACGTTCTCCAGCTGCCACGGCAGATCCGCGCGTTCGGCTTGCGCGGCCACGCAGTCGGCGAACGAGACGGAGTAGAGACCGGCCTCGGCCAGCCATTCCCCGTGGGGCAGGGGCAGTTCCGGGTCGGTGAGCCCACGGGCCGCGTCGGCCATACGAGCCGCTACGTGTTCTGCGTCGAACGAGAGGATCGAAGTCCGGTCGACGGACAGCTCCGGGGCCTGCTCACCAGAGAGATTGATCACGGTGCCGAAGGGCGTCTCCAGGTCGAGGTTGTCGTTGTCCACCTCTGCGAAGAGGCCATCCGCCAGGATCACCCCGTCGTGTTCCACCCACCACAAATCCGGATCTCCAGATCTCAGGGCGACGGCATTGTCACCTGTCAGACCGGAACCCATGGAGTTCAACTTCAGCTCCAGGGCCGTATGCGAGAGCTCCCCCGGTGCCCAATCCTGCCGTCGCGAGCCATGGACAGCCGTGGTGCGATACGGCGCCACCCACAGCACCCGCTGCAAGGCCTCCACGCAGGAAACGGCCGTCCCGCGGCGAGCGAGCAGGAGCCGCACCGATGTCCCCGCGTCGTCCTCGTCACCATCGCCGAGATCCTCGACCCGGAACAGGTTGCCAGGTCCCGCGATCGTCACTTGGAGCAGGCGCCCAGGCCGTCCGTCACGTCCGGTGCGACAGGTCCGTACGACGATCTCGTCCGCCAGCATGAAGTAGCTCAGTACGCCGATGCCGAATCGCGAGTTGGGATGCAGAGTCGGCTTCGGGTCCGGCAACTCGGCCCAAGCCGCCTGGTCCTCTATGTATTCAGGTAGATCGACGAAGCGTGCGCCACCTTGGGAGAAGACGCCCGTCAGTTCGGTCAACCCCATCCCGATGCCGTTGTCCCGGCACTCCAGGTACGGCCGGCCGTCGGAACCGACTCCCTGGACGAACTCGATGCGACCCTCCCAGGGGCCAACCGGTCGACCAGTGCGCTTGAGGAACTGAGTACGGCAGTCGCGGTATCGGACCGCGTCCAAAGCGTTCTGGTAGAGCTCTCTTACCGCCAATTCCTTTTCGCCGTAGAGCTGTTCGCCCATCAATAGCTCCTGGACGCGATCCTCGGCCAATTGGAAGCGGATGCCGTCGGAAAGCAGGTCGGGAGCGTTCCCGGTGAGGCGTGCCAAGCTGCCGTCGGCGTAGGGCGGCAGGGTGGCGAGCGACAGCAGAGCCGGTTCGCCACCGCGGTTGATGTCCCGCAGCAGTTCGTCGACACGTCCGGCGTGTTCCCGCAGGGCGATCTGTACCGCCGGGTGGGTGCACACGGCATTGAGGGAACGGCCCATGCCGGAGACACGCCAGTCGGAGGCGCGGATGGTGTGCAGAAGTTCGCCGAGGTCAACGCTGTCGTGGATCCCGACGTGCTCGACCACGATCTCGGGCAGGTCGACCGGGTCCACGGCCATGGCGTACGCCGCCTTGATCAGGGCCGAGACCAAGGGCATGCGCACCTCGTGCTCGTCCCCGGTGCTGGCGGCGATGATGTCGTCGTCCTCGCCAGGCCCGTCCGTCCGGGGCGCGGGATCGGTGAGGCGCCGTGTCGAGAACGGCGCCGTACGGTGCTCTTTGAGCAGCCGTATCAGCCGGTTCGCGGAGAGCGCGTCCGCCACCCAGGCGGGCTGGTCGGGACCGGTCATTGCGTCCCCGAGGAGGGCCTTCAGAGATTCGGCTGCGTACAGCTCCGGCTGCTGGATGAGCCATCGGTGGAACAGCCACCATCGGATGCGTTCGACGGATTCGGCCGCGGTCTTCTCGTGTTGCAGGGTGAGCAGTCTCCGCTTGAGCCGGGGAAATCGCTGGGCGAACTTGTGGAAGCGAGCGTGCTCGGGTGCCGCGGTAGCCCCCGCGTCCGTCAGCAGACTCCTGCGCTGGCTGATTTCCTGAGCCCAGAACGTCTGCTCCACGAGCGGCAGTAGTAGGGCCAGGGCTGCCTCGGTCTGCGACAGGAACTCGTCGGGGCCCAGGCGGCCGACGAGGAAACCCAGTCTGTCGTGCGTGCGCCCGGCCAGTTGGGTGTCGTACCAGGGATCGTTGTCGAGGTTCCGGGTCGCGTCCTCATACACAGACGCCAGGCGGCCCGCGAGGACGACGCAGCTCTGCTGGAGCAGCTGTCGGGCATGGCCCTCCGGGGTGCGATGCCAGACCTGGTGCTTTTCGATCGAGCGGATCCAGGGGTGTGTGTCTGCGGGTCGGTCAGGACCGGGGAGCAGGGGAAAGTCGATCGCGCCCGGTGCGGTGTCGGTACGGACCGTGATCTGCTGGGCCGGCCCGACCTTGCCGTAGGCGCGGTGCAGGGCGGTGATCCGGTCCTGCACCCGCGCGGAGAACTCCTGCAACCGCAGCGTGTGCGGATCAGCGGCGACCGTATCCGCGACGGCACGGGAGAAGAGGCTGAACGACTCTCCGGGCTGGATCCCGATGTCCGGTCCCGGCAGGATCACGTCGTCTGGGCGGACGAAGCGTGCCAGCTGTGGCGCGGTGCAGGCGTACACATATGCGACCTTGCGCCGCAACGTGTCGGCGATCTTGCGCTGAGACCAGCGGCGAAGGCCGGGCGGCGCCATGGTGTCCAGATCGATGCCCTCGCGGCAGGCGTCGATGAGAAAGACGACGTGCGCCGCGCCAGAGTCCTCGATCTCCCGTTCCCATCCGATCTCGATGCAGGCGTCGACGAGCGCCTCCCCATCGAGGGAAGCGTCCTCGGGGATCAGGTAGTCCTTCCCCTTGAAGTGCTGACCGTGCCCACTGAGCAGGATGAGCAGCGTGTCGCCCCGGCCCGCTTCGCGCAGGAATGCGCGAATGCGGCTGTTGACCGTGTTCGGGGTGATACCGCGTCGGCTTTCGACGATGTCAGTCGTGTGAAAACCGCGTGCAGCCAGGGCGTCGCGCATCCGCTGTAGGTCGTCGAGGACGAACGGCAGGTTCTGGATCCGTGGGTCGTCGTATTCGCTCGCACCGATGAGAAGCGCCTTGTGTAGAGGCATGAGCGCTGCCGGGTCAGGCGGGCCGCTTAAACGTCAGTGTCAGGCTCCGGGCGCCCTGCACCTGACCGGAGCCAACGAACTGAACACCTCCGCTCGCGGTGACGTGGAAGGACACCTGGGCCTCCGCGAGCGGTAGGACGCCACCGCGATCGGCGACGTCCTGGAAAACCTGCTGGAGGGCGTCGACGGCCTCGGTGAGGTGCTTACGGAGGGGGCCGAGCGGCACCGCGCGTAGCACGGTGTCGCCGTCCCGGCTGAACAGGCCCATGCTGTCGCCGTCTTGTGCGGCGAGCGCCATGTCCTCCTCGGTCGCCGTCACCCAAAAGGGCAAAGTCCGCCCGTCCAACGACCCGCTCTGGCCATCTTCTCCGACCCGGTCCAAGGCTTGCTCGCTCATGACGCTTTCGTCCCCCTCGGCCGTGCCGTGTCCGTCGTCAGCTCTGCTGGAGAGACAACTCTAGTTCCACCAGGGGCGATTGCGGCCGAGGTTGTGGTGGACGAAGTCAGGCGGTCGGGCCGGATAGGACGTACAGTCGGAGGCCCGGCTCCTTCTCGGCGTATGCCTGCTCCTCCTCGACGCTCGCCCGCAGGAAGCCCGCGCGGGCGATGACGCGTTGCGAGGGGGCGTTGTCGGGTTCGATGGTGGCGCAGAGGCTGCGGACGTCGTCGCGGGCCAGGGCCCAGTCGCTCAGGGCGCGCAGGGCCTCCGTGGCGTAGCCCCGGCCGCGGGCGGAGGGGGCCAGGTCGTAGCCGACCTCGGCGCGGCCGTCCTCGTCGGGCGCGCCGTGGAAGCCCATGCCGCCGATCGCGCGGCCGTCCTCGCGCCGTACGAGGACGAAGAGGCCGAACTCCGGGCGGTGGACGCCCGCCTCGTACGCCTTGAGGGTCATGCCGGCGGCCTCGCGGGTGCCCTCGAAGGGGCCGTCCTCGACCCAGTCGAAGCCGCCGTCGCCGCCCGCGGCCAGGTCGGTGGCGGAGGCCGGGGTGACGCCCTGGAGGGTGAGGCGTTCGGCCGGCAGCACGAGGTTGTTGCTCCAGCGCCACTCGGTGCGCCGTGTGCGGCCCGGAAGGTCGCCGCGGCCGGTGGCCCACAGGAGGGTGGGCCAGGGGTCGGGGCCCGGCTGGACCTCGGGGAAGATCCGGGTGAGGACGTACTCGGCGAGGTGGGCGGGCGGCTCGTAGGCGAGGTCCAGACCCCGCGCGACGTCGTACGTGTGCAGCAGGACCTCGGCCATGCCCATCGCGGCGAAGCCCTCGCGGTTCGCGCTGCGGAAGGGGTACGGGTGGAAGGCGCGGGCCTCGCGGGGCGCGGTGCGGACCGCCGCGGCGAGCAGCGCGCCGCCGGTCTCCATGACGTGCAGCAGGCCCGTGTTGTCGGTGCCCTCGTCGAGCGTGATCTCGAAGGGGACGTAGGCGTTCTGAGCGCCTCCGGCCAGATTCGCCGCGTACCCGATCAGGCACTCGCAGACGTGAAAGGCCGTCTCGTGGACGGTCCAGTCCATCCCCGTCGGCTTCACGGCCGTCCAGTCCCGGTCCGCCACCGTCCGCAGCACCGCCACCGCGCCGGCGACGGCCTCCGTCACCCTGTGTCCGCCCACGTCCCCGCCCATGTCTGTCATGCGTGCAGGCTATGACCCCCGACGCCTCACAGCGACAGCATTTCCAGCTCCGAGGTGAGGTTGTAGCGGGCCGTCGCCTCCCATTCCCGCGCTCCGTACGGCGTCCTGAACAGCCGGGGCAGGTCGAGCAGTTGACGCAGGATCGAGGACCGGCCCTCGCGGAAGGCGTCGGTGGGCACGAAGCCGTACTCCTCGCGGACGGCTGCCGTGTAGGCGGCGTACCCGGCGGGCGGGGCGGCGAGGATCGCGAGGTCGGCGTCGCACAGGACCTGGCCGTTGCGGTCGTCGTCGGCGGGGGCGTGGGTGGTGGTGAGGCGGACCAGGCGGGCCACCTCGGCCGTCGCGGCGTCCGGGACGCCGGCTTCGGGGAGGGCGCGTTCGGCGAGGCGGGCGGAGCGGTCCTCGTTCTCCGAGCGGTCCGGGAGGTAGACGGCGTCGTGGAACCAAGCGGCGAGACGGACCAGGTCCGGGTCGTCCGCGTGGGATTCCAGCACGTCGATGTGGTCGAGGACCGCGGTGAGGTGCGCGAGCGTGTGGTACCGGCGCTGCGGTTCCTGCCAGCGAGCGAGAAGGTTGTCGGCGTACGGCAGCGGGTCGGGGCCCTCGGTGCCCCTCGCTGCGTCCAGGGCGGCGGTGAAACGGGCGCGGAGGTCGTCGAGATCGGCCATGGCCTCATTGTCCCCCCGGGCCACCCCTGGCAGGTTGGCCCCATGACTGCTGACGACGTACGCGACCCCGCGCTGCCCGGCCGCCTCCTGACCGCCGAACGCGACGCCCTGATCCCCCTCCTGCGCTCCCGCCCGGACGCCGACTTCGCCCTGCCGACGCGGGGGTGTCCCGGGTGGAGCGTGCGGGACGTGCTCGCGCACTGTTCGTCGGCGCTGATCCGGGTGGTGGAGGGCCGGTTCGAGAAGGGGGTGTTCTCGCCCGAGTCCAACGACCGGGACATCGCCGAACGCGCCGACTGGACGAACCAGCAGGTCGTGGACGAGCTGGAGCGGGGTATGACGGAGGCCGGGCCGTTCATAGCCGGGGCGGGCGGGGTGCTGGACGTCATCGCATTGGGGGAGTGGGTGCACGCGGGTGACGTGCGCGAGGTGTTCGGGGAGCCCGGCGCGTACGGGGGCGTGGGGCTGCCGGACGCGCTGGCCCTGCTCGCCCGCACGACCCGGGAACGCGGCCACCTCCCCCTCCACGCCGACCTCGACGACCTGGACGAACCGCTCCGGCTCGGCGACGTCGCCGGCGACCGGACCCCGGCGCGGTACATCGGGGACGCGGCGACCCTCGTACGGCTGTACGCGGGGCGTCCGGTGGAGGGGCGGGCGTACGAGCTCGCGGGCGCGGAGGCGAAGGAGTTGAACATCTTCGCCGGGATCGCCTGAGGCGCAGGGGGGAGATCGCCCGGGACCCACGGGCGAGATCGGCTGAGACGCACGGGAGAGATCGACTGACACGCACGGGCTGGATCGTCCGAGACGCGCCGGTGAGCGGGACCCTGTCGCGGCGTATTCTTGAATTGGACTAGACCTGTAGCCGCCCAAGACCGTCGACGAATGGGGTCCCATGAGCAAGCGTGCAGTCCTGGAGGTGATCGCCCTCGACGTCGAGGACGCGCTCGCCGCCCGGGCCGGAGGCGCGGACCGGCTGGAACTCGTGACCGACATGGCGGCGGACGGGCTGACGCCGAAGGTCGCGACGGTCGCCGGGATCCGGGAGGCGGTGGACCTCCCGGTACGGGTGATGCTGCGGCTGTCGGACGGCTTCGGCGCCGGGGACGTCCCGCGGGTGGTGCGGTCGGCACGGGAGCTGCGGGACGCCGGGGCCGAGGAGTTCGTGCTGGGGTTCCTGGACGCGCAGGGCGAGGTGGACCTGGGGGCCGTGGAGTGGGTCGTCGAGGCGCTGGACGGCTGCCGCTGGACCTTCCACCGGGCGATCGACCACGCCGCCGACCGGGACGCGCTGCGCAAACAGCTCGCCGACCTCCCGGGCCTTGACACCTACCTCACCGCCGGCTCGGCGGGCGGCGTGGACGCCGGGCTCGGCGTGCTGCTCGCGGAGGCGGCGCGGGCCGGGGAACCGGGGTACGAGCAGCAGCTGCTGGTCGGCGGCGGACTGCGGCTGGACCATGTGCCGCGGCTCCGGGCCGCCGGGATCGACGCCTTCCACATCGGCGGGGCGGCGAGGCCGCACGGATGGGAGGCGCCGGTGTCGGCGGAGGCGGTCCGGGAGTGGCGGCGGGCGGTGGACGGGCGCTAGCCCTCCAGAGACCGTCAGTCCTTCAGAGGGCGCAGGCACAGCGAGGTTCCGCCGTCCTCGCTGTACTCCAGGTAGGCGACGTAGTCCCCGGCCGGGCAGGAGCCGTCCGTCGGGGTGGTGACCCGGAGTTCCGCGTCGGACGAGTCGCAGGGCTCCGGTGCGAGGTCCTGTTCCGGCCAGGTCGCGTCGTTGCGGGCGCACGAGCCGGGGGTGAGCGTCGGGTGGCCGCCGCCGACGCTCGCCCCGGTCAGCAGCCCGACGGCCAGAAGCACCGTGAACGCGAACACCGCCAGGCCCAGCAGACCCATCGGGATCAGCGCCAGGATGCCCGCCGGGCGCCTGAACACCGGTCTGCCGGGGTCGAGCGGCGGCCGGAACCCCGGTGCGACCGGTTCCGGGATGCGGCGGATGCCGGACAGCGCACCGAGGTTGGCCAGCAGCGTGAACGGCGTGATCAGCACGGACAGCGGGCCCCACCAGCCCAGCACCATGGTGTCCGCCTGCATGTCCCGGAAGCTCGCCAGCGCGCAGGTCCGGCAGAACACCCCCTCGCGCTTCAGGAACCGCATGATCACCAGCATCCCCTGGTGCCCGCGGACGGTGACGGGCGCGGCGGGCCCGGCCCCGCAGATCTGACAGCCGACCGGCCCCTGCCCACCCACGGGCCCGGGGCCGCCGTACGGCTGCTGATAGGGCGCGGGGGCGGGTGCCTGCTGGTACGGCTGCGGGTACGGCCCGGAGCCCGGCGGTTGCTGGTACGGCCCGTAGCCCGGCACCTGCTGGTACGGGCCTGGTGTCAGCGCCTGCGGATATGTCCCCGGAGCCGGTGTCTGCTGATACGGCCCGGGCCCGGGTCCCGATGTCGACGGGTACGCGGGATGCGGGGACTGCGGCGTGCTCAACGGGGGCCCTTCCAGGGGGACATGGCGGAACGGACCAGCACCCTACCCGGCGAGCTGCTCCGGCAGGGGGGCCGCGTGCGTCACGATCAGGCCCGACACCGCTCGGGTCAGTGCCACGTACAGCCGTCGCAGGCCGGTCCGTTCGTCCGGTTCGCCGTCGACCACCGCCTGCGGCTCGTCCAGGACGACGTAGTCGTACTCGAGGCCCTTGGCGAGCGAGGCCGGGACCAGGGTCAGGCGGGTCTCGGCCGTGGTCTCCTCACCGGGGGCGAGGTAGGGGATGCCGGCCGCTGTCAGCGCGTCCGCCAGCTCCGGGACGCGGGCGTCGGCGGCGATCAGGCCCGTGGAGCCCTCGTTGCGCAGCAACTCCTCGCACGCGGCGACCACTTCACCCGAGCCGGAGGTCCCGCGCAGGTCGAAGAAGCCCGGGTTCTCTCGGACCGACGCGACCGGAGTGAGACCCGGCGCGATGTGCGGGAGCAGCCGGGAGGCGTATGTGATGACGTCCGTCGGCACCCGGAAACCCGCCGTCAGCTCCTCGATCACGCCGTCCGACTTGCCGAGGTGGGCCAGCGCCTCGTCCCAACTCCGCGTCGCCCAGGGCGTGGTGCCCTGCGCGAGGTCGCCGAGAACGGTCGCCGAACCGGTCGAGCAGCGGCGGCCGACCGCCCGGTACTGCATGGGGGAGAGGTCCTGCGCCTCGTCGAGGACCACATGCCCGAGCGAGTGCGTGCGCTCCACGATGTCCGTCGTCTCGTCGATCAACACCGCGTCCGCGGCGGACCACTTGGCCGACTTCACCGAGCGGACCGGCTTCGCCCACAGGATCGTCTTCTGCTCGTCCTCGTCGAGGATCCCCTCCGCGTGCGCGGCGAGGAAGTCCGCGTCCGTGAGCAGCCGCAGCACCAGCTTCGCCGGATCCACCGGCGGCCAGATCGCCTTCACCGCCGCCTTCACCGCGGAGTTGCGGGCCACCGCGTCCTGCACCCGGTCGTCCGGTGCCTCCCCCGACCGCTCCATCTGCACCAGCACGGCGTGCGCGATGCGCTGCGGGAGGGCCTCGCGGGCGGCGCCGTAGCGGATGCCCCGGTCCAGCAACTCCCGCACGATCTCCTCGATCTCGTACGCCGGGACCCGCCACCTGCGTGAGCCGCGCACCACCATCACCGGCTCGTTGGGCATCGTCACGTGCGCGTACACGGCCCGCCGGAGCACCTCCGCCATCCGCGCGTCACCCTTGAGGACCGCGGCGGGCGCCTCGTCGGTGCCGCGCACCTCCACGCCCTTCGCCACGAGGTCGTCCACGGTCGCCTGCTGGACGCTCAGCTCGCCCAGCGCGGGCAGCACCTGCTCGATGTAGTGCAGGAAGGAGCGGTTCGGTCCGATGACGAGGGTGCCGGTGCGGGCAAGGCGCTCGCGGTGGGCGTAGAGGAGGTAGGCCACCCGGTGCAGGCCGACGGCGGTCTTCCCGGTGCCGGGACCGCCCTGCACGCAGACCGTGCCGCCCAGACCGGACCGTACGATCTCGTCCTGCTCGGGCTGGATGGTCGCCACGATGTCGCGCATCGGGCCCACGCGCGGGCGCTCGATCTCCTGCTGGAGCAGCTTGCTGGTCCGGGCCGTCTCGGCCGGGTCGGAGAGGTGCTCGTCCTCGTACGCGGTGATGTCGCCGCGGGTGTAGCCGAAGCGGCGGCGCAGCCCGACGTCCATCGGGTCCTTCTTGGACGCCCGGTAGAACGGCTGGGACACCGGTGCCCGCCAGTCGATGACCATCGGGTCGCCGTCGTGGTCATGGACGTGCCGGCGCCCGATGTAGAAGCGCTCCCCCTCCGCGCCCTCGGCCTGCTCGGCACCGGGCGCGTGCAGGTAGTCGAGGCGGCCGAAGAACAGCGGGGTGTCGCTGAGGTCGGCCAGCGCCTTGATCCGCTCGTCGATCTGGCGGGCCAGGACCTCGGCGTTGACCCAGTTCGCGGTGACGTCCTTGATGTCGAGCGACTCGACGTCCTCGCGCATGGCCCGCAGCGCGGCGCGGGATTCGGCGAGGTGGGAGCGTTCGCGGAAGAGGGGGTCGTCGGTGGGCAGGGGTGTGGACAAGGGGGTGCCTCCGAAGGGACCTGCGGGACGGGCGCGGGGGATGCCGACCGGTTTCCGTCCGGACGGCGGCACTCCGTGAGGGAGGCGGGCAAGAGCGGAGATCCTAGAGCAGGCCGAAGGCCGGCCGCCAACCATTTTCCGTCGCCCTTTCCCGGTGGTTCCCCGTCCCCTAGGGGGCGCCCCCTGCCACCTGCCAGGGGGTGTTCCACCCCGGGTTGTACTCAGTGGCACCGGAAGGGGCTACCTGAGACCGATGCCCCCTTTATGCCTGATCGGCCACCATGGAGACATGAGTGCAGCGACCTTCACCCCAGCCCCCGGTCGCCCGTCCGGAGCGACCCCCGTATCGAGTGGCCACACCCACCGTCTCGGCGACGCCCTGCGCGCCGTGCGCGTCTTCGCCGGCGCCGCCTTCGACGTCGTCATACTCGGCGAGTACGGCCAGGAAGCCGGCGTCCGCCGCAAGTAGCCGCCGGGCAGCTGTCAGCAGGTAGCCAGGCAGCCGCCGGTCAGCTCTCCGCAGTCAGCCGCCGGTCAGCTCTCCGCGAGCAGCTCGTCCGCGTCCACGATCCGGTAGGCGTACCCCTGCTCGGCCAGGAACCGCTGGCGGTGCGCGGCGAAGTCCTGGTCGATGGTGTCCCGGGCGACCACCGAGTAGAAGTGCGCCTGGTGCCCGTCCGCCTTGGGACGCAGCACCCGGCCCAGCCGCTGCGCCTCCTCCTGCCGTGATCCGAACGTGCCCGAGACCTGGATGGCGACCGTCGCCTCCGGCAGGTCGATGGAGAAGTTCGCCACCTTCGACACCACCAGCACGCTGATCTCGCCCTCCCGGAAGGCGTCGAAGAGCTTCTCGCGCTGGGCGTTGGAGGTCTCGCCCTTGATGACGGGGGCGCCCAGATGCTCACCGAGCTCGTCGAGCTGGTCGATGTACTGGCCGATCACCAGGATCTGCTGGCCCGCGAAGCGCTTGACGAGCGCCTCCGTGACCTTCCGCTTGGTCGCGGTGGTGGCGCAGAAGCGGTACTTCTCCTCCTGCTCGGCGGTCGCGTAGGCGAGCCGCTCGGAGTCCGTGAGGTTCACCCGGACCTCGACACAGTCGGCGGGCGCGATGTAGCCCTGCGCCTCGATCTCCTTCCACGGTGCGTCGAACCGCTTGGGCCCGATGAGCGAGAAGACGTCCGACTCCCGGCCGTCCTCCCGCACCAGGGTCGCGGTCAGACCGAGGCGCCGCCGGGCCTGGAGATCGGCGGTGAACTTGAAGACGGGCGCGGGCAGCAGGTGCACCTCGTCGTAGACGATCAGCCCCCAGTCCCGGGAGTCGAACAGCTCGAGGTGCGGGTAGACACCCTTCCGTCTCGTCGTCAGCACCTGGTAGGTGGCGATCGTGACGGGCCGGATCTCCTTCCTCGTCCCGCTGTACTCGCCGATCTCCTCCTCCGTCAGCGAGGTCCGCTTGACCAGCTCGTGCTTCCACTGCCGGGCCGAGACGGTGTTGGTGACGAGGATCAGCGTGGTCGACTTGGCCTGGGCCATGGACCCGGCGCCGACGAGGGTCTTGCCCGCACCGCACGGCAGGACGACCACGCCGCTGCCGCCGTGCCAGAAGTTCTCCACGGCCTGCTTCTGGTAGGGCCGCAGGGCCCACCCGTCCTCGGCCAGCTCGATGGGGTGCGCCTCGCCGTCGACGTACCCGGCGAGGTCCTCGGCGGGCCAGCCCAGCTTCAGCAGCGTCTGCTTGATCTGCCCGCGCTCCGAGGGGTGCACGACCACGGTGTCCGGGTCGAGCCGCGCCCCGACCAGCGGGATGATCCGCTTCGAGCGCAGGATCTCCTCCAGCACCGGACGGTCGGTGGTGGTGAGCACCAGCCCGTGCGCGGGGTGCTTGCTCAGCGTGAGCCGCCCGTACCGGTCCATCGTCTCGGCCACGTCGACGAGCAGGGCGTGCGGCACCGGATAGCGGCTGTACTGCACCAGCGCGTCCACCACCTGCTCGGCGTCGTGCCCGGCGGCGCGCGCGTTCCACAGGCCCAGCGGGGTCACCCGGTAGGTGTGGATGTGCTCGGGCGCCCGCTCCAGCTCCGCGAACGGCGCGATGGCCCGACGGCACGCGTCGGCCTGCTCGTGGTCGACCTCGAGCAGCAGGGTCTTGTCGGACTGGACGATGAGAGGACCGTTCACGTACAGGCATCCTTCCGCACGGGCCAAACGTCCAGTGTGCCTCAACCGGGGACGATCAAGACAGGCCGAGGAGGACCGCCGGGCCCCCTCCGGTGCAACCTCGGCCCCCTTTCCGTTGTCTTGACTGGCGGGAGCGGCCTGGGGAGGACGTATGGGGATGTCTGCGGGCAGATGGGCGGCCGGTGGGGGAGCGGTCATGGTGCTGGTAGCGACGGGGGCGTGGGCGCGGTGGCCGGGGGCCACGGGCGTCGACGCGGACCTGTGGAGCCGGGTGCGGCCCGCGGTCGAGGCGCGATTGCTGGAGCAGGTGCGGGGAAGCGGGGCCGGGGGCGAGGGCACCGGTGCGCGGTGGTTCTGCCGGGCGGAGGCGGTTGATCTCGACGAGCGGGGCGATCAGGTGCGGGCCGGGGTCAGCACGCTCTGCCTGGAGTACGGGGTGCGTGCGGGGAGCCTGGTGGAGTGCTCCGGGGCCGAGGTGCCGCAGGTGATGCGGCTGCGGCGGGAGGCGGACGGCGACTACGTGGTGGTGTCCGCGGAGACGGCGCCCGACGGGGCGGGCCACGCGGAGTGGGTGACGGCCCGCTTCGGCCACGTCACCGCCGCGGCACTCGACGCGACCGTGTCGTCCACCGCACTGGAGTCCGCCGCCCGCAGTCACTTCGGCCTGCCGGCCGATGCGCCGGTCGGCCCGTGCTGACGCGCTGGGGCGTTGCGTTGTTCGGGCCGGCCTGATGCCGCTGAGCTGACAGGACGCGGTCCCCGGGAGCCCGCTCGGCACCGCCCGGCTGACAGGCGCACCGCCCGGCTGACAGGCGCACCGCCCGGCTGACAGGACGCTGCTTCCCGTTGCCGGCCCGGCCCGCCGGACGAGACCTAATCCCCCGCCAGTTCCGCCACCCCCGTGATCCGGTGCAGGGGGTAGGTGCGGACCTCGTCCGCGGTGTGGTCGTAGGCCGTCACGAAGCCGCCCTCCACGCGGACGGGGGCGATGACGCGTTGGCTGGCGGCGCCCTCGGCGTTGACGTAGCCGATCCACAGGGCCTCGCCGGTGAGGACGGCGGCCTGCATGGTGGCGAGGGTCTCGGCGGCGCCGGTGCGGGGGAGTTCGCCGGTGGACAGCGGCGGCCGGTCGCCCTGCTTGCGGGGCGTGGTGGAGGCGAGGTCGCCCGCACGGACGGCCCGGATCGCGGCTGCGAGGAGCGTCGCGTCGGGCACCGGGGGACCGTCCGGGACCGGCTCGGGCGCGCTGCGGGGCGGGGTGCGGTGGGCGTGGGCGCGGGTGATCAGGACGTCGCCCTCGGCGGACTCCGCGGCCGGGGCGAAGCCCATCGCGCGCAGCCCCTCCAGGAGCGAGGCCGGGTCGGCCTGGGCGGCCAGGACGGTCGGGGCGAGGCGGCGCAGCCGCAGGCCGGCGGCGCGCTTGTCGGCGAGGATCTCGTTCAGCAGGGCATCGTCGTCGCAGCGTACGTAGGACGAGGCGGCACCCACCCGGAGGTGGCCGTGCCGCCGGGCCACGTCGTCGATGAGGTACGTCAGGGGCTGCGGGACCGGGGTCCGGGAGTGCGCGGCGAGGAATGCGTGCAGGTCGGAGGCGGACTGCCCGGCGTCCAGGGCGCGGCGGACCGACCCCGGCGTGAAGCGGTACACCGTCGCCCCGCCCTTCGACTCCACGTCCGCCAGGACGTCCAGCACCTCGGCCAGCGGCCGGCGCAGCGGACCAGGGGCCACCGCCGTCAGGTCGGCCTGGAGCAGGACGTGGTCGAGCGGCTCGGGCAGCAGCGGCGCGAGAAGCCGGGCGGCCGCGGCGGAGGCGGTGGCCTGTTCGGCGGGGGAGAGGGGCTCGGCCGCCGGGGCGGGCCGGTGGTGCACGGGCAGCTTGTCCCCGGGGCCCTGCGACACGGCGTCCGGCGTCTTCGGCGCGGTGGTGCCGGGCGGCACCCGCCTGTGCCGCTCGTTCCCGGGGCCCTGCGACCCGGCGTCCGGCGTCTTCGGCGCGGTGGTGCCCGGCAGCGCCTGCCCGTGCCGCTCGTCCCCAGGACTGCGCGACCCGGCGTCCCGCGTCCTCGGCGCGGTCGCGCCCAGCAGGGCACGCCCGTGGCCCGACAGGGCCCCACGCCCCGTCACCCCCAGCAGCTCGGCCTCCTTGAGCGTCCACTCGGCGAGCCGCGAGCGCAGGTCCTCCTCGCGGCGCTGCGGCCGCTCCCAGCGCAGCCGGGCGAGCACCGACTCCGCCGACGGCGACGCGCCCTCCGGCAGCCCCGCCAGCAGCGTCAGCACCCGGTGCCGTACCTCCGGCGCGGCGCCGCGGTCCAGACCCGGGCCCAGCGCCGACAGGGTGCGGTCCTTCGCGTCCCGTCCGCCCACCAGCCCCGAGGTCCGGGTGGCAGTCAGCCAGGCCTCCGCCAGCCGGGCCCAGCGCCGGGCCGGGGGCTGTTCCAGCCACTCGTCGTGGGCCGGGGTCGCGGCATAGCGCTCGTCGGCCTCGCCGTCGGAGGCCAGCAGGCCCGCCGCGTAGGCCAGTTCGACCCAGAAGGCCGCGACCGGCTCCGAGACGTCCAGCGCGACCGCCGTGCGCTTGAGGTCGCGCACGCTCAGACCGCCCGCCCGCAGCACCGCGGGCCCGCCCTCGTCCCAGTCCTTCAGCAGTTCCTCGACGGTCGCGAGCGCGGTGTACGCCTGCCCGGCCGCCGTCGCGTCCACAACCTGTGGACGGTGGGTCGCCGCGGGCTCCACCGCCGGCGGCAGCGGCTCCACCTCGCGGTGCGCCCGGCCGCCCCGCAGATGCAGGGCCACCTCCCGCGGCAGGACGACCGTGCCAGGTGCCGTGGGCACCAGCAGCCCGAGGTCCAGCAGACGGCGCAGATGGGCCGCGGGCTCGGAGGTGACCTGCCCGTACGGCGGCCCCCAGACCAGCCGGGACAGCACCGCCCGCGACTCCTCCGGCAGGTCGGCGAGCAGCGCCGACATCCGCTTCCGGTCCGTGAACAGGGCCGTCAGCGACGCCACCGCCGACACCGCGTCGTGGGTCGAGCCGAGTCCGGCCGCCGTCACGATCTCCTGGACGCGGCCCGGGGACATCCCGGCCGTGGCCTCCTGCACGGTCGGCCCGAGCCCGGTCGGCGACGGATGCTGCGGCGAGGGCGCGAGCAGCTCACGGGCCGTGCGGACCAGACGGAGCCGGTCGTCGTCCCCCCACACCAGGGCCTGTTCCCGCAGGGTGCCCAACGAGCGGGGCAGCGCCGCCGAGACGGCCGGGTCGCCCGCGTCCCCGGTCAGCAGCCGCTCCAGCTCGGCATAGGGCGCCGGGTCCGCCGCGACCGCCAGCGCTTCCGCCGTCCGCAGCGCGAACAGGTCCAGCCGCTCCAGCGCCCGCACCACCGACGCGCGTGTCCCGGCCCGGGTCGCGAGCTGGGTGAGGTCGGTCGGCACGGGGGTGATGAGGTCGGGGCGGGCACGCAGAAGCGCGGCCAGGGAGTCGTCGTCCCTGGCCCGGAGCGCTTCCGCGAGGGAGCGCGGCGGTACGGCCGGGTTGCTCATCCGACCAACGGTAGCGGGTGGCCGGGCCGGGCAGCAGCGCCCACCGGGCCGGGCATGGGCCGCCACCGGGGCGGACCGGATATCACTGACCTGCGGTCCCCGCTCGGGCCCACAGGAGGCGACCTGCGCTAGTTTCGTCCCACGGGGTATCCAACGCACCCGCCCCGGAGGGGACTTCGTGGGTATCGAGAGCGATCAGGTCGTCTACGAGTATCTGAGCCGCGTCGGCGACGTGGCCCAGCAGCGGCAGTTGCCGTCGTCGACCCGTATGCGGCTGGTCTCCGAGCTGCGCAACGAGATCGACCGGCGCCGCGCCAAGGCCCCGGTGGACTCGCCCGCCGCCGTCCGCCGGATCATCGCCCGGCTGGGCAGCCCCGACGAGGTGGTCACCGCCGCGGGCGGCTCCGCGGCCGCTGCCCCGCAGGCGCCGGCCGTCTCCATGCCCGTCCAGCGGGACCGGGAGTCCCAGGACGACGGCGGGCAGCGGCGGACCGGGCTGCGCAAGAACGTGCCCCGGCCGCGCCCCGCCGAGCCCCCGCTCCCCGACCCGGCCGTCTCCCACGGCCCCCATCTGGCCGGTCTGGACGAGCTCGGTGACCCCGCGACGCAGCCCGACTGGTGGCGGGTCGACAGCAGCCCCTTCGGGGTCGGTGACAGCGTGCCGGGCTTCGTCGGCGGGGTGGAGATCCCGGAGCTGCTGAAGCCCCCGCCGCCCAAGGAGGAGAAGAAGCCCGAGCCCGCCGTCGAGCAGCCGGCGGCGCAGCTGCCCGCGCCCGGGAAACGCACGGCCTGGTGGCGGCCCCGCCCGAAGGCCGCGCCGCCCGTCGTCGAGGCAGCGCCGGTCCCCCGCCGCCGTTTCCTCGGGGCGGGCGCGGGAAGCTGGAGCAATCCGCTCCTGCTGCTGGCCGCCGCCCTCCTCGTCGCCGGCGCGGTGCTCGGCAACCTGCTCGTGCTGATCGTGGGCTGGCTCATCGCCTGGGCCTCGCGCCGCCTCACCGACGCCGAGACGAAGTGGGCCGTGGTGATCCTGCCCGGCCTCTCGCTGACCGCGGGCCTGGTCTGGCTGTGGGGCCGCAACGAGGGCCGCTGGGGCGAGCCCATCGCCCAGGGCCACATGAACGACGCGGTCGCCGAGACCTGGCCGTGGGTGGTGCGGGGCGCGGCCGTGGCGTCGGCGCTGTTCCTGGTGTGGCGCTCGCAGCGGCGGCGGTAGGGGCGGCCACGGGCGCGGCGGCGGTAGGGGCGGCCACGGGCGGCGGCGGTAGGGCGCGAGAAAGGGCCGCAGGCGTGGCCGTACCGCCCCGGAAACCGCTGTCGCAGGGCGGTACCGCCCCGGCACAATGGCCCATATGGCCTCTGCAAGCATCTCCGCCCCCGGTCCCACCGTCGGCTTCGACCTCGACATGACGCTCATCGACTCCCGTCCCGGCATCCATGCCTGCTGGGTGGAGCTGTCCGAGCGGACGGGGACGTACGTCGACGCCGACCTGGTGGTCACGCGGCTCGGGCCGCCGCTGGCCGAGGAGATGGCGTACTGGTTCCCGGCCGACCGGATCCCGGAGATGGCGGACCTCTACCGCGAGCTGTACCCGGCGTACGCGATCGCCGGCACCCTGGCGATGCCCGGCGCCCGCGAGGCCATCGACGCCGTCCAGGCGGCCGGCGGGCGGGCGATCGTCGTGACCGCCAAGTGGGAGCCCAACGCCCTGCTGCACATGGAACACCTGGGTCTGGAGCCGGACGCGGTGATCGGCAATCTGTGGGCCGAGCAGAAGGGCGAGGCGCTGCGCGAGCACGGCGCGAGCGTGTACGTCGGCGACCACACCGGCGATGTGCGCGGGGCGCGGATCGCGAGGGCGACGTCGGTGGCGGTCGCCACCGGGCCGTGCAGCCCCGAGGAACTGACCGAGGCCGGCGCGGAAGTCGTCCTCGGCGATCTCACGGAGTTTCCTGGGTGGTTTTCGGACTACCGCGCGGACTGCCTTCCGGGCCGCGCCTGACGCCTTCCGGCGGCGACCGATTGCAGCACTCCCGCTCCGGCCACCACGAAACCGACGGCCATGAGCATGCTCAATCCGAACATGTACGTCGGAAAAGGCTTCGTCCCGAGCAGGAACGGGGCCACGGTGACGAGAGTGGCCACCGCACCGACGAAGAAGACGACGGCTCCGGTACGGATCAGTCGGTCACCGGGAGCGGCGGAATTCGTTTGGGTTTTGTCACGCACCGGACCAGGGTAGTTCCCTGCGCGAAGGAACAACCGGGCGACGTCTTGTCACCGGCCTGAAGACCATTAGCCTTGGTACCGGCGGGTCCCGACGACCCGCCCCAGTGCTATCAAGAGCCGTTTCAGAAGCAGTTTTCCGACGAGTACGAGGACGAGGACAGACGTGCCTACCGGCAAGGTCAAGTGGTTCAACAGTGAGAAGGGCTTCGGCTTTCTCTCCCGTGACGACGGCGGTGACGTCTTCGTCCATTCCTCGGTCCTCCCCGCCGGAGTCGAGACGCTGAAGCCCGGGCAGCGGGTGGAGTTCGGAGTGGTCGCCGGGCAGCGCGGTGACCAGGCTCTTTCGGTCGCCATCCTCGACCCCACACCCTCGGTCGCGGCCGCCACCCGCAAGAAGCCCGACGAACTGGCCTCGATCGTCCAGGATCTGACGACCCTCCTGGAGAACATCACCCCGATGCTGGAGCGCGGCCGCTACCCCGACAAGGCGGCGGGCAAGAAGATCGCCGGCCTGCTGCGGGCGGTCGCCGACCAACTCGACGTGTAAGTGCACGAGATACGGACCGAGCCGTCCGAGGAGATGTGGGAGTACATCCGGCGGCAGCGGCGTCACACCCTGGAACTGCTGGTCGTCTGCGCCGTCGGTCTCGTGCCCTGGACGATCCTGCTGTATTTCACCCTGCCGAGCGGCTACACCGTCCGCCAGTGGCGGGTCACCTGGGTCGGCTTCGACGTCCTGCTGCTCCTCGCGATGTCCGCCACGGCCTTCCTCGGCTGGCGCCGCCACCGAGGGGTCGTCGTGGCGGCCGTGGCCACGGGTGCCCTGCTGGTCTGCGACGCGTGGTTCGACGTGTCGCTGGCCCTGGGCACCCCGGCCGTGTGGTGGTCGGCGGCGCTGGCGGTATTCGTGGAACTCCCCTTGGCGGCCTTTCTGCTCCGAAAGGTCCTGGGCATGATGTCGTTGGCCCAGTGGCCGGGGCCGAGGTGACGGGTCAGCGGAACGACAACGCGTCGGGCTTCAATGCCGGCACAAGTCCCTCGGCCGCCGCCCGGGTCAACAGCCCCCGAATCGCCGCGTATCCGTCTTCTCCCAAGTCCGCGGTGAACTCGTTGACATACAAACCGATGTGCTGATCGGCGACCGCGGGATCCATCTCCTGCGCATGCGCCATGACATAAGGCCGGGAAACCTCGGGATCGTCCCAAGCGGCCCGTACGGACGCGCGGATGGAGTCGGCGAGCCGCGAGAGCCGTTCCGTTCCCAGCGACCGTTTCGCAATGATCGCGCCGAGGGGAATGGGCAGCCCGGTCGTCGACTCCCAGTGCTCGCCCATGTCCGCCAGTTTGTGCAGCCCGTAGTTCTGGTAGGTGAACCGGGCCTCGTGGATCACCAGTCCGGCGTCGACCAGTCCGTCCCGGACGGCCGGCATGATCTCGTGGAACGGCATCACCACGATCTCCCCGACCTTGCCGTCGAGGACGTCCGCCGCCCACAGCCGGAACAGCAGATATGCCGTCGACCGCTCGGACGGCACCGCGACCCTGCGGCCGGTCAGCTCCAGCCCGGCCTCCCGGGTGAGCACCAGCGGCCCGCACCCCCGCCCCAGCGCACCCCCGCACGGCAGCAGCGTGTACTCGTCGAGGACGTAGGGCAGCACGGCGTACGACACCTTCAGCACATCGAACTCACCGCGTTCCGCCATGCCGTTGGTGACGTCGATGTCCGCGAAGGTCACGTCCAGCGCGGGCGCCCCCGGCACACGGCCGTGGGCGAGGGCGTCGAAGACGAAGGTGTCGTTCGGGCAGGGCGAGTACGCGATCTGCACAGGCTGCGCGGGCTGCACAGGCTGCGAGGGCTGCTCACGCTGCCGCGAAGGCTGCGTGGGGTGCGAAGGCTCAGTCATGCTGCTTCCAACTCTCCAGTACGGGCGCCAGCTTCCCGAACCCCTCCGTCAGGGCCGTGAGCGCGTCACCGATGCGCCAGGCGGCCCGGTCGCGAGGCCCGACCGGGTTGGAGACGGCGCGGACCTCCAGCACCGGCACCCCGTGCGCCCCGGCCGCCTCGGCGACCCCGAAGCCCTCCATGGCCTCGGCGAGGGCGCTGGGGTGGCGGGCGCGCAGGGCCGCCGCGCGCTCGGCCGTACCGGTGACCGTCGACACGGTGAGCACCGCACCGGCCCGCCCCCCGGTCGCGGCCACGGCGTCCCGTACGAGGGCCGCGGGCGGCCGGTGGGTGACGGCCCCGAAGCCCAGGGCGGTCACCGGCACGAACCCCTCGGCGGTCTCGGCCCCGAGGTCGGCCGCGGTGATCTCGTCGGCGACGACCAGCGACCCGACCGGCGCCTCGGGCAGGAACCCGCCGGCGATCCCCGCGGACACGACGAGGCCGTAGGCGGCGCCCTCCAGGGCGGCCCTGGTCAGTGCGGTGGCGGTGCCGGCGGCGGCGAGCGCGGGACCGACCCCCACGGCGAGGACGTCCACGGTGGCCGCCGTGCCCTGGAACGCAGGGGCCACCGCGTCCCGTTCGACCGGGACCGCGGTGGCCACGAGGATGCGCATCAGCTACGGCTCCGACGGATCAGTAGTCGGCGTTCTCCAGCTTGAAGTTCCACACGCCCTTGTGTTCCTTGCTCTGGCCCGAGGTCGTCTTGTCCTGCTCGACGATGCTGATGTACAGCGTCTTCTGGGGGGCCTGGCCCTGCTGCTGCGCGAAGAGGTCCACGCCGTCGAAGGCGTAGTACGTCTTCTTGTACACGTACGTCATCTGCTGGCCGTTGATCCACAGCGCCCAGCCGGTGTCGGCGACCTTGGGGTCGACACCGACGCGCAGGGTCTCGCTCTGGTTGACCTTGATCGTCTTGGCGTCGGACTTCTCCAGGGCGCACTTGGTGGCCTTCGCCTGGCCGAGGTCCTTGCCGTCGTCGTAGCAGGTGGCCTCGGAGCTCACCGAGGTCGAACCGACCGTGACGGTGACGCGCGGCGTCGGCTTGTCGCAGGCCGACAGGACGAGCAGTCCGGCGGAAACGAGGCCGGCGGCGGCGACGGCGCGGCGGCGTCGCACAGCGCGGTGAACATGAGCGGCTTCGCCGCGGGGCAGCGTGGTCATGGCGGAAGGCTATCGGGCGGGTACGGCGGTCCCTTTATCCGGGGTGCGGCGAGCCCTGTTCGTTACGCCACTCGCGCCCGGGGCGCGCTGCCCTGCCGGGCCGAGGCGATCAGGCCCTTCGCGGTGGCCAGCCAGCCCGCCGCGACGACGGCCGCGGCCACCGAGAGACCGAGATAGCCGTTCAGGGGCATCACGATGCCGACCGCGCCGCCGAACACCCACGACACCTGGAGCAGGGTCTCGGAGCGGGCGAACGCGGAGGTGCGGACCAGTTCGGGCACGTCCCGCTGGATCAGCGCGTCCAGGGACAGCTTGGACAGGGCCTGCGAGAAGCCTGCGACGGCCGCGAGACACGCCACGAGGAACGCGCCGAAGAAGATCGCCGCGGTGATCGCCGCGCCCAGCACGACGGCCACCACCGTCACGATGATGATCTCCGGCGCCTTCGACTTCAGCCAGGCCCCGACCGCCGTACCGAGCGCGTTGCCCGCGCCCGCCGACACCGCCACCAGGCCCAGGGAGACCGCCGCGCTCTCGCCGGTCAGCGGATGCTCGCGGAGCAGGAACGCGAGGAAGAAGGTGAGGAAGCCGGAGAGCCAGCGCAGGGCGGCGTTCGCGCCGAGGGCGTGGGTGACGGCGGTGCCGACCGTGCGCAGCCCGGGCCGCTTCACCGGCTTGAGGTGCGGGCCGTGCAGATGCCCCTCGTCGGCGGCGAGCAGCGCCACGTCCTCGCCCTTGGCGGAGTCGACCTTCGGGGGCAGCGAGAACGACAGGAACGTGCCGGCCACGAAGATCACGAAGGCGCCGTAGAGCGGCCAGCGCGGTCCGATGGCCTGGAGCCCCGCGCCTACGGGCGCCGCGACGCCGGTCGCGAGCAGGCCGCCGAGGGTGACGCGGGAGTTGGCCTTGACGAGGGAGAAGCGGGGCGGGAGCAGACGGGGCACGACCGCGCTTCTGACGACGCCGTACGCCTTCGAGGCCACCAGTACGCCGAGGGCCGCCGGATACAGCTCCAGGCTGCCGGTGGCGACCGCCCCGGAGATGATCAGCGCGAGCAGGGCGCGGGCGAGCATGGCGCCCGCCATGGCCGCGCGGCGGCCGTGCGGCAGGCGGTCCAGGAGCGGGCCGATCACCGGGGCGAGGACCGTGAAGGGGGCCATGGTGATGGCGAGGTAGAGCGCGACGCGCCCGCGGGCCTCGTCGGTCGGCACGGAGAAGAACACCGTCGAGGCGAGCGCGACGGTGATCATCACGTCCCCCGCGCCGTTGACGGCGTGCAGTTCGATCAGCTTGCCGAGGCCGGACTCGCCCGCGCCGTGCGCGTGGGTCGCCTTGCGGATCCCGCGGGCCGTACCGGTGAACGGGAAGTGCAGGGCACGGCCGACGGCACGGACGGACCCGGTCATCCGGCCCGTCCCGCCACCGATCCCGGTGGCTCCCTGGGGTGTCCTCGTGGCTGCCACCCCGTCATAGTGCCCCGAGAAAGCTGTGAGTAGTGCGGTTACCGCGCGTATGAACGCATATCAAGCGCCTCCGGGAACCCTCTCGGACCCCTCCGGGACCCTTCCCGGAGGGGCCAGGAGGAACGAACCCTCACGTCGGTGTAGGCCGAGCGGCGGCGAACAGGTAGCGTGCGTAGCGCGCCGTGGCGAATGTTCTCGGCCGCGCGCCTCTCTGACATCCCGCAGAATGGATGCGAGCAGGTGCGCCCGAGCGCGTTCGGGCGCGGACGTCGACGCGGCCCTTCGGTCCGCTCCGTCCGCACCCACCGCCTTCAGGCCGGCGCACCCGAGTGACGGCGTAGGAGAGAAGCGATACCTGTGAGCGCAGCGACAACGCGAAGCCGCACCCCCGACCGCCTGTGCGCCGAGGCCGTCGACCTCGCCCGGGCCGCCGCCGAGGAGGCGGCCGCGCCCGGAGTGGTGGGCGAGCACGCGGGCCTGGTCTCCGAGGGCGACCGTGTCGTGACGCACTTCTTCGAGTCCAAGGAACTCGGCTACCGCGGCTGGCGCTGGGCCGTCACGGTCGCGCGGGCCTCCCGAGCGAAGATCGTCACCCTGGACGAGGTCGTCCTGCTGCCCGGCCCGGACGCGCTCCTGGCCCCCGAGTGGGTGCCCTGGAGCGAACGCCTGCGCCCCGGCGACATGGGCCCCGGCGACCTGCTGCCCACCGACGCCGAGGACCTGCGTCTGGAGCCCGGCTACACCGGCGAGGACGAGCCCCTGCCGAGCGCGCCGGTCTCGGAGGAGATGGCCGAACTGGTCGAGGCGGAGGACGCCGACCTCACGGGAGGCTCGCCGGCGAACCTGCCGATGACGCCCTCCCGCGGTTCGATCGCCGCGGTCGCGGAGGAACTCGGCATGCGCCGGGCCCGGGTCCTGTCCCGCTACGGCCTCCATGTCGCCGCCGACCGCTGGGAGGACTCCTTCGGCGCGCAGACCCCCATGGCCCAGGCGGCCCCGGCGCCCTGCGTCAGCTGCGGTTTCCTGGTCCCGCTGGGCGGCTCGCTGGGCCAGGCCTTCGGTCTGTGCGCCAACGAGTTCGCCCCGGCGGACGGCCGGGTGGTCTCCCTGTCGTACGGCTGCGGGGGGCACTCTGAGGCCGCGGTGATGCCGAAGCCGCCCCAGCCGGCGGCCCCGGTGATCGACGAGACACGAGTGGACCCCTTCCCGCTGCGCCCCGCCCGGGACTCCGGCTCGGTGCCGGAGACCGCGGACGAGGCGTCGGCGGAACTGGGCCACTCGTAGGGCCTCACGGGCGCTGGAAGACCCGGTCCACCACACCGCTCGCGACGAGGTACTGAGACTGCTCGACCTCGCGCTTCGTGAACTTGACCGTGGTCCGCTCACGCTGCCCCAGGTACTGGTACGTCTTCGCGTCGAAGAGCAGCACCCGCCTGCCGTCCGCCCACGGGCCGCCGGACGGGCCGACGTACCGGACGCCGATGGCGGTGTGTCCGTTGAACTCGGTCCGGCCCGGCAGCACCTGCACGCCGGGGACGGCGGCGAGCGCTTCGAACGCCGTTGAGCGCAGGCCCTTGGGCAGGACGGAGTGGCGGAGCAGTCCGGAGAGGAAGATCTGGATCTTCGGCCACTCGTCCGCCCGGGTCTTCCGGCTGAAGTCGGGCTTCGTGCCCGCCTCACGCAGGACGATCGTCAGCCTGGCCGGGTCGAGGGGCAGCCTCTCCAGCTTCGACCACTCCTGCGGTGGCCAGGAGTACGCACCCTTCTGGTCCGGCGGCACCCACTGCTTGGTGCCCAGTTCGCTGACGTACGACCTCTTGGACCCGTCGACCGAGCTCCAGCTCTCGTCGACCCACCTCTTCACGGGTCCGCCCCCGACCGGCCTGCGTTCGATGACCTCCTTCGTGTAGATGAACTGGTCGTCGCGCGGGGCGACGGGCTTCTCGGTGCGCAGGGCCTCGGCGGCCGCACCCCTTAGCACGGTCGTCGCGCTGACCGTGCGGGTGCGGGGTTCGGTCCCCGTGTCCTGGGTGACCACCACGGTCGCGGTGACGGCCGCCGCGGCGACGCCCGCCACGGCGATCCGCAGCAGCGGACGGCGGCCGACGCCCGACACGGCGACGGGGGCGGCGGGCGCCTGCATCACCTGCTGGAGACGGAAGCGGGCGCGGACGCGGGCGGCGTCCGTGAGAGGGGGCGCGTCCGCGTCCCACTCCCGTAGGAGTTCGATCTCATTCATGGTCGGATTCCTCTCGAAGAGCGGTCGGATCGGATCCGCCCAATGCCTCACGGACTTTTCTGCGAGCCCTGTGCAGTCGTGACCGGACCGTCCCCACCGGCACTCCGAGGGCGGCCGCGGCCTCCTCGTAGCCGAGGTCGGCCCAGGCGACCAGCAGCAGTACGTCCCGGTGCCGGGCGGGCAACCGGGCGAGCGCACCGGCGAGTTCGCCGCGCACTGCCTGCGCGCTGACCCGCGCGGCCACCTGGTCGGCGACCGTCTCGTCGGCCGGTCCGCCGGCCGCGGGGGCGGGCAGCCGGCCCAGTGCCTTCAGGCGCCGGGCCTCGGCACGCCGGTGCCGGCCGATGAGGTTGGTCGCGATGCCGAACAGCCAGGGGCGGGCGTCCGCCGACTCCGTGCGGTACCGGAAGCGCTGCTGGAACGCGGTGGTGAAGGTCTCCGCCATCACGTCCTCGGCGGCCTCCCCGCCGAGCCGGCGGGCCGCGTAGCGGTGCACCGAGTCGGCATGGCGGTCGAAGAGCACGGCGAACGCCTCGGGCTCGTCCCACGACCGTTCGATCACCGAGGCGTCGCTGTCCTGCCCCACGCTGACGCCCGGTTCCACGGTCATCGGGGCTCCTTTCGTCGCTGTAGCGCTGAAGCTCGGGCTTTCACCGGTACTTCGCCGCTCGCAGGGATCCGGTTCCCGTGCGGACGAGTTGTGAGGGCCACCGGGGCGGAGTCATCGTCCTGTCTCCTCGCGGTACCTTCGACGTCACGCCGATGAGGAGAGTCAACGTGAGCAAGTTCGTGCGGCCCGCCGCCGAGGGTGCCGACCCGTTCGGGACCGCTCGGCTCAGGCGAGGTGTGCTGGACGCCTGGGCCACCAGTCCCGCCCGGTTCCGGGAGGACGCCAACGCCGAGGAGGACCTCGTCCTCGGCGGGTACCGGGACCGGCTGGTCGTCGAGCTCGCGCAGAACGCCGCCGACGCGGCGGCCCGGGCCGGGGTGCCCGGACGGCTCCGGCTCACCCTCCGCGAGGGCGTGCTCTTCGCCGCCAACACAGGCGCCCCGCTGGACGCGGCCGGCGTCGAGTCCCTCTCCACCCTCCGCGCCTCCGCCAAGCGCGAGCCGCGGAACGGACCGGACGCGGCGGACACCACGGCCGGGGCGGTCGGCGCCGTCGGCCGCTTCGGCGTCGGGTTCGCCGCCGTGCTGGCCGTCACCGACGAGCCTGCCGTCGTCGGCCGGCACGGCGGGGTCCGCTGGTCGCTGGCCGAGGCCCGCGAGTACGCCGCCGAGACCGCCCGCCACAGCCCCGGCCTCGGCGACGAGATCCGCCGCCGCGACGGCCATGTCCCGCTGCTACGGCTGCCGTTCGCCGCCGAGGGCACCGCTCCCGACCTCTACGACACCGTCGTCATCCTCCCGCTGCGCGACACCGCCGCCGCGGACCTCGCCGAGCGCCTCCTGCACGCCGTCGACGACGCCCTCCTCCTCGCCCTGCCGGGTCTGGAGGAGGTAGTGATCGAGACGGACACGACCCGCACGATCAGCCGCCGCACCGACGGTGTCCTCACCGTCGTGGAGGACTCGCGCGACGGTACGACCCGGTGGCGCACGGCGTCCGCGCACGGCCCGCTCACCCCCGACCTGCTCGCCGACCGGCCCGTCGAGGAGCGGTTGCGCCCGCACTGGTCGCTGACCTGGGCCGTGCCCGCAGACGCCGACGGCAGCCCCGCGCACCCGCGCACCAGCCCGGTCGTGCACGCCCCGACCCCCAGCGACGAGCCGCTCGGCGTGCCCGCGCTGCTCATCGCGTCGTTCCCGCTCGACACCACCCGCCGGCACGCGGCGCCCGGCCCCCTCACCGACTTCCTCGTGCAGCGCGCGGCCGACACCTACGCCGAACTCCTCGCCGGCTGGCGGCCGGTGGGCGAGGCCGTCATCGGCCTGGTGCCCGGACCGCTCGGCAAGGGCGAACTGGACGGCGCCCTGCGGCAGGCGATCCTGGAGCGGCTGCCGAGGGTCTCCTTCCTGCCGCCCGCGCTCGAACCCACCGACGACCTCCCGGAGACCCTGCGGCCGCGCGAGGCCGAGGTCGTCGAGGGCGCCGGCGCCGACACCGTGCGGGTCCTCGCCGAGGTGCTGCCCACCCTGCTGCCCGCCGGTCTCGAACGGCGCGTGGAGCTGCGCACGCTGGGCGTCGCCCGGGTCCCGCTGACCGACGCGATCGACCGGCTCGCGGGCCTGGAGAAGGAGCCGGGGTGGTGGCAGCGGCTCTACGACTCCCTCGCGGGCGTCGACCCCGACCGGCTCACCGGCCTTCCGGTACCGCTTGCCGACGGCCGTACGACCATCGGGCCCCGGCAGGTGCTGCTGCCCACCTCCGACGGGCCCCTGATCGACGCCGAGATCCTCGCCCGGCTCGGCCTCAAGGTCGCCCACCCCAGCGCCGCCCACCCGCTCCTGGAGAAGCTGGGCGCACTGCCCGCCACCCCGCGCGCGGTGCTCACCACTCCCCAGGTGCGGGCCGCGGTGGCCGCGTCCCTCGACGACGACGGCGGGGTGAGCTGGGAGGAGGACACCCCGGAGGCCGAGGAACTGGCCGACACCGTCCTGGCCCTGGTCCGGGACGCGGGCCTGGAGCCCGGCGACGAGCCGTGGCTCGGTGCGCTCGCGCTGCCCGACGACGAGGGGGAGCTTGCCCCCGCCGGTGAACTCGTCCTCCCCGGCAGCGCGTTCGCCCAGGTCATCCGCGAGGACGAACTCGCCTTCGTGGACGCCGAGCTGGCGCAGAAGTGGGGCGAACAGCCCCTGGCCGCCTGCGGGGTGCTCGCCGACTTCGCCCTGGTCCGCGCCACCGACGTGGTCCTCGACCCCGACGAACTGGAGCCCCGCGAGGGCGACTTCGCCGAACCGGACGACGCGGGGCTGCTGGACGCCGTGGACGTGTGGTGCGAGGACATCCTCGACCGGTTCCCGGACACCCCGGTACCGCCGGTCGCCACCGAGCTGATCGCCGTACGCGATCTCGACCTCGTCGACGAGGACAAGTGGCCCGAGGCTCTGGCCCTGCTGGCGCAGCCCCCGCTGAGGGACGCGCTCACCCAGCAGGTCCGCATCCTGCTGCCGGACGGCACGCACGAGGTCGTACGGCCGTACACCGCCTGGTGGCTGCGCGGGAACCCGGTGCTCGACGGCCGCCGCCCGGCGGGCCTCCTCGCGGCCGGCGGGGACCCGCTCCTGCGCGGCCTGTACGACGAGGCCGACGCGACCGGCTTCGACGACGAGCAGGTGCTGCGGGCGCTGGGCGTGCGGACGTCGGTGGCCGCGCTGCTGGAGGAGCCGGGAGGCGCGGCGGAACTCCTCGACCGCCTCGCCGACCCGTCCCGGCCGGTCACCGGATCCCAACTGCACGCGCTCTACGGCGCGTTGGCCGACCTGGACCCCGACCAGGTCACCCTCCCCGACGAGCTGCGGGCCGTCACCGACGGCCGGGTGGAGGTCGTGGACGCGGCGGACGCGGTGGTCGTCGACTCGCCCGACCTGCTCCCCTTCACGCAGGGCGTCCCGTTGCTGCCGGTCCGCCCATCCCGGGCGGCCGAGCTGGCCGAACTCTTCCAGGTCCGCCGCCTGAGCGAGTCGGTGACCGGTTCGGTGGACTCGCACGGCACGGAACACGAAGTGCCGGAGCCGGTACGGGTCCTGCTCGGCGCCCGGACCCCCTCCACCTACGTCGAGCACGAGGAACTCGTCGTGGACGGAGTGGAGATCGACTGGCGCCTCACCAACGACGGCGTCCTGCACGCTGCCACCCTGGAGGGCGTGGCAGCGGGCCTCGCCTGGGCCTCCCGCCAGTGGCCCCGCCGCTTCGAGGTGGCAGCCCTCCTGGAGGACCCGACCCGCACGGAGGAACTGGCGCGGGACCGCTGGTTCGACTGAGCGACAGGGGCCGCCCTGACGGACGGCCCCTGTCTGTTCTGTCAGTCCGCCTCGGTCTCGAGGAAGTACTCGTACTTCTCCAGGTCGAGCGCGATACCGGTCAGCTCCTGCACCCGCTCGGCGTGCTCCTGCGTCAGCGGGTACACGTCGGTCAGCAGCTCGGGCGCCATGCCCAGGAGCTCTCCCCAGGCCTGTGCGCCGACGGCGCTGGTGTCGGTCGAGGAGAGCAGTTGGTCGCCGTCCTTGGGATAGCGGGTGACCAGGTAGTACACCGTCACGGCGTCACCTTCCGGGTGGGATTCGCGGGCTTGGTCTGCGCCCCAGTATTGGGGTCGAACTCCCCGAGGTGCTTGCCGCGCTTGTTGTACTTCTCGACCGCGCCGTGCTGGGAGTCCCACTCGTAGATCTCTCCCGACTTGGGGTCCTTCCAGCGCTTGCGGATACCGCCGCCGCCCTGGACGGGCGTCTTGCCCTTGGCCGGCGTGGCCTTGGGGAATCCCGGCAGGCCTCCCTTCGGTGCCGGAACCGGACCGGTCTGCACCTTCTGCACGGCGCTGCTCTTGCTCTGCGCCTCGCGCAGCGCCTGGCCCAGGCCGTCGTTGAAGCGGCCGATACCGTCGGCGCTGGTGAACCCGCCCCCGACGGCCAGGGTCGTGCTCGCGGCGATCGCCGGTGCGCCGGCGAGGCAGCCGATGCCGGTGATGCAGAGGGCACCGCCTGCGAAGTCGCCGGACGCGCCGACGCCCATCATCAGGACTCCGGTGCCCGTCTCGGCGAGCCCGCCCCAGACGTCCGGGTTGGTGAGGATCGCCTCGCCGTAGACGAGGACGGTGTCCGCCTTGTCCTCGAGCCAGTCCGGGATCCAGCCGTCGTCCTGCTCCTGCGGGCCCTCCGGGTCCGGAGCGTTGCGCCAGGCCTCCTCGGTCTTGCGGTACTCGGCCTCTTCCGCCAGCTGCTTGGAGACCGCGGTCTGGAAGGCCTCCAGCATGGCCTTGCCGGCCGCCGCGGAGTCCTTGCCCGCGGCCGTCGCCGACGCCCGCGCCTCACGGGCCGCGCTCCACGCCTCGTCGGCGGAGCCCTGGGCCCAGTTCGCGGAGAGCTGCGCCTCGGCGGCCGAGGAGATGGCCCGCGCCGCCGCCGCGTGGGCGTCGGCCTCCGCGGCACGCGCGGTACGGGCCGAGGCCGCGGCGTTCGCCGCGGACGTCTCCGCCTCCTTGGCGGACTTGAGGGCGTCGTCGGCGTAGCCCTTGGCGGCCTTCGCCGAGGCGTCGGCCTGCTTGGCGTACTCGGTGGCCTCGGCGGCGGCCTTGCGGGCCGTCGCGGCGACCTTGCCTGCGTCCGCCGCGTTCTTCTGCGCGGTGGCGGCCACCGAGGCGGCTTCGGAGATCATCTGCTGGAGCAGGGCCACATGGCCGGCGGCCAGCTGATCCTTGCGCAGCGCCTGGTACTGACCCCGCTGGATGAAGGAGTGCAGCAGCGGGGCGGGGCCCTCCAGCGCGATCCGGGCGGCGGACCTGACCTCGGGGCCGCCGCTGTCGATGAGCTGCGCTGCCCGCACCCGCTCGTCCTCGGTGCGTGCCGTGTACTGACCGTCGACGACGAAGGCGCGGTACTTGTTCACGGAGCCGGAACTCAACGCCGAGCGCCCGGCGCTCTGGACGCTGGGGCCACCGCCGGAGATCACCTTCGAGACGTAGACGCGCAGGTCGTCGGCCATCGCCTCGTACTGACCGGTCTCCACGAAGGAGCTGACCTCGGCGGTACCGCCGCTCAGCGCCTGCTCGGCCCCGTTGCGGACGGCGGCCGCCGGAGACTCCAGGGCCAGTGTCTCCACCCGCGACCGTTCGTCGTCCCGTACCGCCTCGACCCGGCCGGAGCGCAGGTACGACACCACGTCGGCGGTGTCACCGGAGAGCGCCTGCCCGGCCGCCGTACGGCTCCAGGGGCCACGGGTCTTCAGCGTGCGCAGGGCGACCTCGCGGCCTTCGACGGCCAGCTTCTGCTGGTCCGCGTCCGGAGCGGAGGCGGCCGTGCTCAGGCGCCGGGCATCCGCCTCGAGGTCCGCGGAAGCCTGCGCCACGCGGTCCTGCGCCGCCTGCTGCCGCTCTTCCTGCGCTTTGAGCTGCCGGGCCAGCGCCACGGCCTCGTTCGTACGGGCGGTCAGTTCCTCCGCCTCGATCTGACGGGCCAGGGTGAACACCGACTTGGCCCGGGCCACGGCCGAACTCGACGCATCCGCGGCTTCCTTGGCGGCCTTGGCGTGGGCCGTCGCCTCGGCGGCCGCCTTTCCCGCCTCCACGGCGTGGTCGGCTGCATCGTTGGCCGCCTTGGCGGCGTTCTCCGCGTGCGTGGCGGCCGAGTTGGCCGCGTCACGTGCCTCGTTCGCAGCCGTGGCCGCCTTGCGGGCCAGGCTCTCGGCGGCGTTCGCGGCGCGTGTGGCCTCCGCCGCCTGTGCGCGGGCGGCAGCAGCCGCGGCACTGGCCTCCGCGGAACTCGTGCCGGCCTGATCCGCGAACCGACTGGCGTCGGACGCGGCATCGGCGGCGGCGTTGGCATTGCTACCGGCGCTCGTGGCGGCCCGTGCCGCGTCCCCGGCCGCGGTCGCGGCGATACCGGCCTGATTGGCCGCGTCGGCAGCGAGCCTCGCGCCCTTGGCCGCCGCGTTGGCCTCGTCGGCCGCCTTGCGGGCGGCGCTCGCCTTGCTGTGGTCGGCCGCCGCGTCGGCGGCGGCTCCGCGTGCCCGGCTGGCGGCCTGGGCGGCGCCGGACGCGGCGGCCGCGGCCTGCGTGGCGGCACTGGCCGCCGTACGCGCCGAGTTGTTGGCGGCCCGCGCCGCGTCGATGGCCTGCTGAGCCGCCCGGGCCGCCTGGTTGGCGGCGGTGGCCGCGCGGGTGGCGGCGGACGCGGCCCGCACCGAGTCCTTGCGGGCGGCCTCCGTCTCGGCCGCGGCCTTCTGCGCGGCCTCCTTCGCGAGCGCCGATGCCGCGACGGCTCGCGCGGAGGCGTCCTTGGCCGCCTCGGTCTCCGCGCGTGCCTGCCGTCCGGCTTCCTTGGCCTGTGCGGCAAGCTGGGCGATCGTGGCGCGTTCCTGGTCTCTGGACCGGGCCACGAACTGGCCGACCTGGAGGAACTCACGGATGTCGGCTGCCGTCCCCTCCAGTGCCACCCGGCCCGCTGCCCGGACGTTGGCTCCGCCCGTGCTCACGATCTGGACGAGCTGGACGCGCTCGTCCTCCTCGCGCTGCGTGTACTGGCCGTCGTTCAGGAAGTCGGCCATGTCCTCGGGCGTGCCGGCCAGCGCGGCGCGGCCCGCCGTCTGCACGCCGGGCCCGCCCGCGTCGACGATCTGGGCGATACGGACGCGCTGGTCCTGCTCCAGAGGTGCCTTCCAGCCGTCCTTGAGGAAGGTGTTCAGGTCCCCCTGACTGCCGCTCAGCGCCTTACGGGCCGCCTCCTGGAGGCCGCGTCCGCCGAGGCCCGCGATCTGCGCTGTCTGCACCCGGTCGTCCTGGTACGCCGTCTCGGTCGCGACGTCGTTCAGGAAGTGCCGCACGTCGTCGTCGGCACCTGTCAGGGCGGCCTCCGCCGCGGCCCGCAAGCCGGGTCCGCCTGACTTCCACAGCTCCAGCACCCGGCCGCGGTCCGTGTACGCGCCACTCGCCGGACCGCCGTCGGCAGCGGGGGAATCCGAGGCGGCCACCGCAGGGACAGCGCCGAGCAGGCCCGCAGCGAGTGCCATGGGCAGCACACCCAGCGCGGTTCCGCGGAGGAGGCGTTTTGATATTCCGGTGGCATCGAACTGGTCAGTTCTTCGATTCACTGGGTACCCGTCTGTAATCGGCGACGACCCCCGAAATGCGAGTCGCCGAATGGTCGACGGGTAAGCATAGCTGCCTTCCTACCGAGCGGTAGCGGAGAATTCCAGGGTCGGGCATATCGGGCAATGCGGATTTATTGTAAGTGTATTGACGTTGACCGTTGCTATGCATATGCTGTGCCTCGACTTTGCTTCGGGAATGCTCGGCCTGACCAGCTGAGGTGGCACCCGGGCTTGCATCTTCAGGGGGTAGAACGGGGACCCGGTGCGCCTGTGCGCGACCGGCTTATCAGGGCATATCTGGCAGCCGTGGGTGGCTGCGGCCCAGTCATGCTTATTTTTCGAAGGGAATTCTCGGTGCCTTTTCGTGCCCGAAATCTCGCTCTTTCCGGAATCGCGATGGCGTGCGCCACGCTTGCCGGAATTTCCGTGGCTTCCGCCGATGACCCGCCGCAGTCTCCATCGACTGAAAAGCCGCCCGCAGCTGTCGAGGACTACGGTTATCCAGGAGCCGACCGAATCCTTGCCGAACAGGGAATCAAGCTGAAGAAGGGTGACGGACGCATTCTGCTCGCCGAGTGTTCCCCGGCCGCCCAGCAGATTCGAG
Organism: Streptomyces sp. NRRL B-3229; assembly: GCF_000719505.1. Classification (NCBI taxonomy): domain Bacteria; kingdom Bacillati; phylum Actinomycetota; class Actinomycetes; order Kitasatosporales; family Streptomycetaceae; genus Streptomyces; species Streptomyces sp. NRRL B-3229. The sequence goes on along the minus strand of NZ_JOGP01000007.1, from coordinate 293,594 downwards.
TGCTGACCCGCAAGGACGACTCCGTGGGCCGGGCCGGCACCTACTGCTTCCGGGCGATCGGGAAGAGCGGCCGCCTCACCCTGGAACTTCCCCAGGTCTTCGCCGTGGAGGCCGCCGACCACCCGATCAGCGCCGACCTGACCGCAGGCGGCAGGACCACCACGGTCGCCGTGCCCCAGGGAGGCTTCGAATCCGTCGGTGAGGCGGCCGGAGGCGCGCCCTCCGTGCTCGTCGAGCTCAGGGTCACGGGCTGACCTGCCCGCATCCGCCCTGTACGCGCCCAGCTGACCGCAAGACTCCGGGATTCGAGGAAACGTGAAAGACGTCCGTCCGCGCAGAACGCGCATGGTGTGGGCCACTGGACTCGCGGCCGCCGGTCTGACGACCGGTCTTCTTGCCGCGGCGCCGGCCCAGTCCGCCATCGGCGACCAGGTCGCCGACAACGCCGACCAGTACACAGTCAAGGTCCATGTAGCCGGCGGCACCGACAGCGAACGAGCCTGCTCCGGCACCCTCGTCGACCCGCAGTGGGTCCTGACCGCCGCCAGTTGCTTCGCCGCCGACCCGCAGCAGTCGACCGCGCTCACCAGGGGTGTGCCGCCTCTGCCGGCCGTAGTGACGGCCGACGGCAACAAACCGACGGCCACCGCGCAGCGCAATCAGAAGGTCCAGGAGATCGTCCCCTATCCGGGCCGCGACCTCGTCCTCGCCCGCTTCAATCCGGTCACCGCCGACGACGCCATGGGCGGCCCCTTCCCGGACACCCCGTCCGCTCAGGTCAGCGATGCCACACCGGTCCAGGGCGACCAGCTCAGGGCAGTCGGTTACGGCCGGACCCAGATGGAGTGGACCCCCGACCACGCCCACACCAGTTCCTTCGGCGTGGACCTGGTGAACCCGACGACCCTCGCGATCTCGCCGGCCGCCGCCGGCGCGGCCCTGTGCAAGGGCGATGCCGGCGGTCCCGTGCTCAACAGCTCGGGTGATGTCGTCGGCGTGGTCAGCGCCTCGTGGGACGGTGGCTGCCTCAACTCGTCGGAGACCCGTACCGGTGCCGTGGCCACCCGGGTCGACGACATCGCGGACTGGGTCCAGCAGGTCAGGCTGACGAGCCGCCAGAAGCACATCACCAACGCCCTCGCCGCTGCCGACTTCGACGGTGACGGGCGCACGGACATCGCGGCGCTCCTCGACAACGGCACCGCGCAGCTCTTCCGGGGCCGCGAGGACGGGACGCTCCAGTTCGGCAACGTCATGGGCGCCCTGGGCCGGTCCACGCAGAAGCAACTCGTCGCGGGGGACTTCCTGGCCGACTCCAAAGGCATGGAAGTCGTCGCCGTCGGCAAGGACGGAAGCCTTTCCCTGGCGAAGCGGCGCCTCCTTTGGGGGCAAGTCCAGCTCTTGACCTGGGCTGTTTCCCCGCTCTGGACCGACGCCACATGGAAAGACGCCCTTCCGGTCGCCGCCCTGAAGACCGGTACCGCAGGACGTGACACCTTGCTGTTCCAGTGGCCCGACGGCTCCTTGTACACGTACAAGCGGGACGCGAACGGCGACCTCGTCAACCAGAAGAAGTCGATGTGGCCGGACAAGACGTGGAAGAAGAAGCTCATTGCCACGTCCGACTTCACCGGTGACGGGCGGGACGACATCGCCGCGGTCGCCGCGGACGGGGCACTGCACCTCTACACGGGCAAGGCCGACGGCACCTTCGACAAGGCCCGTTCGATGTGGCCCGACAAGACCTGGGGCAGCATGCGGGTCCTGCTCGGCGGCGACTTCGACGGAGACGGCAAGAGCGATCTCGCCGCCGTGACGACCGCGGGTGATCTGCGCCTGTACGTGGGCGACGGCAAGGGGGCGCTCGCCGCGAGCCGGAGCATGTGGCCGAAGGTCTGACCAAGGACTCGCAAAAATCAGCCCTGTCTTCTGCAACGCTTCACCCCGGACGCGCATCTGACCCCACGAGCCACCAGGCTCCACGACCAGCCCCTGGGGGAAGCCATGCGCATCCGCACGACCGTGGCCGCCGTTTCCGGCGGTCTCGTCCTCTCCGCCCTCGCCGTCCCGGTCGCCCAGGCCGACGGCGGGGGCGTGCACAAACCCACGGCCGCGGAGCGGTTCGGTGTCTCCAGAGCCGCGATGAGCGCCGCCGACGACGAGGAGCTGCCCGTCGTCTCCAAGGTGACGGTCAACGGCGGCAAGAGCATCGTGGCCGGTACGACGGGCGTGCAGACCTTCACGGTGTCGCTGACGGCCAGCCACTCCGCCGGTATTGAGGACGCGTACATCGACCTCTGGCACGGCAGGGACCGCACGCACGTGGACGGCGTGTTCCCTCCGAACGAGCAGAACGCCACCTGCACGCCGGTCAACGCCACGACCTCGGACTGCAAGCTCACCGTCACGATCGACGCCGGCCGCGAGCTCTTCATGAACTCGCTCGCCGGCACCTGGCATGTGACGGCCGCGGCGATCGCCGCCGACGAGGTCGGAAGCGAGTACTGGAACGACTTCTACGGGACCCACCGGCTCCAGCGTGCGTCGAAGCTCACCGCCGACGCCTCCCCGGAGCCGGTGAAGAAGGGCAAGACCATCACCGTCACCGGCAAGCTGACGCGCGCCAACTGGGAGACCAGGAAGTACACCGGGTACTCGACCCAGCCGGTGAAGCTCCAGTTCCGCAAAAAGGACTCCGACACCTACACCACCGTGAAGACCGTCAAGACCAACAGCAAGGGCGACCTGAAGACCACGGTCAAGGCCACGGTCGACGGGTTCTACCGCTGGAGCTTCGCGGGCACCTCCACCACCCCGGCGGTCAACGCCGCGGGTGACTTCATCGACGTCAAGTAGGTCGAGCCGAGGTAAAGCGTTGCGCATGTGCGAAAAAAATCACGCCCCACGTGTACAACCCGCCCCATGAGTCATGGATCTACGGAGTGAGTCATCAGACTCCGAGATCCTTCTCTCCTCATGGGGAACGCACATGCGCATACGCGCCCTCGTCCTCGCCGCCTCCGGCGCCGTGGCCCTCTCCGCCCTCGCCGTCCCGGCCGCGCAGGCCGCCACCCCGGCCGCCGGGCCCGCCGTGACCTTCTCCCAGCTGAAGGTCAACAGCGGCAAGAACATCGTGGTCGGCCCCACGGCCCAGGTCACCGTCTCCGCGACCTACACCGTGACCAAGCCCGCGAGCCTGGACCCGAACTCCTTCGCCACCCTGCCGGTCCTCTACCGTGGCGACACCCTCGGGCCGCACTCCGACGACCTGCTCGCCGGCGACGACGTGGGTACGTGCACGACGTCCTCCTCGACTGTGCTCAAGTGCTCGGCGAAGATCCAGTTCCGTCCGAAGTCCTCCGACCAGGACCTCGATCTGTTCAGCAGCGAGGCGGGCACCTGGAAGCTGGGCGCTCTCGCCGGCGACGCCGACGCCGCGACCACCTGGCAGGGCGGCCTCGGCACCACCCACCTCCAGCGCAAGGCCACCCTCACCACCGACGCCTCCCCGGAGCCGGTGAAGAAGGGCAGGACCATCACAGTCACGGGCAAGCTCTCCCGCGCCAACTGGGACACCAACAAGTACGCCGGCTACTCCACCCAGCCGGTGAAGCTCCAGTTCAAGAAGAAGGGCGCGACCACCTGGAGCACCCTGAAGACCATCAAGTCCAGCTCCACGGGCGCCCTGAAGACCACGACCAAGGCCACCGCCGACGGCTACTTCCGGTACGTCTTCGCCGGCACGACGACGACGTCCCCGGTGAACTCGGCGGCCGACTACATCGACGTCCGGTAGAACCGCGCCCTTAAGGGGCGCGGGGCGGAGTCGATGAGCGGCTCCGCCGCGCGGGCGCGACAAGCCACGACGGTGCCGCACGCGATATACGAGCGAACCCGTGACGGCTGAAGCCCGGCGCTAAGCGGACCCGCGGCGGTCGATCACCTTCCACAGCACCTCCAGGACGGCCGCCGCCACCACCGCGATCCCCACCGCGATCCACGGCATCGTCACCCCGACCAGCTTCAGCGCGAAGAAGTGCTGGAGCGAGGGCACGGCGAGGACGAGTACGAAGCCGAGGCCCATCGCCGCGACCAGGGCGATCCGCCACCAGGTGTAGGGGCGGGCGATGATCGCGAGGATCCACATCGAGATCAGGAACAGCGTCAGGGTCGCCGCGCTGGTCTCCGCGTCCAAGGCGTCCGCGCCCGTGTAGTGGTGACGGGCGATCAGATACGTGACGAAGGTGGCGATCGCCGCCACCACGCCGCCCGGGACCGAGTACCGCATCACGCGCCGTACGAAGTGCGGTTTCGCGCGCTCCTTGTTGGGCGCGAGGGCGAGGAAGAACGCCGGGACACCGATCGTCAGCGTGGACAGCAGGGTCAGGTGCCGGGGCAGGAAGGGGTATTCGACCTGCCAGCACACCACGAGGACGGCGAGCAGCACCGAGTACACGGTCTTCACCAGGAACAGCGTGGCGACCCGGGTGATGTTGCCGATGACCCGCCGTCCCTCGGCGACCACCGACGGCAGGGTCGCGAAGCTGTTGTCCAGCAGCACGATCTGGGCGACCGCCCGGGTGGCCTCGGAGCCGGAGCCCATGGACACCCCGATGTCGGCGTCCTTGAGCGCGAGCACGTCGTTGACGCCGTCCCCGGTCATCGCGACCGTGTGCCCGCGGGACTGGAGCGCCCCCACCATGTCCCGCTTCTGCTGCGGGGTGACCCGCCCGAACACCGTGCCCTCGTCGAGCGCCTTCGCCATCCCGTCCCGCTCGGCGGGCAGCCGGCGCGCGTCCACGGTGCTGCCGTCGAGGCCCAGCTTGGCCGCGACCGCCCCGACCGACACCGCGTTGTCCCCGGAGATGACCTTGGCGTGGACGTCCTGTTCGGCGAAGTACCGCAGGGTGTCGGCCGCGTCGGGCCGCAGCCGCTGTTCCAGGACGACCAGGGCGGTGGGGCGCGCTCCCCGGGCCGGCTCGGGATCGTCGAGGTCACGGCCGGCGCGGGCCAGCAGCAGCACCCTGAGGCCCTGCTCGTTGAGCTGCCCGGTCTCGCGCAGGGCGGGGTCGTCGTCGGCGAGCAGCACGTCCGGCGCCCCCAGCAGCCACGTACTGGACTCGCCGTCGCCCTCGCTGAAGGAGGCCCCGCTGTACTTGCGGGCGGAGGAGAAGGGCAGCGACTCGGTGCAGCGCCACTCCTCGACGTCCGGAAAGGCGTCGATGATGGCCTGGAGGGAGGCGTTGGGCCGCGGGTCCGCCTCGCCCAGGGCGCCCAGCACCTTGCGTACGTAGGACGCGTCGGCACCCTGGAGCGGCCTCACCTCGGTGACGTCCATGCCGCCCTCGGTGAGGGTGCCGGTCTTGTCGAGGCAGACCGTGTCGACGCGGGCGAGGCCCTCGATGGCCGGGAGTTCCTGGACCAGGACCTGTTTCCGGCCGAGTCGGATCACGCCGATCGCGAAGGCCACGGAGGTCAGCAGCACCAGCCCCTCCGGGACCATGGGCACGATCCCGCCGACCGTGCGCGCGATGGAGTCCTTGAGGTCGTTGTCCTTCACGAACAGCTGGCTGATGACCAGGCCGATCGCGGTCGGGACCATCATCCACGTCACGTACTTGAGGATCGTGGAGATGCCCGTGCGCAGCTCGGAGTGGACCAGCGTGAACCGGGAGGCCTCCTCGGCGAGCTGGGCGGCGTAGGCCTCGCGGCCCACCCGGGTCGCCTGGAAGACGCCCCCGCCCGCGACCACGAAGCTCCCGGACATCACCTGGTCGCCGGGCCGCTTGACCACCGGGTCGGCCTCGCCGGTGAGCAGCGACTCGTCGATCTCCAGGCCGTCGGCCTCGACGACCCTGCCGTCGACCACGGCCTTGTCGCCGGGCCCGATCTCGATGAGGTCGTCCAGGACGATGTCGGAGGTGCTGATCTCGGTCGTGGTCCCGTCCCGTCGTACCGTCGGGCGGGCCTCCCCGATCACCGCGAGCGAGTCGAGGGTCTTCTTGGCCCGCCACTCCTGGACGATGCCGATACCCGTGTTGGCGAGGATGACGTACCCGAACAGGCTGTCCTGGAAGGGCGCGACGAACAGCATGATCAGCCAGAGCACACCGATGATCGCGTTGAAGCGGGTGAAGACGTTCGCCCGGACGATCTCCGCGAGGGACCGGCTGCTGCGCACCGGCACGTCGTTGACCTGACCGCGCCCCACCCGTTCGGCCACCTCGGCCGCGGTCAGCCCGGTCACCGCCGGGGACGAGGCCGTCGTGGAGTCGAGTTCGGCGCCCGCGTCGATGTGCGTCATGCATTCGACGGTACGTGCGGTTCTGTGGCTTCACCCGGTGAGTGCCCCGAAGTTACGACCTGGGGAGGAGGGCGGGCCGGGCGGGTGATGCCCTGGTACTAGGGGACGTTCCTCACTCGGCAGCAGGGTCGGCGGCGGCCGCCCTCTTGATCGCCGCGTCCCGCTTGCGCACGTACCAGGTGCCGTAGATCCCCAGCACGCCCCCGGCGAGGCAGGTCCACAGCCACCAGGTGCGGTCGTGGTCCGCGAACCAGCCGTAGAAGGGCAGCTGCACGAGGAAGAGGACGAACCACAGGATGGTGCCGCCGGTGATCGTGGCGACCACGGGGCCTTCCAGGGGCTCCGGTGCCTCGTGCGTGGGTGTCCATTTGGCCATGGGGACAGCTTACGAGGCGATCACATCTACGCGCGGAGATGGCCGTCGCCCAAGTTATACGTTCATACTGAAACGGTTTGCGCCTGTCCACATCTGCTCGTAGGAACATCCAATGACGACCGCCCTCGACCGCTACTTCAAGATCTCCGAGAGAGGCAGCAGCCTGCCTCGTGAGATCCGGGGCGGGTTCGCCACCTTCTTCGCGATGGCCTACATCATCGTGCTGAACCCGATCATCCTCGGCAGCGCCAAGGACATGTACGGCCACCACCTGGACAACGGCCAGCTGGTGACCGCGACCGCCGTGACCGCCGCCTTCACCACGCTCCTCATGGGCGTGGTCGGCAACGTCCCGATCGCCCTGGCCGCCGGCCTCGGTGTGAACTCGGTCGTCGCCCTCCAGCTCGCGCCCCGCATGTCCTGGCCGGACGCGATGGGCATGGTGGTCCTCGCGGGCTTCATCGTGATGCTGCTGGTCGCCACCGGTCTGCGTGAGCGGGTGATGAACGCGGTGCCGTTCGGGCTGCGCAAGGCGATCTCCATCGGTATCGGCCTGTTCATCATGCTGATCGGGCTGGTGGACTCCGGCTTCGTCTCCCGCATCCCGGACGCCGCCCAGACCACCGTCCCGCTCCAGCTGGGCGCCGACGGCCACCTCAACGGCTGGCCGGTCCTGGTCTTCATCCTGGGCGCCCTGCTCACCCTCGCGCTGATCGTCCGCAAGGTCCCGGGCGCCATCCTGATCTCGATCGTCACGATGACGGTCCTCGCGGTGATCATCGAGGCCGTCGCCACGGTCCCGTCCTGGGGACTCACGACCCCGAAGTGGCCCGGCAACCCGGTCGCCACCCCCGACTTCGGCCTGATCGGCAAGGTCAGCCTCTTCGGCGGCTTCTCCCACGTGGGCGTGCTGACCGGCATCCTCTTCGTCTTCACGGTCCTGCTGTCGTGCTTCTTCGACGCGATGGGCACGATCATGGGCGTCTCCGACGAGGCCAAGCTCACCGACGCCCAGGGCCAGATGCCCGGCATCAACAAGGTCCTCTTCGTGGACGGCCTCGCGGTCGCGGCCGGCGGTGCCAGCTCCTCCTCGGCCACCACGGCCTTCGTGGAGTCCACGGCCGGTGTCGGCGAGGGCGCCCGCACGGGCTTCGCGAACGTGGTCACCGGCGGTCTCTTCGCCGTGGCCCTCTTCCTGACCCCGGTCGCCACCATGGTCCCGTCCCAGGCCGCGACCCCCGCACTGCTCGCGGTGGGCTTCATGATCCTGGCCAACTCGGTCCGCGACATCGACTGGGCCGACTACACCCTCGCGATCCCGGCCTTCGTGACGATGGTGATGATGCCGTTCACCTACTCGATCACCAACGGCATCGGCATGGGCTTCATCACCTTCGTGGTGCTGCGCCTGGCGGCGGGACGGGCCAAGGAGGTCCCGGTCGCGATGTACGTCGTCTCCGCCGTCTTCGCCTTCTACTACCTGATGCCGGCGCTCGGCCTGACGTGAGCCCCGCCAGCGTGAGCCCCGCCCGCGTGAGCCCTGCTCACGTCACCCCGTAGAACTTCTCCGTCTCGTCGACGGCGGTCTGGAACCGCTCGTCGAAGTCGTCTCGAATGAGCGTCCGGATCACATAGTCCTGGACGCTCATTCCCCTTTTGGCCGCATGGTCCCGGAGCCGCTCGAGCAGCTCCCCGTCTATCCGCAGGCTGAGCACGCTGGTCCCCATGAACACGAGGGTCGCCGCCGACGGGGAGTGGCGTTCACTTTCCGCTGTCGACTCACTCGTACGGGTGAAGATCGGGTTTCCGTGGCCGGAGTCACGGGAATCCTGGCGCACCCCAGCTTGTTTAGCGAGAGTAATGAGTTACGCTAAAGAGATGTCGGACCTCATCCATGGCGACGACGCTGCCGCCGTGAACGCCCTTCGCTCCGCCGTGATGCGACTGTCCCGTCGGCTCAAGCACCAGAGAGTCGACGAGTCGCTGAGCCCCACCGAGATGTCGGTCCTGGGCACCCTCACGATCTGCGGCAAGGCCACCCCGGGCGAACTCGCCCGCAAGGAGCACGTCCAGCCGCCGTCGATGACCCGCATCGTGGCACTCCTGGAGGCCAAGGGACTCGTCCGGCTGGAGCCGCACCCCGAGGACCGGCGCCAGAAGGTCGTCACCAAGACCGAGCAGGCCGAGGCCATGCTCGCGGAGTCCCGCGCCAAGCGGAACGCCTTCCTGGCCACCCTGGTCGACGGCCTCGACGAGGACGAGTGGGCGAAACTGCGTGAAGCCGCCCCCGTGCTGGAGAAACTCGCACACCTGTAAGCCGCGAAGAGGAGGCGAACGCACTTTGAGTACGGGACCCGGAACACCTTCCGCCCCCGCACCGATCCCTTCTACCTCTGTGTCCCGCAAGTCATCCATGTTCAGCTCACTGAAGGTCAGGAACTACCGCCTGTTCTTCCTCGGCCAGGTCGTCTCCAACATCGGCACCTGGATGCAGCGCATCGCCCAGGACTGGCTGGTGCTCAGCCTCACCGGCTCCGCCACCGCCGTCGGCGTCACCACCGCCCTTCAGTTCCTGCCGATGCTGCTCTTCGGCCTCTACGGCGGTGTCCTCGTCGACCGGCTGCCCAAGCGGCGCGCGCTGCTGTTCACGCAGTCCGCGATGGGCGCCACCGGTATCGCGCTCGCCGTCCTCACCCTGACCGGGCAGGTCCACGTCTGGCACGTCTACCTCGCCGCCTTCGCCGTGGGCCTCGCGACCGTGGTCGACAACCCGGCCCGCCAGTCCTTCGTCTCCGAGATGGTCGGCCCCGACCAGCTCCAGAACGCGGTCAGCCTGAACTCCGCGAACTTCCAGTCGGCCCGTCTCGTCGGCCCCGCGGTCGCGGGCGTGATGATCACCGGCGTCGGCACCGGCTGGGCGTTCCTCTTCAACGGCCTGTCCTTCATCGCCCCGCTCGTCGGCCTGGTGCTGATGCGCTCGCGTGAGCTCTACGTCGTCGATCGCGCCCCGCGCGGCAAGGGACAGCTGCGGGAGGGTCTGCGGTACGTGGCCGGACGCCCCGAGCTGATCTGGACCATCGTCCTGGTCGGGTTCGTCTCCACCTTCGGCTTCAACTTCCCCGTCTACCTCTCCGCCTTCGCCGACGACGTCTTCCACGCCGGTGCCGGCTCCTACAGCCTCTTCAACACCCTGATGGCCGTCGGCTCCCTCGCGGGCGCCCTGCTCGCGGCCCGGCGCGGCACCGCCCGGCTGCGCGTGCTCGTCGTGGGTGCGGTGGCCTTCGGCGCGCTGGAGATGGTGGCCGCGATCGCCCCCTCGCTGTGGCTGTTCGCCCTGCTCATGGCGCCGATCGGGATGTTCGGCATGACGGTCAACGTCACCGCCAACAGCAGCGTCCAGATGAGCACCGACCCGGCCATGCGGGGCCGCGTGATGGCCCTGTACATGATGATCTTCATGGGCGGGGCGCCGGTGGGCGCGCCGATCGCCGGCTGGATCACCGACGCCTACGGCGTCCGCGCCGGACTCGCGGCGGGCGGCGCCATCGCCGCGCTGGCCGCGGTGACGGTCGGCCTGGTCCTGGCCAGGGTCGGCAACCTGCGCCTGTCGGTGGGCTGGAACCGCGGCCACCCGCAGGTGCGGTTCGTCCCGCGCGAGGTGCAGGAACAGCTGGCCGCGGCGGCGTGAGTCCTGCGGTGGCGGCCTGAGGTCCACGGCAGGACGCGCCTGGCCGGCATTTGGCCCGGCCAGTCCCCGTTCGCCCCGGCGGAGCACGTCTCCGCCGGGGCGAAGCCGTCGGCCTCGACGGACCGGGCGACGGATTCCACCGTCCTCGGGCTCTGTGAGATGGTGATCTCCCTCTCCGCACGGTGACAGGCTGACCTCCATGAGACTCTTCGCCGCGGTGCTGCCCCCGCAGGATGTCGCCGACGAACTCGCGCTGCGGGTGGCCGAGTTGAGGAGGCTGCCCGGAGCGTCCTCGCTGCGCTGGACCTTGGCGCCGGGGTGGCACTTCACCCTCGCTTTCTACGGCGAGGTCGACGACTTCGTCGTGGCGGACCTGTCGGAGCGGCTGGAGCGGGCGGCTCGGCGGACGTCCTCCTTTTCGCTGGCCGTGCGCGGGGGTGGGCAGTTCGGGCACGGGCGGGTTCTGTGGGCGGGGGCCTCCGGCGATCTCGCGGAGTTGCGGTTGCTCGCCGAGCGGGCGGAGGCGGCGGGGCGCAGGGCCGGGGTGGAGATGGGGGAGCATCGGCGGTACAGGGCGCATCTGACGGTGGCGCGGAGTCGGGAGGCCGTGGAGGTACGGCCGTGTCTGGAGGTGCTCGACGGATTCACCAGTCGTGCCTGGACGGTGGAGGACGTCGCGTTGGTGCGGAGCAACCTGCCGGACTCGGGTGTGCCGGGGGAGCAGCCCCGGTACGAGGTGGTCGGTCGGTGGGCGCTGGGCGGGGGCGGTTAGTCTCGATGTGTGGACCCGAAGACGCGGAACCGGATCATGGCCGGTGTGCTGGTGATGATGTTCGTCGTTGTGGTGTTGGCTGCGGCGCTCGGTAGGTAGGGGAGTGCGGGGAACTGCGGCCAGTTCTTCGGCTGCCGCGCCGTCGTGGCTGGTCGCGCAGTTCCCCGCGCCCCTTTGGGGCGCTGCCCTCGCGGAGTTACCAGGCGAACGCCTCGGGCGACGGGCCCGGGCCCGGGAAGACCTCGTCCAGGCCCGCCAGGACCTCCTCGTTCAGCTCCAGGTCCACCGCCCTGATCGCCGAGACCAGCTGTTCCGCGGTGCGCGGGCCGACGATCGGGCCGGTGACGCCGGGGCGGGTCAGCAGCCAGGCCAGGGCCGCTTCGCCGGGCTCCAGGCCGTGCTTCTCCAGCAGGTCCTCGTAGGACTGGATCTGGGCGCGCTTGGCCGGGTCCTTGAGGGTGTCGGCGGCTCGGCCGGAGGCGCGGCGGCCGCCCTGGGCCTCCTTCTTGATGACCCCGCCGAGGAGCCCGCCGTGCAGCGGTGACCAGGGGATCACCCCGAGGCCGTACTCCTGTGCGGCCGGGATGACCTCCATCTCGGCGCGCCGCTCGGCCAGGTTGTACAGGCACTGCTCGCTGACCAGGCCGATGGTGCCGCCGCGCCGGGCGGCGATCTCGTTGGCCTGGGCGATCTTGTAGCCGGGGAAGTTGGACGACCCGGCGTACAGGATCTTGCCCTGCTGGATCAGGGTGTCGATCGCCTGCCAGATCTCCTCGAAGGGGGTGGCGCGGTCGACGTGGTGGAACTGGTAGATGTCGATGTAGTCGGTCTGGAGGCGCTTGAGCGAGGCGTCGACGGCCCGGCGGATGTTGACCGCGGAGAGCTTGTCGTGGTTGGGCCAGGCCTCGCCGTCCGCGGCCATGTTGCCGTAGACCTTGGTGGCGAGGACGGTCTTGTCGCGGTGAGCGGCGCTCTTCGCGAACCAGCTGCCGATGATCTCCTCGGTACGGCCCTTGTTCTCGCCCCAGCCGTACACGTTGGCGGTGTCGAAGTAGTTGATGCCCGCGTCGAGTGCCGAGTCCATGATCGCGTGGGAGTCGGCCTCATCGGTCTGCGGGCCGAAGTTCATGGTGCCGAGGACGAGTCGGCTGACCTTGAGTCCGGTGCGTCCGAGCTGCGTGTACTTCATGAGCACCTAGCCAACGGCGTGGAGTGCGCTCTAGGCAAGGGTTCTCAGGGAGTGCGCAGGCTTGCGAACACCGTGCGGGGGTCGGTGCCGTTCGAGGCCTTCCAGGTGGTGGAGATCTGGCCGGACGTTCCGTCGGGGGGCGTGGGGGACAGGGTCCGGTGGATGTGGAGGACGGTGCCGTCCGTGAGGGTGACGTCGGTGCCGTCCCGGTCCTCGGTGATCTCGGCGGGGCCGGTGGGGAGGGCGGAGCCGGTCCAGGAGTGGGCCACCTCGTGGTCCGGGGTGTCGCTGATGCTCTGGGCCATGGCCTGGGCGCGGCCCTCGAACAGGGCGAGGAGTTCGGTGCGCAGGACCGGGTCGTGGACGCCGTCGTAGGCCCAGCGGGGGCCCAGCACGCCGTGTTCCATGGTGCCGACGAGGGCCTGGTCCGCGCCGGGGAGCGGGGCGGCGCGGTAGGTGAGGGGGACGTGGTAGGCGACGGGCTCGGGGCCGGAGGTGTCGAGCGCCACCATGAACTCGATCCCGACCTCGCCCTCCGGGTCGTCCAGCCGGAACCCGCCGGCCTTGGTCAGCTCCGGTGTGCCGGAACCGGCGTACCACGGGCGGGTGGGCAGCCACGTGGTGAGCAGTTCGAGCTTGGTGGGCTTGAGGGTGGTGTTGTGGATGATCGCCATGCCGCGATTCTGTCAGTCAGTCGCGGGGGAACTCATCCGTTTTGAGGGTGAGGCCGAGGGGGGTGGCGGTCAGGTCCACGTCCTTGCCGAAGGCCACCTTGGTCTCGACCTCGTAGTCGCTCCCCTTGGGGTCGGTGTAGATGTGGCACCGCCCCTGGTACGGGTCCGCGATGACGTAGACGGGGACTTCGGCCGTGGCGTAGGCGGCCTTCTTCGGGCCGTAGTCGTTGGCCGCGGTGCCCTTGGAGATCACCTCGGCGACGAACTCGACGTCCTCGTAGGACCAGTGGCCGCTCTCCGTCTTGACGGCGCCTTCGGTCATCACCGTCACATCGGTCGCGAATCCGTTGAGGTGCCCCGGGTAGTCGATGCGCACGTCCGACTTCACGCGCTTCCGCGGGTACTTGGTCCGCAGCTGCTCGACGATGTCCAGGATGATCTCCCAGTGGGTGTCCCGCTGCGGCGACATGTAGACGGTCCCCTCGACGATCTCGACCTTGTATCCCTCGGGGACGGGCATCGTCTCGAGCCGCTCGAACATCTCGTCGAGGGTGCTCGTGTTGTCGCTCTCGGCCATCGCGATCCTGTCTTCAAGGACGGTCATCGTGGCGCTCCTCCCCGGCTGCCCCACGGAAGAGTGCAGCCGCGCAGTACAACGATACGCACGGTGACCAGGACACGTTTACGGCCGAAGCACGATCTTGCCGTGGGTGTGGCCCCGCTCCAGGTCGCGGTAGGCGTCCTGAACCTCCGCCAGCGGGTGGACGCGGGCCACCGGCACCGTCAGCTCCCCGCGCGCGGCCAGCCGGGCCAGTTCGCCGACGACGACCGCGCAGGCCGCCGAACCCTCGCCGTAGGTGCGCGCGCCGACCTCCGCCGCCGTACGCCAGTCGCGGATCGTGTTGATGCGGGAGGGCTGGACACCCAGTTCCACGGCCAGCCGCACATACCCCTCGCCGTACGTGTCGATGAACGCGTCGACCCGTCCGCCCGCGGCCTCCCGGACCCGCTCGGCCACTCCCTCCCCGTACGCGACCGGCACGACCCCCCGTTCCTTCAGCCAGTCGTGGTTGCGCGGGCTCGCCAGCCCGATCACCGTGGCGCCGCGTCGCCGCGCGAGCTGCACCGCGAGCGAGCCGACCCCGCCCGCCGCACCGGACACCACGACCGTGTCGCCCGGCGCGGGGTCCACCGCGAACACGCTCGCGTACGCGGTCGTACCGGCCACGTACAGCGACCCGGCCACCTCCCAGGAGAGCCCGGCCGGGCGCGCGACCAGGTTCACGTCGTCGACGGCCACGTACTCGGCGTGGCTGGCCCGCCGGTGGGTGAAGCCCAGCACCTCGTCACCCACCGCGAACCCCCGCACGTGCGGGCCCGTCTCCACCACCACCCCGGCCAGGTCGCTGCCCTGGCCGGAGGGGAAGGTCGCCGGCCAGCGGTCGTGCCGGGCGCCCTCGCGGATCATCACCTCACCGGGCTGGATCCCGGCCGCCCGCACCTCCACCAGCACCTGTCCGGCCCCGGGCGAGGGCCGCTCCACCTCCTCGACCCGCAGCACGTCGACACCGCCGTACTCGTGGAACCGGACCGCCTTCATCACGGGCTCACCGCACTTCCTCACGGGGATGGGGCGGCGCCTTCAACGGCCTTGGGGCGGACGGGTATTCCCAATCTCCCGCCTGTTCCCGCCGGTCGTCCGTCAGTCGGCCGTCCGGTACGGCTCGCCCAGGTCCCACGCCTGGTGCATCGCGTCGGCGAAGGCCGCGGCGACCTTGTGCTCGCCGCGTGCGTTCGGGTGGGTGCCGTCGTAGGTGTCGTGAGCGATGTCGTACGACGGGGGAGGGGTGGCCCGGAGCAGGGGGGAGCGGGGTTCGTCCAGGTCCGCGATCGTCTTGGCCAGGAGCTCGTTGAAGCGGGTGACCTGCTCGGCGAACGGGGGGTCCGTCTGCGCCCGGACGTTGGGGATCACCGGGAGGACGACCATGCGGATCCGGGGGTTCGCGCGGCGGGCCTCGGCGACGAAGGCCCGTACGTTCTCCGTGGTCTGGTCCGCGTTGGTGTAGAACCCGAGGTCGATCAGGCCCAGGGACACCAGGAGCACGTCGGCCCGTTGACCGCGCACCGCCTCGCCGATCAGCGGTGCCATGTGCTGCCAGCCCTCGCCCCAGCCGGCGAGGTGGGACCGGGGGAAGTCGGGATCGGCGTACGCGTACGACGTGGGCGCGTCGGCCGCCTTGTCGTACAGCGTCTCGCGCGGACCGACGAGGGTGAAGGGGCCGCCGTAGGTGTCACGCAGGTGCTGCCACATCCGGTACCGCCAGGTGTGCTCGCCCGCGCTGCCGATGGTCATGGAATCGCCGACGGGCATGAATCGCAGCATGCGCCCATCATCGGTGATTCTTACCAGCGGGTAACAGCTCTTGGGTCCATCCGTACTGTGAAGAACCCCACGCGGCCGCTGCGCTGGGCTTTGGCCGGGCGCCTGTGGGGGTGCCGGGTGCGGGTCCGCCCGCAGCGGCCGGCGTCCGGAACCGAGAACTGCTCAAGAGACCGAGCCGCCGGACCGAGGACGGACACCCCCCACCCCGGCACCGACCGACAACGCACCCGCACGCGCTACACAGGCCCCCACCGGACCGCAACGGGCCGCCGCAGGCCCCCAGGGGCGCGGGGAACTGCGCAAAAACGCCCGCCCCCACCGAACCCGCACCCGAAACTCGCACCCCCCCCGCCCCACCCCGCCCCAGCCCGGCGCTGCCGAATGGCAGGCTTGGGGCATGCCTCGACCCTTCGCCCTGCTCGCCGGGATCCTGCTCGTGGGCGCCTTCAGCCTGCCCGCCGTCGTGCCCGCCTCCGCTGACGACGGGGGCGGGAAGGGGGACAAGGGGTTCACCATCAGCGATCCCCGGATCACCGAGTCCAGCGGGCTCGCCGCCTCCCACCAGCACCCCGGCATCTACTGGACCCACAACGACCAGGACACCGGCGCCTACCTCTACGCCGTCGACAGCGCCACCGGCAGGACGGTCGCCCGGGTCACCATGACCGGGGTCGGCACCCCGCGGGACGTCGAGGCCATCGCGATCGGGCCCGGCAACGAGATCTGGGTCGGCGACATCGGGGACAACGACGGGGTCACCTGGCCCTACGTCTGGATCTACAAGCTCCCCGAGCCGAAGGAGTTGAAGGACCAGACCGTCAAGGCCACGCAGTACGTCGTGAAGTACTCGGACGGATCCCGGGACGCCGAGTCGATGGTCGTCCACCCCAAGACCGGACGGGTCTACATCATCGACAAGCAGGAGGACGGCGGCCACCTGTACGAGGGGCCGGCCGAACTCTCCCCGAAGGGCACCAACCTCTTCCGGCCCACCGCGCCGATCGACCTGTGGGCGACCGACGCCACGTTCTCACCGAACGGCGAACAGCTCGTCGTACGCGGGTACTTCGGCGGCCTCTGGTACGACTGGAACGGCGGCGACCTCAAGAAGAAGGGGCGACTCAGCGTTCCCCTCGGACAGGGCGAGTCGGTCTCCTACTCGCCCGACGGGACCAAGCTGCTCCTCGGCATGGAGGGCGCGAACAGCGAGGTGGAGGCGCAGGACGCGCCCAGGGGCTCCGGGTCCGACTCGCCCTCGGGAGGCGGGAGTTCCGCGGCCTCGGGAAGCGACGGCGGCGGGGACTCGAACGGCACGATCAAGATCGGCGCCCTCGCCCTGGGAGCCGTCGCCCTCCTCTTCGGGCTCCGGCGGCTGTTCCGGCGCAGCTCCTGAGCCCCCCTTTCGCCGGGCGGCCGCCAGGACCGCCGTGCGCCGTCGGCGGTGCGCCCGTTCCGGAAGCTGAGGACGTGGCGTCACGCGTCTTGACGTGTTCATGTGACCTGACTTCCATGGAGGTACAGGGCGATGGGAGCGCTCCCATCCGTTCCGGGCCCCTTTGAGAGGAAGCAGCGACATGTTCCGCAGCTTGCGAAGAGTGCTGTGTGCGGCGGCGCTCGTGGTGCCGCTCCTGGCCGGAGCGCAGACGGCGCACGCCGCCGAGGCGAAGGCCGACGCCGGTGCCGGCTACTGGCACACCAGCGGCCGGCAGATCCTGGACGCGTCCGGGCAGCCGGTCCGCATCGCCGGGATCAACTGGTTCGGCTTCGAGACCTCCAACCGCGTCGTCCACGGCCTCTGGTCCCGCGACTACAAGTCCATGATCGACCAGATGAAGTCGCTGGGCTACAACACGCTCCGCATCCCGTACAGCGACGACATCCTCAAGCCGGGCACCGTCCCCAACAGCATCGACTTCTCCGGCGGCAAGAACGCCGACCTCCAGGGCCTCACCTCCCTCGGCGTCCTGGACAAGCTGGTGTCGTACGCCGGCCAGGACGGCCTCAAGGTCATCCTCGACCGGCACCGCCCGGACTCCGCGGGCCAGTCGGCGCTCTGGTACACGGCCGCGGTCCCGGAGTCGACCTGGATCGCCAACCTCAAGGCGCTGGCGGCGCGTTACCAGGGCCAGGACACCGTCGTAGGCATCGATCTTCACAACGAGCCCCACGATCCCGCCTGTTGGGGATGCGGGGACACCGCCACGGACTGGCGGCTCGCGGCCCAGCGGGCCGGGAACGCGGTGCTGGGGGTCAACCCCAACCTGCTGATCTTCGTCGAGGGGGTCCAGACCGTCAACGGCGTCTCGGGCTGGTGGGGCGGCAACCTCATGGGGGTCGCGCAGTACCCGGTGCAGCTGAGCGTGGCCAACCGGGTCGTGTACTCGGCCCACGACTACGCGACGAGCGTGGCCCAGCAGAGCTGGTTCAGCGATCCGTCGTTCCCCGCCAACATGCCGGGGATCTGGGACAAGTACTGGGGCTACATCTTCAAGCAGAACATCGCGCCGGTGTGGGTGGGCGAGTTCGGCACCACGCTGACCTCGACCGTGGACCAGAAATGGCTGGCGGCACTGGTGTCCTACCTCCGCCCGACGTCGACGTACGGCGCCGACTCCTTCCACTGGACCTTCTGGTCGTGGAACCCCAACTCCGGTGACACGGGCGGAATCCTGAAGGACGACTGGCAGACCGTGGACACCGTGAAGGACAGCTACCTGGCGAGCGTGAAGGCGCCGGGCTTCCCGGGCTCGGGCGGCGGTCCGGGGGGCCCCGGTGACCCGGGTGGCGGCACGGCCGCCTGCACCGCCTCCTACGCGGTGAGCAGCGACTGGGGCAGCGGCTTCAACGCCGAGGTCAAGGTGACCAATTCGGGCTCGACGGCACTGTCGTCCTGGAAGGTGACCTGGACCTGGCCGGGTGCGCAGAAGGTCACCTCCATGTGGAACGCGTCGTACACCCAGACCGGCGCGACGGTGACGGCGACGAACGCCGCGCACAACGGGTCGGTCCCGGCGGGCGGTTCGGCGAGCTTCGGGTTCGGGGCGGCGCCGGGGGGCGGGGGTGTGCCGAGTGTGAGCTGCACGGCTGCGTGAGGGGTGGGGGCGCTCGGTACTGGCTACTGGGCGCCCTCGGCCGGCCGGCCGGCTACGCGTGGCGGGAAGCGGGGAGTTCGGAGTTGACCACCCGGCCGGTGGAGGAACGGTTGAATGCCTATGTCACCGCGCTGATGGTCGCGCCGGGCCGAGGGGTGCGGCCCGGGGGCCCCGGCACCCTGTGATGTGCGGAAGGACATCATGAAGCTTCTCCTCACCGACTCCGGCGTCACCAACGACAGCATCCGGGACGCGCTCGTCGGCCTTCTGGGCAAGCCGATCGCCGAGGCGGACGCCCTGTGCGTCCCCACCGCGGGCTACGGCGCCCCCGACGCCGATCCGGGCGGCCCGTGGCGGTTCGTCAGCGGACAGTCCCACTGCCCCATGACCGGGCTGGGCTGGAAGTCGGTGGGCGTCCTGGAACTCACCGCCCTGCCCAGCATCGAGAAGGAGCACTGGGTCTCCTGGGTCCGCAGGGCGGACGTCCTCCTGGTCAACGGCGGTGACGCGCTCTACCTGAGCCACTGGATGCGGGAGTCCGGACTGGCCGAACTCCTGCCCTCACTGCCCGACCTGGTCTACGTGGGATTCAGCGCCGGGAGCATGGTGCTGACCCCGCGCATCGGGGACCACTTCGTGGGCTGGAAGCCGTCCACCGGTGGCGACAGCGCGCTGGGTCTGGTCGACTTCTCCGTCTTCCCGCACCTGGATCACCCGGCCTGCCCCGACAACACCACGGCCGACGCGGAACGTTGGGCGGCCGGGATCGGTGGTCCGGCGTACGCGATCGACGACCAGACGGCCATCAAGGTGGTGGACGGCGTCGTGGAGGTGGTCTCCGAAGGACGCTGGAAGTCCTACTGAATCACAGGAGATTCAAAAATTTCGCACACGCGGTTCATAATCGACAGTTTCTTCGACAGGATGCGCTCCTATGAGAAGAAGCGCTCTTGTGCTGTGCGGTGCGACGGTCGTCCTGGCGGGGGCCGTCACGGCCGTCCCCGCCGAGGCCGGTACGTCCCTCACCGCGTCCCCCGCCCTGTCGGCGGCGAAGGTCAGCTGGAAGAAGTGCGGTACCGAGAACTCCCCGACGCTCCAGTGCGGTTCGGTGAAGGTGCCGCTGGACTACGCCCACCCCAAGGGGCGGCAGATCACCCTGGCCCTGTCCCGGGTCCCGCACACCGCGAAGAAGTACCAGGGCCCGCTGCTGGTCAACCCGGGCGGCCCCGGCGGCAGCGGTCTCGGCCTCGCCGGATTCGTCGCCGGGAGCCTGCCCAAGGCGGTCGCGTCCCAGTACGACGTCATCGGCTTCGACCCGCGCGGCGTCGGCAAGAGTTCGCCCGCCCTCGACTGCAAGCCGGGCTACTTCAACCCGGTGCGGCCCGCGAGCGTCCCGAAGACGCCCGCGATCGAGAAGGCCAACCTGGAGCGCGCCAAGTCCTTCGCCGCCGCCTGCGGCCGCAAGTACGCGAGCGTGCTGCCGTACATCAACACCATCAACGCCGTTAAGGACATGGACTCGATCCGCAAGTCCCTCGGCGCGAAGAAGATCAACTACTTCGGCTACTCGTACGGCACCTACCTGGGCCAGGTCTACGCGAAGCTCTTCCCGGGCAACGTGCGCCGCCTGGTGCTGGACTCGATCGTCGACCCCGACGGGGTCTGGTACGACGCCAACATCTCGCAGGACTACGCGTTCGACGCCCGCCAGAAGGCCCTGATGGCGTGGATCGCGAAGTACGACTCCACGTACAAGCTCGGTACCGACCCGGCCAAGATCGAGGCCAAGTGGTACGCGATGCAGGCCGAGTTGGCGAAGACGCCGGCCGGCGGCAAGGTGGGCGCGGCCGAGCTGGAGGACACCTTCATCCCGGGCGGCTACTACAACGGCTACTGGCCCGACCTGGCCAAGGCGTTCGCCGCGTACGTGAACGACAAGAACGCCGCCCCGCTGGTCGAGGCGTACGAGAACCTCGCCGCGATCGACGCCTCCGGTGACAACGGCTACAGCATCTACACCGCCGTGCAGTGCCGTGACGCCTCCTGGCCGCGCGACTGGAAGCAGTGGCAGAAGGACAACTGGGCCGTCTACAAGAAGGCTCCCTTCATGGCCTGGAGCAACGCCTGGTACAACGCGCCGTGCGCGTTCTGGCCCACGAAGACCCTGAAGCCGGTGAACGTCGCCAACTCCAAGCTCCCGCCGGTGCTCCTGTTCCAGGCGACGGACGACGCGGCCACCCCGTACCAGGGCGGCGTCACCGTCCACCGCCTGCTCAAGCACTCCAGCCTGGTCGTCGAGCAGGGCGGCGGCAACCACGGCATCTCCCTGAGCGGCAACGCCTGCCTCGACAAGTACCTCGCCAAGTACCTGACCGACGGCACGGTCCCCCGCGGCCACGGCACCGCCGACGCGGTCTGCAAGAAGCTCCCCGACCCGAAGCCGTCGGCGGCCCAGCCGGCCACGGCGTCGGCCCTGACCGGCGCCTCCACGCCGGCCACGGCGGCCCGGGGCGGCGACGAGCTGCACCAGCTGCTCGGCTTCCGCGGCTGAGCATGAGCTGACGCACGACGAAGGGCGCCCGGTGTTCTCCGGGCGCCCTTCACTGTCGTACCGAAGTGATCAGAGCTTCTCGATGACGTAGTCGATGCACTTCGTCAGGGCCTCGACGTCCGCCGGGTCGATCGCCGGGAACATCGCGACGCGGAGCTGGTTGCGGCCGAGCTTGCGGTAGGGCTCGGTGTCGACGATGCCGTTGGCGCGCAGGACCTTGGCGATCGCGGCGGCGTCGATCTCGTCGGAGAAGTCGATCGTGCCGATGACCTGGGAGCGCTTGGCCGGGTCGGTGACGAACGGCGTCGCGTGCTTGGACTCCTCCGCCCAGCCGTACAGCCGCGTCGAGGAGTCCTTCGTACGGGCCGTCGACCAGGCCAGACCGCCCTGGCCGTTGATCCACTCCAGCTGCTGGTTCAGCAGGAAGAGGGTGGCGAGGGCCGGGGTGTTGTACGTCTGGTTCTTGCGGGAGTTGTCGATCGCCGTGGGGAGGCTGAAGAACTCCGGGACGTGGCGGCCCGACGCGTGGATCCGCTCGGCGCGCTCGATCGCGGCAGGGGAGAACACGCCGATCCACAGGCCGCCGTCGGAGGCGAAGGACTTCTGCGGGGCGAAGTAGTAGACGTCCGTCTCCGACACGTCCACCGGGAGACCGCCGGCGCCGCTCGTCGCGTCGACCAGGACCAGTGCCCCGTCGTCCGCGCCCGCGACCCGCTTGACCGGGGCGGCGACACCCGTCGAGGTCTCGTTGTGGGTGAAGGCGTACACGTCGACGCCCGCCTCGGCCTGCGGCTCGGGGTGCGTGCCCGGGTCGGAGGCGATGACGGTGGGCTCGGCCAGCCAGGGCGCGAGCTTGGACGCCTTCGCGAACTTCGACGAGAACTCGCCGAAGTTCAGGTGCTGCGACTTGTTCTCGATCAGCCCGTGCGTCGCCACGTCCCAGAACGCGGTCGAGCCGCCGTTGCCGAGGACGACCTCGTAGCCCTCGGGCAGCGAGAACAGCTCGGAGATGCCCTCACGCACCTGGCCGACCAGGTTCTTCACCGGGGCCTGGCGGTGGGACGTCCCGAGCAGGGACGTACCGGTCGCGGCGAGGGCGTCGAGCGCCTCGACCCGCACCTTGGAGGGGCCCGCGCCGAAACGTCCGTCGGCGGGCTTGATGTCAGCGGGAATCTGGATCTCAGCCACGGACCGAGGTTAGCGGCTGGGGGAAACCTGGTGGAAACCTCGTCCGTCGGCTGAGACGTCCGTGCCCGAGGGGCCGGGAGGGCGGACGGGCCCGAGAGGCTGGGAGGGTGGACCCATGACGGGTCTGGAAACCGCGCTGCGCAAGGCCGTGCGGGGGGACGTCGGCTTCGACGTCACCTCCCGGGCGCTGACCACCATGGACGCCTCCAACTACCGGCGGGTCCCCCTCGGCGTGGTCGCGCCGAGAGACGCCGACGACGTGGCCGCCGTACTGGAGGTCTGTCGCTCGCACGGAGTACCCGTCGTGCCGCGCGGCGGCGGCACCTCCATCGCCGGGCAGGCCACCGGCACCGGAGTCGTCCTCGACTTCACCCGGCACATGAACAGGGTCGTGTCCCTCGACCCCGAGACGCGCACCGCCGTCGTCCAGCCGGGGCTCGTGCTGGACCGGCTCCAGGACGCGGCCGCCCCGCACGGGCTGCGCTTCGGGCCCGACCCCTCCACCCACAGCCGCTGCACGCTCGGCGGGATGATCGGCAACAACTCCTGCGGCTCGCACTCGGTGGCCTGGGGGACGACCGCCGACAGTGTGCGCGAGCTGGACGTCGTCACCGCGCGCGGGCAGCGGCTGCGGCTCGGCCAGGACTGGGCCGGGGCACCGACGGGGCTGCGGGAGCTGGTGGACGGCGAGCTCGCGCGGCTGCGCACCGGGTTCCCCGAGCTGCCCCGCCGGATCTCCGGCTACGCGCTGGACGCCCTGCTTCCGGAGCACCGGGCCGACGTCGCCCGCGCGTTCTGCGGCAGCGAGGGCACCCTCGGCGTCCTCACCGAGGCCGTCGTACGGCTGGTGGAGGCGCCCCGCGCGCGTGCGCTCGCCGTGCTCGGGTACGTGGACGAGGGAGCGGCCGCCGAGGCCGCCGCCGGACTGCTGCCCCACCACCCCCTGACCGTGGAGGGGATGGCGGCCGACCTGGTGCCCTCGGCGGCCGCGTTGCCCAGGGGCGGCGCGTGGCTGTTCGTGGAGACCGGCGGGACCTCCGGGGCGGAGGCACACGCGCGTGCGGAGCAGATCGTGCGCGCCGCCGACGTCCTCGACGCCCTCGTGGTGACCGACCCGGCCGGTCAGCGGGCCCTGTGGCGGATCCGCGAGGACGCCAGCGGAACGGCGACCCGGATGCCAGACGGGTCCGAGGCCTGGCCCGGCTGGGAGGACTGCGCGGTGCCGCCGCGGCGCCTGGGCGCCTACCTGCGGGACTTCCGGCGCCTGCTCGGCTCCCACGGCCTGCGCGGCACGCCGTACGGCCACTTCGGCGACGGCTGCATCCACGTCCGCATCGACTTCGACCTGCTGACCGGGGCGGGTGTCTCCCGCTTCCGGCGCTTCTCCGAGGAGCTCGCCGAGCTCGTCGTCGCGCACGGCGGCTCGCTGTCCGGGGAGCACGGGGACGGCCTGGCCCGCGCCGAACTGCTCCCGAAGATGTACGGCGACGACCTGGTCGCCCTCTTCGAGCGCGCGAAGGCCGTCTGGGACCCGGACGACCTCCTCAACCCCGGCGTTCTGGTCCGCCCGGCCCCCCTCGACGCGAACCTCCGTTTCTCCGTCCTGCCCCGGAAGCCGGTCGACGTCGCCTTCGGCTACCCGGCCGACGGCGGTGACTTCTCCGCGGCCGTACGACGCTGTGTCGGGGTCGCGAAATGCCGTACGACAGCGGTCTCCGGGCCCGCCGTCATGTGCCCTTCCTTCCGGGCCACGGGGGAGGAGGAGCACTCCACGCGCGGCCGGGCGAGGCTGCTGCACGAGATGCTCGCGGGCGAGGCCGGCGGACTCGTGACCGACGGCTGGCGGTCGACTCAGGTGCGGGACGCCCTCGACCTGTGCCTGTCCTGCAAGGGCTGCCGGTCCGACTGCCCGGTCGGGGTCGACATGGCCACGTACAAGGCGGAGTTCCTGCACCACCACTACGCCGGACGCCGCCGCCCGGCCGCCCACTACAGCATGGGCCGGCTGCCGGTGTGGCTGCGCTGGGTGGACCGGTTGCGGCTGGCTGGGCTGGTCAACTCCCTCGCCTCCGTACGGCCGTTGGCCGCCGTCGCGAAACGGCTCGGCGGGATCGCGGCGGAGCGGCGGATCCCGCGGCTGGCTCCGGAGACGTTCGGCCGGTGGCTGCGGCGGCGGGAGCGGGAGCGGATGCGGGAGTGGACGACCGAGGCCCGGAAGGGCGGGAGACCCGAACTGCCCCGCACAATGGTCTACCTGTGGCCGGACACCTTCACCGAGCACCTCTCGCCGGACGTCGGCCGGGCGGCGGTGCGGGTGCTGGAGGCGGCCGGGATCGGGGTCCTGGAACTGCCGGGGCGGCCGTGGAAGGTGGCGCGGACGGAGGACGGCGAGGTCGCGGGCGTCGGCATGCCCCAACCCTGGGGCCGCCCGCGCGACCGCGCCTGCTGCGGGCTGACGTACCTCTCGACGGGCCAACTGGACCAGGCCCGCGCGGTGTTGCGCCGCACGCTCGACCTGGTGGAGCCGTTTCTGCTGCCTGAGCTGGACGAGGTGCCGGGTTCGGAGCAGGTGCCGGGGCTGGAGGAGGCGACGGGGCTGGGGGAGGCGGAGCTGGGGGAGGCGACGGGGCTGGGGGAGGCGACGGGGCTGGGGGAGGCGACGGGGCTGGACGAGGCGGAGCTGGACGAGGTGACGGAGCCGCCCGCCTTCGTCGTCCTGGAGCCGAGCTGTGCCGCCGCCCTGCGCACCGACCTCCCCGAGCTGCTGCACGACGACCCGCGCGCCGCCCGTCTCGCCGCCCGCGTCCTCACCTTCGCGGAGGCGCTGGAACGGCTCGCCCCCGACTGGCGGCCACCGGCCCTGAACCGCCCGGTCGTCGGCCAGACCCACTGTCACCAGCACGCGGTACTGGGGGACGCCTCCGACCGCCGGCTGCGCGAGGCGGCGGGCCTCACCGGCGAGTTGACGGGCGGCTGCTGCGGCCTGGCGGGCAACTTCGGCTTCGAGAAAGGGCACTTCGAGGTGTCCCGGGCGTGCGCCGAGGAACAACTGCTGCCGTCGGTGCGCGGGGCGTCCGAGGACACGGTGGTCCTGGCGGACGGCTTCTCCTGCCGGACCCAGCTGGAGCAGCTGGCGCAGGTGCGGGGGCGGCATCTGGCGGAGGTGCTGGCGGAGGGGCTGGACCGGGAGTCGCAGGCCGGGGCTGTCCCACCCGCGCCCTGAGAGACTTCGATCATGGAGACGTACAGCTGGACCCTGCGTCCCGCGACCCCGGACGACGTCGAGCCGATCGCCGAGCTGCGGGCCGTGGTGATGCGTCCCGACCTGGAGCGGCTGGGGCGGTTCGACGAGCGGCGGGTGCGGCAGCGGTTCCGGGACGCCTTCGTCGCGGCGCATCTGTCGGTCATCGAGACCGAGGGCCGTTTCGCGGGCTGTGTCGCGCTGCGCCCGGCCGAGGACGGGCACTGGCTGGAGCACTTCTTCATCGACCCGGGCATGCAGGGACGCGGCCTGGGCTCGGCGGTCCTGCGCACCCTGCTGGCCCGCACCGACGCGGCCGGCGTGACCGTACGCCTCGACGTCCTCCAGGGCAGTGCGGCCCGCCGCCTCTACGAACGGCACGGCTTCACGGTGGAGTCCGAGGACGCCGTCGACGTGTTCATGGTGCGGCGCTGATGTCACCCGTCGAGACAGTCGTATAGCCGGTTTACGCACCTGGCGAAGTCCACTACCCTGGACTCGACAGTGCATCACGATGAACGACCGTCTCGAATCGACCTCCTGGAAGTCCCCGTGACCACCCCCAGCACCGACCTGCCGTCCTCACCCCCGCTCACAGCAGCCCCCGGCGCCGGCCCCCGACGCTTCGGCTCCCTCGGTCCCGTCGGCCTGGTCCTCGCCGGTGGTGTATCCGTGCAGTTCGGTGCGGCGCTGGCCGTGACTCTCATGCCGAGGGCGGGCGCGCTCGGGGTCGTGACCCTGCGGCTCCTGGCCGCCGCGATCGTGCTGCTGGTCGTGTGCCGGCCCCGGCTGCGCGGCCACTCCCGCACGGACTGGGGGACGGTCGTGGTCTTCGGCCTCACCATGGCCGCGATGAACGGCCTCTTCTACCAGGCCGTCGACCGCATCCCCCTCGGCCCCGCGGTCACCCTGGAGGTCCTCGGACCCCTCACCCTCTCGGTGCTCGCCTCCCGCCGGGCGGTCAACGTCGTCTGGGCCGGGCTCGCGCTCGTCGGAGTGTTCCTCCTCGGCGGCGGGAACTTCGGCGGCCTCGACCCGCTCGGCGTGGCGTTCGCGCTGGCGGCGGGGGCCATGTGGGCGGCGTACATCGTCTTCAGTGCGCGCACCGGCCGCCGTTTCCCGCAGGCCGACGGGCTCGCCCTGGCGATGGCGGTGGGCGCGCTGGCGTTCCTGCCGTTCGGCGTGGTGGGGTCCGGCACCCGGCTCCTCGACCCGGTGACCGTGGGCCTCGGCGCGGGGGTCGCCGTGCTGTCCTCGGTGCTGCCCTACACCCTGGAACTCCTGGCCCTGCGCCGCCTGCCCGCCTCCACCTTCGCGATCCTCATGAGCCTGGAACCGGGCATCGCCGCCCTCGCGGGCTTCCTGATCCTCGACCAGGCCCTGTCCGCCCTCCAGGCACTCGCCATCGCGCTGGTGATCGCGGCGAGCATGGGTGCGGTGCGGACGCAGGTGGGGCGGGGGAAGGCGGCGCGGGGGACTCTGCCGTGAGCTGAGTCGACCTGAGCTGAGCCGACCTGAGCTGAGCCGGGTTGGGTTGGTTCGGGCTGGTTGAGTGCCGCGCGGCGGCCGGTCAGCCCTCCGTCTTCTCCCACACCGACACATGGGACTCGCTCTCCGCTGTGAAGGGAGCCCCGCTCCAGTCCGCCCACCGGTCCCGCAGCCGCATGCCCGCCAGGCGGGCCATCAGGTCGAGTTCCGCGGGCCACACGTACCGGAAGGGGATCGACCGGAAGGAGCCCCGGCCGTCCACGACGCGGACATGGTGGGAGGCCATCGCCTGGGTCGCGGTGTCGTAGGTGTCGAAGCCCAGGCGGGTCTCGCCGACGTGGAAGGGCACGGCGTTCTGTCCGGGCGGAAGTCTCCGCAACTGGGGGACCGTCACCTCGATGACGAAGGTGCCGCCGGGCTCAAGGTGCGCCGCGACATTGCGGAAGCAGTCCACCTGGGCGTCCTGGCTGGTCAGGTTCATGATCGTGTTGAAGACCAGGTAGGCGACCGAGAACGTGCCGGGCGCCCTGGTCGTCGCGAAGTCCCCGAGCGTCACCCCGATCGCCTCGCCGCCGGGCTTGGCCCGCAGCCGGTCCGCCATCGCCGGGGACAGCTCGATGCCGTGCACCTCGACCCCTCGCCCCGCCAGCGGCAGCGCGATCCGGCCGGTCCCGATGCCCAGCTCCAGCGCCCGCCCCTCACCGGCGAGCCCCGCCAGCACCGCCACGGCCGGGTCGATCGCCTCCGGCGTGAACATCGCCGCCGACGACTCGTCGTAGGTCGCCGCGACGGACTCCGGGAAGTAGTTCTCGTCTTCGGTCACCGGGGGACCGTACCGGTGATGCGGGAGAGGGGGCGCGCTATTTTCGGTGCACCGTGGTGTGCGGGTCTCCGGAGCACCCGCGGTGCCGGGGAACCCGCGGTGCACGGAAAAATAAATGCAAGCACGCTTGCTTGTTTCTCGGGGCGCTGCCATCCTCACCCCATGGCAGACCCCACACCCGTCATCGACGACCTGTGTGCCGAGAGCGACGAACTCGACCGGCTCGTGGCCGAGTTGACCGCCGAGCAGTGGGCGCTCGCGACCCCCGCCCCCGGCTGGACCGTCGCCCACCAGATCGCCCACCTCGCCTGGACCGACCACTCCTCCCTGCTCGCCGTGACCGACCCCAAGGCCTTCTCCCGCGAGGTCGAGAAGGCGCTCGCCGCCCCCGGGGACTTCGTCGACAACGGTGCGGAGGAGGGGGCCGCCAAGCCGCCCGCCCGGCTGCTCGCGTACTGGCGTGCCGGGCGGGAGGACCTCGCGGAGGCGCTGCGTGCCGCGCCCGACGGGGCCCGCTTCCCCTGGTACGGCCCGCCCATGTCCACCGCCTCCATGGCCACCGCCCGTCTCATGGAGACCTGGGCCCACGGCCTGGACGTGGCGGACGCGCTCGGCGTGACCCGGGAGCCCACCGACCGGATCCGGCACATCGTCCGCCTCGGCGTCCGCACCCGCGACTTCTCCTTCGGCGTGCACGGCCTCACCCCGCCCTTCGAGGAGTTCCGCGTCGAACTCACCAGTCCGAGCGGCGAGTTGTGGGTCCACGGCCCAGAGAACGCCACCGACCGTGTCACCGGCCCCGCCCTCGACCTCTGCCTCCTGGTCACCCAGCGAGCCCACCGCGCCGACCTCGCCCTGACCGCCGTGGGAGAGGACGCCGACCGCTGGCTCGACATCGCCCAGGCCTTCGCGGGGCCGCCCGGAAAGGGACGCGCACCCAAGGAACGCAGGTCCGAGGGAGCGGCCGGATGACTCCCTCCGCGGCTGCCCCTGGGGACGACCGAAAGGCCCCTGCCACATGATCGCCCACCGCGCGACCCCCCTCCGCATAGGCAACGCCTCCGGCTTCTACGGCGACCGCTTCGACGCCCTCCGCGAGATGCTCACCGGCGGTGAACTCGACGTCCTCACCGGCGACTACCTCGCCGAGCTGACCATGCTCATCCTGGGCCGGGACCGGCTCAAGGACCCCGGCGCCGGATACGCCCGTACCTTCCTGCGCCAACTCGAGGAATCCCTCGGTCTCGCGCACGAGCGCGGCGTGCGGATCGTCACCAACGCGGGCGGCCTGAACCCCGCCGGACTCGCCACCCGCATCAGGGAGTTGGCCGGCCGGCTCGGCCTGGACGTCAAGGTCGCCCACGTCGAGGGCGACGACCTCACCGCCCGCCACCCCGGCAGCGTGGCCGCGCACGCCTACCTCGGCGGCTTCGGCATCGCCGCCTGTCTGCGCGAGGGCGCGGACGTGGTCGTGACCGGCCGGGTGACGGACGCGGCCCTGGTCACCGGGCCCGCCGCCGCCCACTTCGGCTGGGGGCCGGGCGAGTACGACCGCCTCGCGGGAGCGGTCGTCGCGGGCCATGTCCTGGAGTGCGGGACCCAGGCCACCGGCGGCAACTACGCGTTCTTCACCGAGGGCGGGCGCGACCTCGGAAGGCCGGGCTTCCCCCTCGCCGAACTCCACGAGGACGGCACCGCCGTCCTCACCAAACACCCCGGCACCGGCGGCTTCGTGGATGTCGGCACGGTCACCGCCCAGCTCCTCTACGAGACGCAGGGCGCCCGGTACGCCGGACCCGATGTCACCGCCCGCCTCGACACCGTACGGCTCGACCAGGACGGCCCCGACCGGGTCCGGATCTCCGGGGTCCGCGGCGAGGCCCCGCCGCCCACCCTCAAGGTCGGCCTCAACCGGCTCGGCGGCTTCCGCAACGAGGTCGCCTTCGTCCTGACCGGCCTCGACATCGAGGCCAAGGCGGCCCTGGTGCGGCAGCAACTGGAACCGGCCCTCGCCAAGGCCGCCGACGTGCGCTGGGACCTGGCCCGCACCGACCGCCCCGACGCCGACACCGAGGAGACCGCGAGCGCCCTGCTGCGACTGGTCGTCCGGGACCCGGACCAGGAGGCCGTCGGACGGGCGCTGAGTGGAGCCGCCGTAGAACTGGCTCTGGCGAGCTACCCCGGTTTCCATGTGCTGGCGCCACCGGGGAAGGGCTCGCCCTATGGGGTCTTCGAGGATGTGTACGTCCCCCATGGAGCCGTGGACCATGTGGCCGTCCTCCACGACGGCCGGCGGATCCCTGTGGCGCCGGCCCAGGAGACCGCCGTACTCGAAAAAGTCCCTCCGCCGCCCCTTCCCGAGCCGCTCGGCGAAGGTCCCACCGCCCGAGCCCCTCTCGGCCTCGTTGCGGGGGCCCGCAGCGGGGACAAGGGCGGCAACGCCAACATCGGGCTCTGGGTGCGGACGGACCCGGCCTGGCGGTGGCTCGCCCACACCCTCACCGTGGACCGGCTGCGCGAACTCCTCCCGGAGACAGCCAAGTTGACCGTCACCCGGCACGTCCTGCCCCACCTGCGCGCCCTGAACTTCGTCGTCGAGGGCATCCTCGGCGAGGGCGTCGCCGCCCAGCACCGCTTCGACCCGCAGGCCAAGGCCCTCGGCGAATGGCTGCGCTCCCGCCACCTGGACATCCCGGAGGCCTTGCTGTGACCGTCCTGCGGACCACCCTCGACCCGACCGGCCCCGACCACCGGGCGAACCGCGAGGCCATGCTCGCCAAACTCGCCGACCTGGACACCGAGCACGCCAAAGCGCTCGCCGGCGGTGGTGAGAAGTACGTCGAACGGCACCGCAAACGCGGCAAGTTGCTCGCCCGTGAGCGCATCGAGCTGCTCCTCGACCCCGACACGCCCTTCCTCGAACTGTCCCCGCTGGCCGCCTGGGGCAGCGACTACACCGTCGGCGCCTCCCTCGTCACCGGGATCGGGGTGGTGGCGGGCGTGGAGTGCCTGATCACCGCCAACGACCCGACTGTGCGGGGCGGCGCGAGCAACCCGTGGTCGCTGAAGAAGGCCCTGCGCGCCAACGACATCGCCCTCGCCAACCGGCTGCCCTGCATCAGCCTGGTGGAGTCCGGCGGTGCGGATCTCCCGTCCCAGAAGGAGATCTTCATCCCCGGGGGCGCCATCTTCCGTGACCTGACCCGGCTGTCGGCGGCCGGTGTCCCGACCGTCGCCGTCGTCTTCGGCAACTCCACGGCGGGCGGCGCGTACGTCCCCGGCATGTCCGACCACGTGATCATGGTCAAGGAGCGCGCCAAGGTGTTCCTCGGCGGGCCGCCCCTGGTCAAGATGGCCACCGGCGAGGAGAGCGACGACGAGTCCCTCGGCGGCGCCGGGATGCACGCGCGCGTGTCCGGCCTAGCGGACCACTACGCCGTCGACGAGCGAGACGCCCTCCGGCAGGCCCGCCGGGTCGTCGCCCGCCTCAACCACCGCAAGGCGTACGGCGATCCGGGACCGGCCGAGCCGCCCAAGTACGACCAGGACGAACTCCTCGGCATCGTCCCCGGCGACCTGCGCACCCCCTTCGACCCGCGCGAGGTGATCGCCCGGATCGTCGACGCCTCCGACTTCGACGAGTTCAAGCCCCTGTACGGCACGAGCCTGGTGACAGGGTGGGCGGCACTGCACGGCTATCCGATCGGCGTCCTGGCCAACGCCCAGGGCGTCCTCTTCTCCGAGGAGTCCCAAAAGGCCGCCCAGTTCATCCAGTTGGCGAACCAGCGCGACATCCCGCTGCTCTTCCTGCACAACACCACCGGCTACATGGTCGGCAAGGAGTACGAGCAGGGCGGCATCATCAAGCACGGCGCGATGATGATCAACGCGGTCAGCAACTCGAAGGTCCCGCACCTGTCCGTCCTCATGGGCGCCTCCTACGGCGCCGGGCACTACGGCATGTGCGGCCGCGCCTACGACCCCCGCTTCCTCTTCGCCTGGCCCAGCGCCAAGTCGGCCGTCATGGGCCCGCAGCAGCTCGCCGGCGTGCTCTCCATCGTCGCCCGCCAGTCGGCGGCGGCGAAGGGGCTGCCGTACGACGAAGAGGGCGACGCGGCCCTGCGCGCCATGGTGGAGCAGCAGATCGAGTCCGAGTCGCTGCCCATGTTCCTGTCAGGGCGCCTCTACGACGACGGCGTCATCGACCCCCGAGACACCCGGACCGTCCTCGGCATGTGCCTGTCCGCGATCCACACCGCCCCCTACGAGGGCGCCCGTGGCGGCTTCGGCGTCTTCCGGATGTGAGGAACCTCCAGTGATCACTTCTGTGCTCGTCGCCAACCGGGGCGAGATCGCCTGCCGGATCTTCCGCACCTGCGCCGAGTCGGGCATCCATACGGTCGCCGTGTACGCGGACCCCGACGCGAGCGCCCTCCACACGCGCCTGGCCGACACGGCCGTACGACTCCCGGGCGCGGCCCCCGCCGACACCTACCTGCGCGCCGACCTGATCGTGAAGGCGGCCGTGGCCTCCGGCGCCGACGCCGTCCACCCCGGCTACGGCTTCCTCTCCGAGAACGCCGACTTCGCGAGGGCGGTCCTGGCCGCGGGCCTGGTCTGGATCGGCCCGCCCCCGGCCGCGATCGAGGCGATGGCGTCCAAGACACGGGCGAAGGACCTCATGGGTATCGCGCCCCTGGAGGACGTCACGGCCGCCGACCTGCCGGTGCTGGTGAAGGCGGCGGCGGGCGGCGGGGGCCGCGGCATGCGGATCGTGCGCCGCGCCGAGGACCTGCCGGCCGCCCTGGAGAGCGCCCGCGCCGAAGCCGCGAGCGCCTTCGGCGACGGCGAGGTCTTCGTCGAGCCGTACGTCGAGGACGGCCGCCACGTCGAGGTCCAGATCCTCGCCGACACCCACGGCACGGTCTGGGCCCTGGGCACGCGCGACTGCTCCCTCCAGCGCCGCCACCAGAAGGTGATCGAGGAGGCACCCGCCCCCGGCCTGACCGACGAACTCACCGCGGAACTGCACGACCTGGCGGTCCGGGCGGCCCGCGCGGTCGACTACGTCGGCGCGGGCACGGTCGAGTTCCTGGTCGCCGACGGCCGGGCCCACTTCCTGGAGATGAACACCCGCCTCCAGGTCGAACACCCGGTCACGGAGGCGGTGTTCGGCCTCGACCTGGTGGCGGAACAGATCAGGATCGCGGAGGGGTCCGCGTTGCCCGACGAGCCGCCACGCGCGCGTGGCCATGCCGTCGAGGCCCGCCTCTACGCCGAGGACCCGTCGAAGGACTGGACCCCGCAGACGGGCACCCTGCACCGCCTCTCCGTCCCCCCGTCCGTCCGCCTGGACACGGGCTACGAGAGCGGCGACCTGATCCCCGTCCACTACGACCCGATGCTCGCCAAGGTCGTCGCCCACGCGCCCACGCGAGCGGAGGCGGTCCGCAAACTGGCGGGCGCGCTGGAGCAGGCCACGCTCCACGGCCCGACCACCAACCGGGACCTGCTGGTCAACTCCCTGCGCCACAAGGAGTTCACGACGGCCCGCATGGACACGGGCTTCTACGACCGTCACCTGCCCGAACTCACAGAGCCGGCCGTGGACGTGCTGGCCCCTCTGGCGGCCGCCCTCTCGGACGCGGTGGGCCGCTCCCGCTTCGGCGGCTTCCGCAACCTCCCCTCGACCCCCCAGACCAAGCACTACGAGATGGCCGGCGAGGAGCACGAGGTCCGTTACCGGCACACGAGGAAGGGCCTGGAGGCGGACGGAGTGCGGGTCCTGCACGCGGACGCGGGCGGGGTCGTACTCGAAGCGGACGGCCTGCGAAGGCAGTTCGAGGTGGCGAGGTACGGCGACCGGCTGTACGTGGGCCGCACGTCCCTGAGGGCCCTGCCCCGCTTCCCGGACCCGACGGCCCAGCTCGCCCCGGGGTCCTTGCTGGCTCCCATGCCCGGAACGGTCGTACGGATCACGGACGGCCTGGGGGAGGGCTCCGCCGTGGAGGCAGGCCAACCCCTCCTCTGGCTGGAGGCCATGAAGATGGAACACAAGATCACAGCACCGCATGCGGGAACGCTCAGCGAACTGAATGCAGTTGTCGGCCAACAGGTAACGGTCGGCTCTCTGCTGGCGGTTGTTGAACCTGCCTAGGGGCGCGGGACTGTGCCAATTTGCGGCTACCGCCGCGCGAGCGCGACCAGCCACAACGAAGGAGCCACATGCCCACGATCGAAACCGATGAGCACAAGTCACTGAGGCAAGCAGTAGCCGCCCTCGGCAAACGCCACGGCCGCGACTACGACCGAGAAGCTCTGTGGTCCGAGGCAGCAAAACTCGGCTACCTCGGCGTCAACCTGCCGGAGGCATACGGCGGAGGCGGCGGCGGAATCGCCGAACTCTCCCTCGTCCTCGAAGAGCTCGGCGCCGCCGGCGCCCCCCTCCTGATGATGATCGTGTCCCCCGCCATCTGCGGCACGGTGATCGCCCGTTTCGGCACAGAGGCTCAGAAGCAGGAGTGGCTCCCCGCCCTCGCCGACGGCACCCGCACCATGGCCTTCGGCATCACCGAACCCGACGCCGGTTCCAACAGCCACCGCATCACCACCACGGCCCGCCGCGACCAGGAGACCGGAGACTGGCTGCTCAACGGCCGCAAGGTCTTCGTCTCCGGCGTCGACATAGCCGACGCCACCCTCATAGTCGGCCGCACCGAGGACTCCCGTACCGGCCGCCTGAAGCCCTGCCTGTTCATCGTCCCGCGTGACGCCCCGGGCTTCGGCAGGCGCTGGATCGAGATGGAACTGAGCGCCCAGGAGAAGCAGTTCGAGCTGACGCTCGACGACGTGCGCCTCCCCGCCGACGCCCTCGTGGGCGACGAGGACGCGGGCCTGCTGCAACTCTTCGCCGGCCTCAACCCCGAACGCATCATGACGGCCGCCTTCGCGATCGGCATGGGCCGCTACGCGCTCTCCCGGGCGATCACCTACGCCAAGGAGCGCACGGTCTGGAACAGCCCCATCGGCGCCCACCAGGCCATCGCCCACCCCCTCGCCCAGGCCCACATCGATCTCGAACTCGCCCGCCTGATGACGCAGAAGGCGGCCCACCTCTACGACGCCGGCGACGACGCGGGCGCGGGCGAGGCCGCCAACATGGCGAAGTACGCGGCCGGGGAAGCCTGTGTGAAGGCCGTGGACCAGGCGGTCCACACCCTCGGCGGCAACGGCCTCACCAAGGAGTTCGGGATCGCCTCGCTGATCACGGCCGCGCGCGTGGCCCGTATCGCGCCGGTGAGCAGGGAGATGATCCTCAACTACGTCTCCCACCAGACCCTGGGCCTGCCCAAGTCGTACTAGGCCGACCCGGCATCAGACCGCCCCGGCATCAGGCCGTCCTGGAGGAACCGTGTTCCGCAGCGAGTACGCAGACGTCCAGCCCGTAGAACTGCCCATCCACGACGCCGTGTTGGCCCGTGCCGCCGAGTTCGCCGACGCGCCCGCCCTGATCGACGGCACCGACGGCACCACCCTCACGTACGGACAACTCGACACGTTCCACCGCCGGGTCGCGGCCGGCCTCGCGGAGGCGGGCGTCGCCCAGGGGGACGTGCTCGCGCTGCACAGCCCCAACACGATCGCCTTCCCCACCGCGTTCTACGCCGCCACGCGCGCGGGCGCCTCCGTCACGACCGTGCACCCGCTGTCCACGCCCGAGGAGTTCGCCAAGCAGCTCTCCGACTCCGCCGCCCGCTGGATCGTCACCGTCTCGCCGCTCCTGGAGACCGCCCGCAGGGCCGCCGAACTCGCGGGCGGCCTAAGGGAGATCTTCGTCTGCGACAGCGCCCCGGGGCACCGCTCCCTGTTCGACATGCTGGCCTCGACGGCCCCCGAGCCGCACATCGACATCGACCCGGCGGCCGACGTGGCGGTGCTGCCGTACTCCTCCGGCACCACCGGCACCCCCAAGGGCGTGATGCTCACGCACCGGCAGATCGCCACCAACCTCGCCCAGCTCGAACCGCTGATGTCGGCGGGCCCCGAGGACCGCATCCTCGCGGTCCTGCCCTTCTTCCACATCTACGGCCTCACGGCCCTGATGAACGCGCCCCTGCGCCAGGGCGCCTCCGTCGTCGTCCTGCCCCGCTTCGACCTGGAGACCTTCCTCGCCGCCATCCAGAACCACCGCATCACCGGCCTGTACGTGGCCCCGCCGATCGTCCTCGCCCTCGCCAAGCATCCGCTGATCGAGGAGTACGACCTCTCGTCCCTGCGCTACATCGTCAGCGCCGCCGCCCCGCTCGACGCCCGTCTCGCCGCCGCCTGTTCGGCCCGGCTCGGACTCCCGCCCGTCGGCCAGGCGTACGGCATGACCGAGCTCTCGCCCGGCACCCACGTCGTGCCCCTGTCGGCCATGCGCGAGGCACCGCCCGGGACGGTCGGCAAGCTCATCCCCGGCACCGAGATGCGGATCGTCTCCCTCGACGACCCCGGCAAGGACCTCGCCGTCGGCGAACCCGGCGAGATCCTCATCCGCGGCCCGCAGGTCATGAAGGGCTACCTCGGCCGCCCCGACGACACCGCCGCGATGATCGACACCGACGGCTGGCTGCACACCGGGGACGTCGGCCATGTCGACGCCGACGGCTGGCTGTTCGTCGTCGACCGGGTCAAGGAACTCATCAAGTACAAGGGCTTCCAGGTGGCCCCCGCCGAACTGGAGGCCCTCCTGCTCACCCACCCGGACATCGCCGACGCGGCCGTCATCGGCGTGTACGACGACGACGGCAACGAAGTCCCGCACGCCTACGTCGTCCGCCGGCCCACCGCCGGCGAGCTCTCCGAGAGCGAGGTCATGATGTACGTCGCCGAGCGCGTCGCCCCCTACAAACGCGTCCGCCGGGTCACCTTCATCGCCGGGGTGCCCCGCGCCGCCTCCGGCAAGATCCTCCGACGACAGCTCAGGGAACGCGCATGACCCTCGTCGCCCGCACGCGCGCGCGTGCCGTCGAGACCCTCACCCTCGACTCCCCGCACAACCGCAACGCCCTGTCGGCGGCCCTGGTGGGGGAGCTGGCCGCCGCGCTCACGGACTGCGGCAAGGATCCCGACGTCCGCGCGATCGTCCTCACCCACACCGGCACCACCTTCTCGGCGGGCGCCGACCTCAAGGACCCCCCGCACCCGGACGCCCTGGTCGGTCTCCTGCGCCAGATCGTCGAACTCGGCAAACCGGTCGTCGCCCGCGTCACCGGACACGTCCGCGCGGGCGGCCTCGGCCTCCTCGCCGCCTGCGACATCGCGGCCGCGTCCACGGAGTCGACGTTCGCCTTCACCGAGGTACGGATCGGAGTCGCCCCCGCCGTCATCTCCCTGACCCTGCTGCCCCGCACCGACCCCCGCGCCCTGGCCCGTCACTACCTCACCGGAGAGCGCTTCGACGCGGCCGAGGCGGCCCGCATCGGCCTGGTGACGGCGGCCGGCGACGACGTGGACGCCGTACTCGAACCGGTCCTCGACGGGTTGCGCCGGTCCGCACCCGAGGCCCTGGCGGAGACGAAACGGCTGCTCACGGCTAGGGTGCTGGAGACCTTCGACCGGGACGCGGCCGCCCTGACCGCGCTCTCGGCCCGGCTGTTCGCCTCACCGCACGCGCGCGAGGGCATGACGGCCTTCCTGGAACGACGGGATCCCTCATGGACGGTGTGACGACGATCGGCGACCGGGCGGAACGCGCGCCCAAAGAGGCCAAGCAGCCCAAGCAGGACCGCAGCCGCGCGACCCGGCAGCGGCTCCTGGAGGCCGCCGTGTCCTGTCTCGCCGAACACGGCTGGGCCGGCTCCACGGTCACGGTCGTCGCCGAACGCGCCGGAGTCTCCCGAGGCGCCGCCCAGCACCACTTCCCGACGCGCGAGGACCTCTTCACGGCGGCCGTCGAGTACGTGGCCGAGGAACGCTCCACAGCCCTGCGCGCCCTGTTCCCGCAGGGCGCGGCGGACGACCGCCGAGCGGTGATCTCCGCCCTCGTCGACCTCTACACCGGCCCCCTCTTCCGCGCCGCCCTGCACCTCTGGGTGGCAGCCTCCAACGAAGACCAACTGCGCCCCCAGGTGACGGAGTTGGAGGCGAGGGTGGGCCGGGAGACCCACCGGATCGCCGTAGACCTACTGGGCGCGGACGAGTCCAAGCCGGGCGTCCGGGAAACGGTCCAGGGCCTTCTGGACATGGCGAGGGGCCTGGGCCTGGCGAACCTGCTGACGGACGACGAGGCTCGACGGGACAGAGTGGTGGCTCAGTGGGCAGCACTGCTGAACGAGGCCCTGCTGTAGCTCGTCAGGGGCGCGGGGCTGCATCGATTTGCGGCTACCGCCGCGCGGGCGCGACAAGCCACGAAATACCCGCAGTCGCCCACAAGCCTCAGGCGCTCCCTTCAGTGGGCGATCCCCCCATACCCCTCGATGTCCCGAGGACTCCGCGCAGCCGGCCCCACATACCGCGCAGAAGGCCGCACCAGCCGCCCCGTCCGCTTCTGCTCAAGAATGTGCGCCGACCACCCCGCAGTCCGCGCACACGTGAACATCGACGTGAACATGTGCGCCGGCACCTCCGCGAAGTCGAGCACGATCGCCGCCCAGAACTCCACGTTCGTGGCCAGCACCCGGTCCGGCCGGCGTGCGTGCAGCTCCGCCAGCGCCGCCTTCTCCAGCGCCTCGGCCACCTCGAACCGCGGCGCCCCCAGCTCACGGGCCGTACGGCGCAGCACGCGCGCGCGTGGGTCCTCGGCCCGGTACACCCGGTGCCCGAACCCCATCAGCCGCTCGCCCCGGTCCAGCGCCTGCTTGACCCACGCCTCCGCGTCCCCGGTCCGCTCGATCTCCTCGATCATCCCGAGCACCCGGGAGGGCGCACCGCCGTGCAGCGGCCCGGACATGGCACCCACGGCCCCGGAGAGCGCGGCGGCCACATCCGCGCCGGTGGAGGCGATCACGCGCGCGGTGAAGGTGGACGCGTTCATGCCGTGCTCGGCGGCCGAGGTCCAGTAGGCGTCGACGGCCGCGACATGCTTGGGGTCCGGCTCCCCGCGCCAGCGGATCATGAACCGCTCGACGACGGACTGCGCCTTGTCGATCTCCCGCTGCGGCACCATCGGCAGCCCCTGCCCGCGCGCGGACTGGGCGACGTAGGAGAGGGCCATCACGGCGGCCCGGGCGAGGTCCGCCCGCGCCTGCCCGGCGTCGATGTCGAGCAGCGGCTTCAGCCCCCACACCGGGGCCAGCATGGCGAGCGCAGACTGGACGTCCACGCGGATGTCCCCGGAGTGCACCGGGATCGGGAACGGCTCGGCGGGCGGCAGACCCGGGTTGAAGGCGCCGTCGACCAGGAGCCCCCACACGTTGCCGAAGGAGACATGGCCGACCAGATC
Organism: Streptomyces sp. NRRL B-3229; assembly: GCF_000719505.1. Taxonomy (NCBI): domain Bacteria; kingdom Bacillati; phylum Actinomycetota; class Actinomycetes; order Kitasatosporales; family Streptomycetaceae; genus Streptomyces; species Streptomyces sp. NRRL B-3229. The sequence continues at coordinate 254,400 of NZ_JOGP01000007.1, read as the reverse complement.
CTCGATGTCGACGCCCCGGTACCGCAGCGCGCCGCCCTCCTTGTCGGGTTCGGCGATCTCCGTCTCGAACGCGACGACTCCTTCGAGGCCAGGGACAAAGCCGGGGTCGAGGTCGGACATCAGGCGGCTCCTCATGATGCGTACGACGAATGACGCCACGATAACTCCGAGTGTCACCTTTGGGGAGTCATGCGGCACTCAGTGCCACCAGCAGTCGGCGCCGCCCTCGGTGCGGGAGGCATCCGTACGGCAAGATGACCGCGTGACCGACGCAGCACACGCCGTCTTCCCGGACCCCGCCTCCATGCGCGAGCAGTACCGCGCGGAGGGCCTCGCCGAGACCGACCTGGCCGCGACCCCCGTCGAACAGTTCGCCCGCTGGTTCACGCAGGCGGCCACCGAGGCGCACCTCTTCGAGCCGAACGCCATGGTCGTCTCCACCGCGGACGCCCAGGGCCGCCCGAGCTCCCGCACGGTGCTCCTGAAGCAGTTCGACGAACAGGGCTTCGTCTTCTTCACCAACTACGACTCCCGCAAGGCACGCGACCTCGCGCAGAACCCGTACATCAGCCTGCTCTTCCCGTGGCACCCCATGGCCCGCCAGGTCATCGTCACCGGGGTGGCCCGCCGCACCGGCCGCGACGAGACCGCCGCGTACTTCCGCACCCGCCCGCACGGCTCCCAGCTCGGCGCCTGGGCCAGCGCCCAGTCCTCGGTCATCGAGACGCGCGAGCAGGTCGACACCGCCTACGCCGACCTCGCCGCCCGCTACCCCGAGGGCGAGCAGGTCCCGGTCCCCCCGCACTGGGGCGGCTTCCGGGTGGCGCCGGAGACGGTCGAGTTCTGGCAGGGCCGCGAGAACCGCCTCCACGACCGCCTGCGGTACATGGCGGAGCCGGACGGCGGCTGGCGGGTGGAGCGACTCAGTCCCTGAACCGGCGACCGACCGGGCGGGCGGCTTGCGCGGGCTACGGCTGCCCGGCCACCGCCTGCCCGACCACTGCCTGCCCGGCCACTACCTGCCCGACCACCGCCGGCGGGATGACCGCCTGCGGGACTACGCCCGCCCCACCACCCCGCCCAGATCCAGCGCGGAAGCGATCCGCACCGCCACATCCTCCGCGTACACCGCGTCGCTCCGCTCGAACTGTCCCCGTCCCGCACCCCGCAGGAACGTCACGACACCCAGTGTCCGCCCCCGGCTGCGCAGCACCGCGCACAGCGCGTGCACCACGTCCGAGGGCCACTGGCGGGCCTCGGCCCACTCCCGGGCCCGGTCCGCCGGCACCGACCCCACGCTCGCCCGCACCGAACCGATGCGGTCCACGCACTGCAACGCCGGATGCCCCTCGCCGTAGCGCACGGGCAGCCCGGACGCGCCCGACAGCAGACTCGGCCCCGGCGCCCCGGAAGGGGTGGAGGCCACCCGCACCAGCCGGACCGGTCCCGTCTCCTCGCCGTCGGCCACCGCATCGCCGGCCACCCGGTCGACCAGCGCGTGGTCGGCGAACCCGGCCAGCGCGAAGTCCAGGTGCACGACCGCCGCCTCGGCCGGGTCCTCGCACTCCGCCGCCGCCCGGGCCGCCCGGTGCAGCTGGTTCGTACGGAAGCGCAGCAGGGATGCCTCCTGCTCGCTCTGCTTGGCCTCGGTCACGTCGTTGAACAGCCAGCCCACACCCAACGGCACGGGCTCCTCCGCGAGCGGCGAGGCCAGCCGTACGAACCCGCAGCGCCAGCAGCGCCGCCGCTCGCCGTCCGGGGTCCGCACCGCGACCCAGATCTCGGCCGGCGCGGGCGGGGCGCCCTCGGCCAGCACATGCGTGAGCGCGCTCTCCAGCTCCTCCACGCCCTGCGCGAGCAGCTCCCCGAGGGGCCGCCCCAGCACGGACGTACGGCCCACGCCCAGGGATCGGGCCGCGTGCGCGTTCACCACGGCGGGCCGCAGATCGGCGTCGACCAGCACCACACCCCAGGACGCGTCCTCGAAGAGGGCCTCGCTCAGCGCGATGGACCGCTCCAGGTCGATCTGCGTGTGCACCTCGCTGAAGGCGCAGTACACCCCGGCGGGCTTGCCGTCCGGCCCCCGCACGGCCGCGGACTGGGTTCGCACCAGCACCCGGCCGCCGTCCTTGGTCAGCAGCGCGAACTCGTGCACCTGGCGGCCGGGCGCCTGCATGGCGGACATCAGCCGCCCCTCGACCTCCTCGGCGTCCGCCGGCCGTACGGCCCACCCCGCGAACCCGTGCCGCCCCACCGCCTCGGCGGCGCTCCACCCGAGGATGCGCTCGGCCTCACGGTTCCAGTGGGTGACGACGCCGTCCGCGTCGAAGGCGCACAGGGCCGCGTCCATGCCGTCCAGCAGCGCGGCGAGCAGATCCGAACCGCCCGAGCCGTCCTGGCCCTCCGGGCCGGGCCCGTCGGGCCCCAGCTCGTCGGTGGTCCCACTACGCCGGGAAGCACTCACCTGGACCCCCTGCCAGCCGCTCACTAACAATCAATTCAACTCGAACGTGACGCAGCACACACCAGGTTCCCGCAAGATTGAGGGAATCGTTGTACGCCGGAAACGTGCCGAATCCCCCTAAACGGCCCACCTGCCCTGCTCCAACCGCAGGTCGACCCACTCGTCGCTCCCGCCGTCCAGCACATACCGGTCGACCTCGACGAACCCGCGCGCCCGCGCGAACCGGGTGCCGTCCTCGTTGACGGCGAGCACGCATGTCTCGATCACCCGGGCGCCGAGCACACGCGCATGATCAAGACCCTTCTCGTAGAGGGCGGTCCCGAAACCCCGCCCCCGGAAATCGGGCAGCACGCGCGCGATGACGGTCGCGACGGCGTCGTCCCCCTGCGGCGGCCGCACGGTGGAACACCCCACGAGCGTGTCCCCGGCATAAGCGTTCTCCAGCCGATTGCGCCCGACCCGCTCCCGCACCTCCTCGATCCCCATGGCAGCGGGCGGAACGATCACGTTGTGCACAAACCGCCACTCCTCGGCCATCACGTCCCCGACGACGGGCTCGATTCGCAGGTCAGCCATGGTCCCCCTCCATCCGTCCGTGTCGATCAGCAACGCCATCCTAAAAACAGTTGATCGGCGGCCGATGGCTTCCTAGTGTGTGCCTCACGCCGAAAGGAGGTGATCGGGTACATGAGTGAAACCCGGACGCGCGAGGTGGCTGCGGGCTAGCGGCCTGCCACCACATTCAGTGCGGTGCCGGACCAGCGTGTACGTGATGCACGCAGCCGGCCAATTCAACGCAGTCACCCGACCCGCGAGCTCGCCGGTAACGTCCGGCCGGCTCCCCCGCCGCGAGGTGGAGGGACCCGAGCTCGCGGGTCGTCTGCGTTGTTGCGTGGATGCCCGGTCGTCTGCGTTCTGCGCGGATGTCTACTGCCGGTAGAAGATCCGGTCCCCGTACTCCTCGAAGACCCGGTCGTTCCACTCCAGGCCGCCGTCCACGTTGCCCGAGCGCAGGAGCGGGGGGTCGATGCCGCGGGCCGTGAGGGCGGCCGCCGTCGTGGCCATGACCGCCTGGAGCAGGGCCGAGGTCACCACCGTGGAGGCCGGGGCGAAGGGGGCCGGGACGGCGTCCAGGGTGAGTTCCGCGTCGCCGACCGAGATCTTGGAGTCGAGGACGACGTCGCAGTGGTCCTTGAGGAAGGTGCCCGAGCTGTGGCGGGGCTTCGTCGCGGTGGTGTAGGCGAGGGACGTGACGCCGATGACCTTCACGCCGAGGGAGCGCGCGGTCAGGGCCATCTCCACGGGGAGCGCGTTGCGGCCGGACAGGGAGATGATCACGAGGGCGTCGCCCGCGCGGAGCGGGGAGCAGTCCAGGACCGCGCTCGCGAGGCCGTCGACCCGTTCCAGCGCGGAGCCGAGCGTGGCGGGCATGACGTCGACGCCCACCACTCCCGGCACCGTCAGCAGGTTCATGAGGGCGAGCCCACCGGCCCGGTAGACCAGGTCCTGCGCGGCGAGCGAGGAGTGCCCCGCGCCGAAGGCGAAGAGGCGGCCCCCGTCGGCGACGGTGTCGGCGAGGAGCTCACCGGCGGCCGCGACGGACTCGCCCTCCTCGTCCCGGACCCGTTCCAGGAGTCCGATCGCGGCGTCGAAGAACTGTCCGGACAGTGTGCCGTGGCCGCCCGCGGAGCCCGTGCCGCCCATGCCTCATCCACCCTTCGTCGCCGTGTCGCGGATCACCGTGCGGTCTGGACCAGTGGGATGTCAATACGGCCGTGCGTGATGTCGGCACGGCCGCGATCCCGTTCGCCGGCAGGGGCGCGATTCCGCTCGCTGCGGCCCGGTCTCCACGGCGCGGCACGCTTGTCAGTGGTATCCGGCAGAATTGAGGCCAGGGCCAGCGCACGCGCCGGGAAGCTGTCGTGCTTCCGGCAGATCTCATCGAGGGGCACGTATGTCCGGACTGATCGACACCACGGAGATGTATCTCCGCACCATCCTCGAGCTGGAGGAGGAAGGTGTGGTCCCCATGCGCGCCCGGATCGCCGAGCGGCTGGACCAGAGCGGGCCCACGGTCAGCCAGACCGTGGCGCGGATGGAGCGTGACGGCCTGGTGTCCGTCGCCACCGACCGGCACCTGGAGCTGACGGACGAGGGCCGTCGGCTGGCCACGCGCGTGATGCGCAAGCACCGCCTGGCGGAGTGTCTGCTGGTCGACGTGATCGGCCTGGAGTGGGAGCAGGTCCACGCGGAGGCGTGTCGCTGGGAGCACGTGATGAGCGAGGCGGTGGAGCGCCGGGTGCTGGAGCTGCTGCGCCACCCGACCGAGTCGCCGTACGGCAACCCGATCCCGGGCCTGGAGGAGCTGGGCGAGAAGGACGGCGCCGACCCCTTCCTGGACGAGGGCATGGTCTCGCTGGCCGAGCTGGACCCGGGTATCGACGGCAAGACGGTCGTCGTGCGGCGTATCGGCGAGCCCATCCAGACGGACGCGCAGCTGATGTACACGCTGCGCCGCGCGGGTGTGCAGCCCGGTTCGGTGGTGAGCGTCACGGAGTCGGCCGGCGGGGTGCTGGTGGGCAGCGGCGGGGAGGCGGCCGAGCTGGAGTCGGACGTCGCCTCGCATGTGTTCGTGGCCAAGCGCTGAGCCAATTCAACTTCCGGGTTCTGCCGGGCAGTTGTGGTCCCGGTTGGGCTCCTCCCCGGACCTGGGCCCGGTGCCGTCCGGGGCCTCGTCGTTCCGAGATTCACTGTGCGGAATCGCAGCGCTTCGACGCTTCCCGTGCGAGGCTGTCGCGTGAGGCATATGACCTGAGGGGGCGGGCGGATGTGCCGTAGACGTGGGGATGGCCCCGGCACCTTGCGGCGCCGGGGCCTGTCCTCCCCTGTGCTGACCCGGAGCCCCGAGCTCCCAGGGTCATTCCCCTCGGACCGATGTCCCCGAGCGGTCCGCCTCCCGCTGCAAATCTCCCCTCGGTCGCGGCGATCATTCCTGGAGGGCGGTCACCCGAACGAGGGGTGTTGTCGCGCGAGAACCCATTTTCGAATACGCATTCGATAGTCTGCGGGTGACGGGGCGCGCGTGACGTGCGCTGCACAGATGTACGACAGGCACGACACGACAGCAGCGGACAGGACAGACACCACAGGCACGGCAGGCCAAGGGGGGTGCCGATGGCGCGGCGCATCGACGTGACCGGGGCGGGCGGCGTACGTCTCGCCGCCTGGGAGTTCGGAGATCCTCCCAAGAGCGATCCGACGGACCCGACCGACCGGGCGAAGGCCGCCTCCCCACCCCCGGAGAAACGATCACCCGGGGTCCTCTTACTCCACGGCCTGATGGGCCGCGCCTCCCACTGGGCGTCCACCGCCCGCTGGCTCTCCGAGCGGTACCGGGCCGTCGCGCTCGACCAGCGCGGTCACGGCCAGAGTGACAAGCCCCCTCGGGCCGCCTTCACCCGCGACGCGTACGTCGAGGACGCCGAGGCCGCCCTCGAACAGCTCGACCTCGCCCCCGTCGTCCTCATCGGCCACGCCATGGGCGCCCTGACCGCCTGGCAGCTCGCCGCCCGCCGCCCCGACCTGGTCCGCGGAGTGATCATCTGCGACATGCGGGCCTCCGCCCTCGGCGCCGCCTCGCAGCGGGAGTGGGGCGAATGGTTCAAGGCCTGGCCGGTCCCCTTCGCCACCCTCGCCGACGTACGCAAGTGGTTCGGCGAGGACGACCCCTGGGTCGAGCGGCCCAACCCGGCGCGCGGCGAGTTCTACGCCGAGGTGATGGCCGAGTCCCCCGACGGCTGGCGCCCCGTCTTCGAGCCCGAGCAGATGCTCCAGTCCCGCGAGACCTGGGTCTACGACGCCCACTGGGAGGAACTCGCCCAGGTCAGGTGCCCCACGCTGGTCGTCCGCGGCCTGGACGGCGAACTGGGCCGCGCCGAGGCCCAGGAGATGGTCCGCGTCCTGCCCCGCGGCCGGTACGCCGAGGTCGCCGACGCCGGCCACCTCGTGCACTACGACCAGCCGGAGGCGTGGCGGTCCGCGATAGAGCCGTTCCTGGACGGACTGGACGGACTGGACGGCGGGGACGACGGCTGACGTGACGCGACACCCCCGGCCCCCGGCGAACCAGGTCCGCCGGGGGCCGGAAAGGGTCAGCGCACGTCGACGTAGTCGCCGCCGGCCGTGGCGGTCGCGGTCGTGGTGCTGCCCGCGAAGCGGTAGCGCCAGTAGCCGTCGGTGGTGGCTTTGACCGTGGTCTTCAGGTTCCCGGTGCTGTTCGTCGTGACCGTCCTCACGGTCGTGTACGTGCTCGCACCCTTCTTGCGGAACTGAAGCTGGACCTTCTGACCCGCGTATCCGTGGAAGCCGCCGAGGGTCTCCCAGTCGGCCCGGGAGAGCTTCCCGGTGACGGTGAGGGTCTTGTTCTTCGCGACGGGCTCCGGCGAGGCGTCGACCGTGAGGGCCGCGTCCCGCAGCAGCGGCACCGGCTTCACCGCGTGCCGGTCGGTGAACCCGCTGCCGTCGGCGGACTCCGCCCAGGCGGCCGTGTTCCAGGTGCCCGCCAGGGCGTTGCGCCCGAAGTTCCAGCGGGGCTGGATGTAGGCGAACTGGGCCGTGCAGGTCGCCGTGGTCGCGTCGACCTTGGTGCAGGACGCGGGCCAGGTGCCGTAGAGAACCGCGCTCGGGGCGTCGTAGGACCCCTTGTACAGGTACATGTCGCCGCCCGCGATGCCGGACGGATCGGTCGCGGTGAACGTCGCGGTGAACTCCTGGAGCGGCTGGTCGTGGAGCCGGACCGGCTTGCCGCCGTTGACGACGACGCCCGAGATGCGGGTCGAGCCGGCCGTCTCGTCACCCAGCCGGGCGGGGCCGGCGAAGGCCCGCACCAGGGTGCGGCTGAGGCTGCCGCCCCGGTCGTCGGCGGCGGTGACGCGCAGGGTGACGTAGGCGGCGTCGGCCGTGACGGTGTACGGCGCCGAACCGTCCGCCGCGAGCGGCAGGTCGGTCCACGTCGTGCCGCCGTCGGCCGAGGCGGCGAGGCCCGTGACCCGGGTGTTGGCGGTGGCCGCGTCGACGCCGCGGGTGGCCGCGGTCGCGGAGACCCGTACGGTCCCGGCGGCGGCCCGGCCGAGGGCGTCGAGGTCCGAGACCTTCACCTGGGCGTCGATCAGCGGCAGTTCACGGTCCGAGGTGCCCGCGGAGGTGCTGCTGGAGCGGAACGTCCACTCGTTGCTCAGGTCCGTCGCCAGCCGCGCGTACGGCACCCGGCGGTGCAGGGTCTGCCGGACGGTGTACGACTGCTCCCTTGCCGGGAGGGCCGAGGAAGTCAGCGAGTGGGACGGGCCGTCGCCCGGACCGTCGGCGTAGACCACGCCGTCCTCACCCGTCACCTTGTACGCGGACCGCGAGCGGTAGTCGTACCCCCGGTGGCCGTCGGCATCACCGAAAGCGCTCCCCTCGGCCAGGTAGAGCCGGCGGTTGTACAGCTGCGAGGGGGCGCCCGCCCCGCGCACCGGCTGGAACGGGGCCCCGCCCAGCGTCTCGCCCGCGCTGCTTCCCGCGGACAGCGTCCGGTCGGCCAGGTCCAGGTGCTGCTCGTAGGTGCCGTACTCCAAGATGCGGCCGTACGCCACGCCCGGGGTGACGTACTCGGTGACCGGACCGGCCGCCGGCACCGCCGTGCCGACGTAGACACCGGTCCACTCGCCGAAGTTCGGGACGGTCTGGAGGAAGGCGGTGGTCCGGGTGCCCGGGGCGCGGAGCTGGGTGATGGTCCTGGCCAGCGACGTCCTGGTGACGTTCTTGACCGGTGAGGCGGGCACGATGTTCTTGAAGCTGTGGGTGAGGTCGTAGCGGTAGGGGCTCGGGACGCTCGCCGAGGAGCCCTTCTTCGCCAGGACGTCATGGATGCGCAGCGAGACGCCCGGCACGGTGAACGGCGTGACGTACACCTTGGCGTCGCCGTCACCCGCGAAGCCCGCCAGGTCACCGCCCGGCACGCTCAGCCAGACCGCGGCCGACTGCCGGGTGGCGGTGGTGTCGTCGGTGCGGATGCCGGTCTCCTTGGCCGCCCGCTGGTCGAAGGACACCGTCTTCGCGGCCGAGCCGACCGTGAAGGACTGCGCGAGCAGATAGCTCGGCTGTTGGAAGTCGGAGTGCAGCGCCACCGCGAAGTAGTCGCCCGGCGGCAGCTTCACAGTGGACGTCGGCCCGCTCCCGTCGCTGTTGACCAGGTACGACGTCCAGGTCCTGCGGTCCCAGACGTAGAACAGCTTGCTCGCCACGTAGTCCGCGTGCGTGATCGTCAGCTTGACGGCGTACGAGGCCGCGGCCGCGGTCGTCGAAGCGGTGGCGGCGGTGGCCGGCTTCAGCGCGAGGCTCGCCGGCTCCCGGTCCGCCGCGCGCTCGGCGCTGGGCCGCACGGAGACCCGGCCGTCGAGCGACGCGACCGAGTAGCGGGTCCGCTCCGCGCGGTTCGCGGCGGTGATGTGCAGGTTCCGGCCGCCGATCAGGTCGACGCGGTCGCCGTTGCCCAACTCGACGCCGTCGGCGCCCGGTTGGGCGTGAACCGTCCCCGCGCCGGCTTTCACCGGAGCCGCCCCGGCCGACGGCGCGAGCAGCACGGACGCGGTCAGTACCGCCCCGCACAGCCCCGCCCCGACCGATCTTCGAACACCGTGCATGAAGAAGCCCCCTTGCCCCTGATCCCCTGGTCCGGCGATCCCCTGATCCCCGTCGCGACCTCCCGGTCAACACCTCACAGGAGTCGCACAGTGCACTCTAGACAAGGGGTCCGACACCGGCCCCGGCCACCCCGCCCCGGGTGGCCCTCCGACTGCGGTCAGCCCTTGCTGACCGCAGTAAGGATCTCCGGCAGCTGCCGTGCCGTCCGCGGTGCCGCCAGGCGCAGGCCCGCGACGGTGATCATCCCGCCGTACAGCGCCCCCACCGGCAGCAGCACCCAGCTCCACTCGTCGCCGCGCGCGCTGACGTTGGCCCAGATCGCCAGCGCGATCACCGGCGCGCACAGCAGCGCGGCCGAGACCATGCCGCCGACCACGGCGGCCGCGGCGAGTCCCGACTGGCCCGGGGCCACGTTCTTGTAGCCCTCCTGCGGGATCGAGTACGGGAAACGCGCCGAGGTCCACGCCCCGGTCGCCAGCATCGCGCCGAGCAGCGCGAAGGACATGCCGAGCACCTCGGGCAGCTTCGGCCAGTCACCGATCATGGCGGTCGTCACCACGGTGACGAGGGTGGCGTACGGCAGGGTGATCACCAGCAGTGCCAGCGCACGCGCGCGCAGCTCGACGTAGGCGTCCCGGGTGGAGGAGATGGTGAGCGCGACCATCCAGAACGCCGAGGTGTCCTGCCCGAACTGGTTGTACATCTGCACACCGAGCATCCCGGCGGCGAAGCAGGAGAAGTAGATCGACCCGGTGCCCTGCACCGCGTTGAACACCGGCACGATCAGTCCGATGGCCAGCGAGGTCACCCACGCGGCCTTGGTCTTGGGGTCGCGCCACACATAGCGCAGGCTGCGTTCCATCACGGTGCCGGTGCGCCCGCCGGGCAGCAGTCGCGCGAGCCCGGTCGAGTTCCGCTCCTTGGCGGCCCCCTCGGCGGACGGCAGGGTGGAGCCGTCGGGCGAGGTCATCAGCCGGGTGAGGTGACGCGACCAGAGGGCGAGCAGGCCCGCCAACGCGGCTACGGACAGGGCGAGTTGCAGGACAGCGGTGCCGTACGCCCCCTCGCTCGCCGAGCCGATCGCCCCGATCGCCGAGGCGGGCGGGATCCAGCCCAGCACCCCGGCCGGGCCCTCCAGCTGCCCGAGGCCGCCCGAACCGAGGCGCTGGGCACCGAAGTTGACGACCTGCGCGCCGATCGCGACGACCAGTCCGCTCAGCACCGCCAGATCACGGCCCTTGCGACTGCTCAGCAGCCGGAGGTTGGCCGCGGCGACCGCCCGTGCGAGGGCCACGCACACCAGCAGCGCGAGCGGCACGGCGACCACGGAGAGGACGTACGCCGTCCCGCCGTGCGCGACGGCGACCACCGAGCCGACGAGCACGCAGAGCATGAACACCGGCCCGATGCCGACCAGCGAGGCCACCAGCAGCGCCCGCACCAGGGGCCGGGGCCGCAGCGGCAGCATCACCAGCCGGGTGGGGTCGAGGGTCTCGTCGCCGCCGGGGAAGAACAGCGGCATCACGGCCCAGCCGACCGCGAGGACGGCGACCAGCGGGACGGCGACGGACTCCGCGTGCTCGTTGCCGCGCAGCGCGACCAGTCCGAGCAGTTGGAGGGCCGAGAAGAGCAGCACGGCGACGGCCGAGCCGATGTAGGCGGCCCGCCGCCCGCCGGACTGCCGCAGACCGTTGCGCAGCAGGGACAGCTTCAGCCGTACCACGACCGGGGTGACGTCCTGCGCCACCGGGCCAGGGACCTGGCCGGGAACCGGGCCCGGAGCGGCCCCTGCCGGGGAGTCGGCAGCCGTCATCGGGCCCCGCCGCCCAGCCAGTCGAGGTTCGCCCCGGCGTCCTGCCCATGCGCGCCCACGAGTTCGAGGAACGCGCGCTGGAGGGAGGGCGCGGCACCGCGCACCTCGTCGAGCGGACCGTGCGCGCGGATGCGGCCGGCCGCCATGACGGCGACCCAGTCGCACAGGGACTCCACGAGCTCCATCACGTGTGAGGAGAAGACGACGGTGGCGCCGGAGCCCGTGTACCGCTCCAGCACCCCGCGAATGGTCTGCGCCGAGACCGGGTCGACTCCCTCGAAGGGCTCGTCGAGGAACAGCACTTCGGGATTGTGGAGCAGGGCGGCCGCGAGCCCGATCTTCTTGCGCATCCCGGTCGAGTAGTCGACGACCAGCTTGTGCTGGGCCCCCGCGAGGTCCAGCACGTCGAGCAGCTGCGCGGCCCGCCGGTCGACCTCGCCCCCGGGCAGCCCCCGCAACCGCCCGGAGTAGGCGAGCAGTTCCCGCCCGGAGAGCCGCTCGAACAGCCGCAGTCCCTCGGGCAGCACCCCGATCCGGGCCTTCACCGCCACCGGGTCCCGCCACACGTCGTGCCCGACGACGGAGACGGACCCCTGATCGGGCCGCAGCAGCCCGGTCACCATGGAGAGAGTCGTGGTCTTCCCGGCCCCGTTGGGCCCGACGAGCCCGATGAACTTCCCGGCGGGAAGCTCCAGATCAATCCCGGCTACGGCAACCTGCTGCCCGAACCGCTTCCAGAGCCCCCGCACACTCACAGCCGACGTCATGGACGCCCACTCTAGGCGCGCACCTCACCTGTCCCGACCGCACGCGTAGGCGAGCGGGGAGATCAGCTCCTCGGCGTCCGGCAGCCAGCGGTTCGCGGCCGTGGGACGGCAGGCCCACTGCACGGCTCCGGACGACCCGTAGCGGGTCGGGGGAGCGGCGACGAACGACCCCTCGCCCAGCACCACGAGGTCGAGGGACGAGGGGGCCCACCCGAGCCGGCGCACGAGGTCCGGCACCTTCGCCGTCGCGCCCGGCAGCACGAAGAAGTGCATCCGGCGGTCGGGCGTCAGCGTGACGGGACCGAGGGTCAGTTCCATGCGCTCCATGCGGGCCAGCGCGAGGAAGCCGGCCGTGTCCCGGACGGAGATCGCGTCGAAGGTCCGCCCCGTCGGCAGCAGGATCGACGCCGCCGGCTGCTTCTGCCACATCCGGCGCGCGACGGTCGCACTGCCCGTGGCCTGCGTCGCCCAGTCCTCGCGCGCGGGGTGCGCCCCGGGGGAGGCGCACGCGGTGTCACCGCAGGAGCAGCGCTGCACCCCGTCGACGGCTTCCAGCCAGGTGCCGGGAAAGACGTCCCAGTGGCGCTCCTCGGCGTATCGTACGGCTGTCTCCAGCAGCGATTCCCCGCGCTGCTTCGGAATCTGAGCGGCCTCGGGGCCCGCGATCGTCTCTTCCACGCTCAACACAACTCCCGCGCCCACCTCGGGTTACGGCTGTAGCGCGCGCGGGGGAGGAGCATTGATTCGGCATCTGGGGCGCATGGATGCACGTGTGGGGGCGCGCGGGAGGGGCCGGGGCGTGAGCTGGGTAGCCACGAACGGGGCAGGCTTCCGCCTTTACCCCGGCAATCCTCGCATGCCTCGCATTTTAGCTGTCTCCGCGGGGCATTGATCTTCACGGCCGGATCTTTTCGTTCACACCGACGAGGTCCGGGAGTGGAAGACACGTCAACTCGGTGCGTGGGCAGGCACCGCAGCCACAGGGGGTACGCCATGGCCGCAAGGCCACTCGTCGCGCGGCAGCCGAACGAACGGCTGCAAGCGCTCATCCAGGAGGCGGGGTGCTCGAACGCCGGGCTCGCCCGCCGGGTCAACATGTGCGGCGCCGAGCACGGCCTCGACCTGCGCTACGACAAGACGTCCGTGGCCCGTTGGCTACGGGGACAGCAGCCGCGGGGCAGGGCGCCCGCGATCATCGCGGAAGCGCTCGGGCGCAAGCTCGGCCGTACGGTCACGATCGACGAGATCGGCATGGCCAACGGCAAGAACCTCGCCTCCGGTGTCGGCCTCCAGTTCTCACCGACGGTGCTGGGCGCCATCGAGCAGGTGTGTGAGCTGTGGCGCAGTGACGTGGGGCGACGGGATTTCCTGTCCGGCTCCTCGGTCGCCGCGTCCGCGCTGGTCGAGCCGAGCCGGGACTGGCTGATCTCCTCGCCCGACGCGCAGGTGGCACGCCAGGCGGGCCCGCGCGTCGGCCAGTCCGACGTGGCGGCCGTGCGCGCGATGACCCAGGCCCTGGTCGACCTCGACCACCAGTACGGCAGCGGGCATGTCCGCCCGGTCGTCGTGCACTACCTCAACAGCGTGGTCTCCGGGCTGCTCGCGGGCTCGTACCGGGAGGCCGTCGGGCGCGACCTGTTCGCCGCGGTGGCCCGGCTGACCGAGCTCGCCGGATACATGGCGATCGACACCGGTCAACCGGGCCTGGCCCAGCGGTACTACATCCAGGCGCTGCGGCTCGCGCAGGCGGCCGGTGACCGCGGGTACGGCGGCTATGTGCTCGCCGCGTCCATGAGCCACCTCGCCGCACAGCTCGGAAACCCGCGCGAGATCGCCCAGTTGGCGCGGGCGGCGCAGGAAGGGGCGCGGGGCCGGGTGACACCGCGTGCGGAGGCCATGTTCCTCGCGGCGGAGGCGCGCGGGCACGCGCTCATGGGCGACGTGCGCGCGACCCAGGCGGCGTCGGCGCGGGCCGTGACCGCGCTGGAGGCGGCTGATCCCTCCTCGGGTGACGACCCGGCGTGGATCGCGCACTTCGACGAGGCCTATCTGGCCGACGAGTTGGCGCACTGCCACCGTGACCTCGGTCAGGCCGACGCGGCGGCGCGGTGCGCCCAGGAGTCCCTGGACGGGCTCCCGGAGAACAAGGCGCGCCGCAGGGCGATCGGTTACGTCCTGCTCGCCACCGCGCAGGTGCAGCAGCGCGAGATCGAGCAGGCCTGCAACACCGGCCTGAAAGCGGTGGAGTTGCTGGAGACCGTCCGCTCCAACCGGGGCGCGGAGTACCTCGACGACTTCCAGCAGCGCCTGGAGCCGTTCCGGGACGAGGCCGTCGTCCGGGAGTTCGGGGCCCGGCTCGACCTTCAGGCGGCCGCATAGGGAGGACGAGCACAGCGTCAAGGGCCCGGAATCGTCACGTGATCACCAGAGAACTGTTACTGCGGTCACAGGGACGCAGGTCACGTCCTGTGCTACGTGGCACCGGGCTCGGGGTACCCGGTAGCGTTACACGACGATTCCGAAGTTCCCCCATTAGTAGGAGTCCCGGTGACGCAGAGTGGACAGGGCGAGCAGCCCTCGGCGCGCGAAGCGCGCGAAGGCATCGTGCTGCCCTCCGACGGCGGGGAACCCCTGCTGCCGGGACAGACGGGCTCCTACGGTGCCCCGCAGCCCGGTTACGGCGCCCCGCCGCAGTCGTCCGGCTACGGCGGCCCGCCGCACGGCGGGTACGGCGGCTCTCCGCAGTCGGACCCGTCCGGTCCGGCGTCCGACGGGGCGTACGGCGGGTCCTCCGCGGGCACGGGCTACAGCCAGCCGCCCAGCGCTCAGGCCTGGGGCTCCTCGTGGGGCCCCGACCAGCAGGGGCAGACCCAGCCGCCCGCCCAGGACTGGTCGCAGCCGACCACCCAGACCTGGAACGCCCCCCAACAGCCCGCCGACACCTCCCAGCAGCCCGGCGGCACACCGTCCCGGCCGCTGCCGCAGCAGCAGCCCGCGCGGGGCTACGACACCGACGAGCCGACGTCGTACTACCTTCCGCCGGTCGGCCAACCCCTCCCGTCGGCGCCCGCCGCGCAGTCCCAGCCGCTGCCCCCGCAGCAGGGTCAGGTCGCACCTTACGAGGCCCCCGGCACCGCGCAGCAGCAGCCCAGGCCCGGCTACGACACCGACGAGCCGACCTCCTACTACCTCCCTCCGGTCGGCCAACCCCTCCCGTCTAGTCCGGCCCCGCCCGCCCACGAGGGCGCCACGCAGTTCATCCCGCCCGTCCCGGCCGCCGCCGACGAGGGTGCGACCCAGTTCATCCCGCCGGTCCCGGCAGGTGCCGACGAAGGCGCCACGCAGTTCATCCCGCCGGTGCGCCCCGGCGCCCTCCCGCCCGAAGCGGGGCAGCACCCCCAGGCCGCCTACGGCGCCCAGCCCGGCTACGGCCCCGACGCCCAGGCCACCCAGTACATCCCGCCCGTGCCCGGTCAGGCCGGCGGCGACCGGCAGCCGCCCTCCGACTTCGACAACCTCTTCCGCGCCCAGAGCACGGACGGCGGCGCCTCCTCCACCCAGCAGCTGCCGCGCTTCGACGGGCAGCAGGCCGCACAGCCCCCCTACGGGGCCCCGCAGCCGTCGTACGGCGCCCCGCAGCCGCCGTACGTCCCGCCGGGCGGTGACGGATACGACGACGGCGGCCGGGGTGGCCGCGGGCGGTCGCGGGTGCCGGTCCTCGCCGCCGTGGGCGTCGGCATCGTCGTGCTCGGCATCGGCGCGGGCGCGCTGCTCGCCGGCGGCGGAGGCGGCGGGGGCGGCGGCGACAAGAACCAGACCGTGTCGGCGACGGCCCCGGCGAGCGAGGGCTCGTCCGCTCCGGCCGCCGACGCGGCGAAGGCGCAGGCCGTGGAGCTGGACAAGCTGCTCGCCGACAGCGGCAACAGCCGTTCCTCGGTGATCAACGCGGTGGCGAACGTCAAGTCCTGCAAGAACCTCGGCCAGGCGGCCCAGGACCTGCGGGCGGCGGCGGGCCAGCGCACCGGCCTGGTGACCCGGCTCAAGGGGCTCGCGGTCGACCAGCTGCCGAGCCACGCCGAGCTGACCGAGGCGCTCACCAGCGCCTGGCGGGCGTCCGCGTCCGCGGACAACCACTACGCGGCCTGGGCCGACCAGGCGGCCGGCCGGAAGGGCTGCAAGAAGGGCCAGGCCCGCATCACGAGAGAGACCGCGGCCGGCAACCGGGACAGCGGCACCGCCAGCACCGAGAAGGCCAGGGCGGCCCGGCTGTGGAACGCCATCGCGAAGAAGTACAGCCTGACGGAGCGCTCGTCGACCCAGCTGTGAGAGGCAGGGCGGGGGCGCCTTCCGCACCCCCGCCCGGGTGTCGCCCCGGCCGCCTCAGTCGATGTCGGCGTGCCGGAGGGTCTGCGTCACGTCGGTGAAGCCCTTGTGGGCCGCCACGAGCCGGCCCTGACGCACGACCTGGAGCGTCACGTTGGCGTTGACCATGCGCGGGAAGCCGATGGACGCGAGGTGGTTCGTGGCGTTCCAGGTGTCCCGGGGCCACCGGAGCGTCGGCGTCAGCCCGCCGGTCGGGATGCTCAGGCCGTCGTTGAGCGTGCCGCGCACGCTGTCGGCGGTCACCTCGCCGCCGCCGAGCGACTCGACGGCCTTCCTGAACACCGTGTAGGCGATCCAGGTCGTCTGCACGCCCGCGTCCGCCGAGTCGATGCGGTTGTCGTCGAAGGCCTCCTCCTTGATGACCTTCTTCATCCCGCCCCAGCGGGCGTCGCTCGCCACCGGGTACCAGCCGGTGATGTACGACCCCTCGTAGGGCCCCGACGCCCCGCCGGACGCGTCGATCTCCGTCTGGTCGACGCTGCCCATCGCCATGGCCGTCCGCACCCGCGGGTACTCGGCACGGGCGCGCCGGAAGGAGTCCATGAAGGTGCTGGTGCGGTCGCCCAGCGCGGGCACGACGCACCCCTCCTTCTCCTTCGCCGCACCCGAGCCGGCCGCCGCACCGGAGCCGGCCGCCGCACCGGAGCCGGCCGCCGCACCGGAGCCGGCCGCCGCACCGGAGCCGGCGAGCGCCTTCGTGGACTGCGCCGAGTACTCGCTGGCGTCGTCCGCGGCCCGCACGTCGGCGGCGGCCCGGTGCCCGCCGGTCGTCAGCCCGGAGTCCAGCAGCACCGGCAGCTCGTCGCCCGCGATGGTGTCGGGCCGTACGAGGGTGACGTTGCCGCAGTCCCGGGCGAGCTCCTTGCCGAGGCCGGCGAGCAGGGTGGGCTGGCCACCGTTGACCGGGTAGGAGAGCGGGCTGGTGAACTCGGCGTTGGTGACGCCGTAGCCGCCGATGTAGGGGATGCCCGCGCCTTCCAGGGGCGGGAAGAAGGAGTCGGCGTACTGGCTGTAGGAGCCGACGACCGCGACGACGTGCTCCTTGACCGCGCGCCGGGCGCACTTCGCGGCGCCCACGCCGTTGTTCTTGTCGTTGCAGGTCAGGACGGTCAGTTTACGGCCGTTGAGGCCGCCTCTGGCGTTGATCCAGCGGGCGTAGGCCTCGGCGAAGGCGGGCATGCCGGGCTTGTTGGTCGCCTCGGTGTCCGAGGGGGCCCAGGTCATGACCTTGATCGGGTCGTCCCCGGAGCCCCCCGTGGTACCGGGGACCACCCCGCAACCGGTGACGAGCGAGGCACCGGCGGTCAGTGCCCCCGCCGCGAGGGCGAGGGCTCGGACGGGACGGTGGTGCCGGGGGAGGAAGGTGCTGCGGATGCGTCGCCTACCGGTCATGGGCCTACACGCTTCCGTCACACCGCCAACTCGAAAGTGACCCTGGGTCAATGAACGGTGACGTAAAGGTGAACAGCGGGGGCCTGGTGGGCACGTTCGGGCGAGAACGTACGATCGGTGACCGTGCAAGGTTCGGAGAACTCTTCCCGTCGCGGCCGTCGCTCCTCCACCATGGGCGGCATGCCACTGAACGACATGCCGTGGTGGCGCTGGCGCAGCAATGTGCGCTCCGCGCTGCACATGCTCTCCGACCCCGCGTTCCAGCAGAACGTCTGGCTGACCGGTGTCGAGGGGTACGGGGACGTCACCGACGCCGTGTACCGCCTCGTCGAGGACACCTGGCTGGACAACTGGTCCGCCGAGAAGTACGTCGGCACGATCTTCCGGGACTCCCAGGAGGCGGCCCTCGTCGACACCGCCGTGCTGCGCGTGCTGCGGATCATGCACCAGGTCGGCCCCGACGCCCCCGTCTCCGTGTACATGGAGAACCCGGGCTGGCCGGACGCGGTGCGCGCGGCGCGGGACGCGCACGTGCGGATGGCGGCGGCCGACGGGGAGGACCCGGACGCACCGCCGCGCACGCTCCAGGTGCTCCAGATCATGACCCGGTCCGCGTGACGGACGCGGTGTCTGCGGCGGCGGCGGATATGCGACCCTGTCCTGCATGAACGCGCAGTCCCCCCGGGCCGAGGCCCCGGCCGAGCAGTACGTCCTGACCCTGTCCTGCCCCGACAAGCAGGGCATCGTGCACGCCGTGTCGAGCTACCTCTTCATGACCGGCTGCAACATCGAGGACAGCCAGCAGTTCGGCGACCACGACACGGGTCTGTTCTTCATGCGCGTCCACTTCTCGGCGGAGGCCCCGGTCACCGTGGACAAGCTGCGGGCGTCCTTCGCGGCGATCGGTGACTCCTTCCACATGGACTGGCAGATCAACCGGGCCGAGGACCGGATGCGGATCGTGCTCATGGTCAGCAAGTTCGGGCACTGCCTGAACGACCTGCTGTTCCGCGCGCGGATCGGGGCCCTCCCGGTGGACATCGCCGCCGTGGTCTCCAACCACACCGACTTCGCCGAGCTCGTGGGGTCGTACAACATTCCCTTCCACCACATTCCGGTGACACGGGAGAACAAGGCCGAGGCGGAGGCGCGGCTGCTGGAGCTGGTGCGGGAGCAGGACGTCGAACTGGTCGTCCTCGCCCGGTACATGCAGGTCCTCTCCGACGACCTGTGCAAGCAGCTCAGCGGCCGGATCATCAACATCCACCACTCCTTCCTGCCGAGCTTCAAGGGCGCGAAGCCCTATCACCAGGCTCATGCGCGGGGTGTGAAGCTGATCGGTGCGACGGCGCACTATGTGACCGCCGACCTCGACGAGGGGCCGATCATCGAGCAGGAGGTCGAGCGGGTGGGCCACGACGTGACGCCGGACCAGCTGGTGGCGATCGGGCGGGACGTGGAGTGCCAGGCGCTGGCGCGGGCCGTGAAGTGGCATGCCGAGCGTCGGATTCTGCTGAACGGGCGGCGGACCGTCGTGTTCGCCTGAGAGCTCGGGGCTGCTGGTTGTGAGGCGGGTGCGGGTGGTTCGTGGTTGCTCGCGCAGTTCCCCGCGCCCCTGAGGTGCGTGCAGGTCAGCTCTTTCAGGGGCGCGGGGAACTGCGCGAGAAGCCCCGCTCGGCCGCGGCCGCCGACGAAACCGCGACCACCCCCTACATCCGGCTCATGCTCGCCGCCGCGTACAGGACGTCCCTGATCGCGTCCCGGTCGCCCACCTGCCCCGCCGCCGCATCCGCCGGAGGCACATGGCCGGCGGCCAGCCGGCAGAACTCCACGCCGTCGAGGGCCACATGGGCCACCTCATGCTCCGCCGAGCCCATCGCCGCGGGGGAGTCGAGAGGGATCAGCCACTCTCCGCCCCCATGGCCCTCGATCTCCAGACGCAGGGTGCGGCCGGGCCCACCCGCCGGAACCAGGTGCCGTCCGTGGGCCGGTGCCGCCAGCCCCTTCTGGCGCCGGTCCGCCAGCACCGCGGGAAGCATCCGCGCGGCCAGGTCGATCATGCGGTTCAGGTGGCGCGGGGACGGCGGCTCGTAGGGGTAGTCCACCGCGTCCGCGATGTCCTCCGCATGGACCCAGCACTCGAAGGCCCGGTCCAGCATCGCGTCATGCAGCGGCAGCGAGAAGTCGCCGTAGGGCACGGTCAGTTTCCCGGTGGTGCCGCCGGTGAAGGACACCGTGCGTACGAGGTCGTGGCTCTGCTCACGCCAGGGGGTGCGGACCGAGCGGGTCGGCGGGAAGTGCGAGGCGCGCCAGTAGGCCTCGGTGCGGCCGGCCGGGGTGGGCGCGTCCGCGGGGACCTCGCCCATGGGGTCGTCCAGTCCCAGCGCGACCGCGACGAGACCGTCGACCGACAGCAGGTGGGCCATCACCCCGGCGACCGTCGTACGGCGGCTCGTGGCCTCGTCGGCGTCGAACCAGCGCAGCCGCACCGGGGCGTGCCACTCGGCGTCGCCGAAGTCCTGGAGCAGGGCGTCGAGACGGGCGGTCTCGGCGTCGTAGGGCAGGGCCCACTTCGGGATCGGGATGCGTGGCGGGCGGCGCTCCAGGCAGCTGTCCAGGACGCGGGTGCGCAGACCGGGGTCCAGGTCGAGGCTCTCCGGGCGCTGGAGCAGCCCGACGGCCCCGCGCAGCCGCAGTGCCTCCTCGGCGCAGGAGCCGCAGTCGCCGAGGTGGTCCTCCACGGCGGCCGTCTCCTCCGCGGAGCACGCGGCCAGCGCCCAGGCCCCGAGCAGCGACTTCAGCACCTGGTGCTCCAGCACGAGGGGCGCGGGCGGCGGGAGCTCGTCCAGCTCGGGCAGCGGGCGGCCGGTGTCCTCGACGGAGGCACGGGGCAGGGGTATGCGGGGCGGCTGGTGCGGCCGGTCGGAGGGGCCGTCGCCGTCGTCGGTGCCGTCGCCCGAGCCGCCTTCGCTGCCGTGGCCTGAGCTGCCCACGGGTGTGCTCCGCTCCTCGTTGTCGTCGCCGGTTCCCTTGTCGGGATCCTCGTCGTGCTCGTCGTACGCCTCGAAACGGTCGCTCACGCCGCGCCCCCGTATCCCGGCGGAGCGCCGGGCGCCCCGGTGTCGTGGGCGGTCGACAGGAGTTGCAGGCCGAGGCGCAGGCGGCGGCGGGCCTCGTCCTCGGTGATGCTGAGGTCGGCGGCGGCCTGACGGTAGTCGCGGCGCTGGAAGTAGGCGAGCTCCAGGGCGGCCCGCAGCGGGGTGGGCATGGCCTGGACGATGTAGTCGGCGCGGGCGGCGACGGAGGCGCGGTGCACCTTGCGCTCGAGCTCCTCGGTGTCGGCGACCGCGCCCTCACCGCCCTGGGTGAGCGCGGCGGTCTCGGTGGCGCGCAGCCGCTGCACGGCCAGGCGGTGGGTCAGTCCGGCGACCCATGAGCGCAGCGGGCCCTGCTTGGGGTCGTAGGTCTCGGGGTGTTCCCAGACGTGGGCGAAGACGTCCCGGGTGATGCCGTCGGCGGCGCGTTCGTCGCCGAGCACGCGGTGGGCGAGTCCGTGCACAAGTGAAGCGAAACGGTCGTAGAACTCGGCCAGGGCGGCCGCCTCACCGCGTGCGAGCCGCTGCTGCATCTTGCGGTCCCAGCGGGGTGGTGCGTCCTTCTTCGCCATACGGCCCCCTCACCCCTGGAGTGTCCGAGTCAAGCCTGAGCCCACCGTCTCCTCGAATGTAGTCGGCACCCCCGACAGCGCACGCCCCTTTGTTCCAATGCGCGCCCCCCGAGGGCCCGCGAGTGGTAGTGGACCTTGCCTACCCAGTCGCTCTCTGATCAGGCACGATCGAACAGGATCGAAGTCGACTAAAACAAGCCTCTTTCAAACGGTTTCTGTTTCTCGGTCTGTGTTTCAGGGAACGGCCGCTGGGCAGCAGCGCTGCACGGAAGCGTAGGTATAGCCTCCGTTTGTTTACCGGCGGATGAAGGGCATGGTGGTGGCGTTCAAAGTGACCGGCGACGAGCAGGGCGACTGGGCCGTGCTCAGCGTGTCGGGCGAGCTGGACCTGGTGACCTCACCGGTGCTCCGCCAGCACGTCCACGACGTGGTGGCCGAGGGCCGTCACAGTCTCGTCCTCGACCTCTCCGACGTGTACTTCTGTGACTCCAGCGGGGTGGGTGTCCTCATAGCCTCCCGCCGCCTGATCCGCTCCTGCCGGGGCGAACTGCGCCTGATCCTGCCGGCCGAGGGCGCCCCCGACGGCTCCCACGTCAACCGCGTCCTCGGGGCGCTGGGCGTGCGCCGCCTGTTCGACGTCCACCCGGACGTGGACTCGGCGACCGACGAGGAGGCGGGACCACTGTCCGCATGAGGTCCCCCTCCGCATAAGGTCCCCCTCTGCCACACGGTTGTCCCGAAATTCCCCCGGTCCTGGCACAACGGCCCCCTTCCGGCCCCCGGGGCGTCACGCGCGTCGTACGCTCCGAGCGAGATGCCCCCGATGCGATGTGAGGCGGTCCGAGAAGACATGGTCAGCAGCGAGTACGCACGCAGGATCGCCGGCCGGTTCGTCACCTTCGACCAGGACGGCAACGGCTACATCGACCGCGAGGACTTCAATGTGGCGGCGAAGGCGCTGCTCGCCGAGTTCGGCGCCACGGCACGCTCCGACAAGGGGCAGGCGCTGTACGCCGGCGCGGAGGCGTTCTGGCAGGGGATGGCCGGGATCGCGGACCGGGACGGCGACCAGCGGATCACCCGGGACGAGTTCGTGAACGGCGCGGTCAAGCGGCTGCGCGACAACCCGGACCGGTTCGCCGAGATC
The DNA here is from genome assembly GCF_000719505.1 of Streptomyces sp. NRRL B-3229. NCBI lineage: Bacteria > Bacillati > Actinomycetota > Actinomycetes > Kitasatosporales > Streptomycetaceae > Streptomyces > Streptomyces sp. NRRL B-3229. The sequence goes on along the minus strand of NZ_JOGP01000007.1, from coordinate 232,083 downwards.
GCCCGCCCCTTCCTGCACGCGGCGATCGACGTGGCCGACCAGGACGGCGACGGACGCGCCACCGTGGCGGACACCGCGCGGGTGCTCAGGATCCTGGGCGTCGCCGAGGACCTCGCGGGCACGGTCGCCGCCGGTCTGGACACCGACGGCGACGGCAAGGTCGGCGAGGCCGAGATCGTGCCCGCCTTCGCCCGCTACTTCACGGTCCCCGAGTAGCGTCGGCCAGGGCCTGTCCGACGGATCGGGCCGACTGCGGGCACGGCCCTGACGGGCGGTGCCGATGTCGGGCGGGGGCACCTCCCGGACGGGCGGCGCTGCGTCACCGGCCCCCGAAGCGCTCCCGCAGCTTGTACTTGAGGACCTTGCGCAGGGTCTCGTTGCGTGGCAGGGCGTCCACCATCTCCAGTTGCTCCGGCAGCTTGTGCGTCGACAGCCCTTGCGCGCGCAGGTACTCCGTCACGGCGCCCAGGGTCAACTCCGCGGCGTCCTCGGGCTGTTCCACCACGGCACACACGCGTTCCCCGCGCTCGGCGTCCGGCAGGCCGACCACCGCCACGTCCCCCACGGCCGGATGCGCGGCCAGCAGGTCCTCGATCTCCTTCGCCGAGATGTTCTCGCCCTTGCGGATGATCACGTCCTTGAGCCGTCCGGTGAGCACGAGATGGCCGGTCGCGGTGAGGTGCCCGAGGTCGCCCGTGCGCAGATAGCCCTGCTCGTCGAAGGCCTCCGCCGTCTGCGCCGGATCGAGATACCCCTGGCACACGGCCTCCCCCTTCAGGCGCACCTCCCCGTCCACGATCCGCACGGACATCCCCTCCGGCGGCCTGCCCTCGGTCGTCGCCAGGTTCTCCACCGTGTCGTCCGGCGCCCCCATGGTGATCATCGGCACCTCGGTCATGCCGTACCCGTGGGTGAGCTGCACCCCCAACTCCCGTACGACGGCGTGATAGACCTCCGGCGGCTTGGGCGCCCCGCCACCGGCCAGCAGCCGCAGCGTGGGAATCACCGGAACGCCGGGCTGCTTGCGCTGCTCTGCCAGGAACATCGAGTAGAACGCCGTCGAACCGCCCGCCACCGTGACCCCGTGCCTGCGGTAGCCCTCCAGGGCCTCCGGCAGCGCGAACTGCTCGAACATCACCGCCGGGAAGCCGTACAGCAGCAGCATCACGGTGTAGTCAGGGCCCGCTATGTGGGCGTAGGGGAAGGCCATCGACCCCACGTCGTCCGGCGTCAGGCGCAGCGCGTGGGCCAGGCAGGAGCCGCCCGCGATCAGCGAACGGTCCGTGTGCAGCACGCCCTTCGGGTCGGAGGTCGTCCCCGAGGTCCAGTAGATCCACCGGACCGAGGTGCCGTCGGCGGGCGGGGCGGGCAGGACGGCCGGATCGCCGTCCGGGAGGTCGTCGTACGCCTCGAAGATCCCCTTGGCGCCGAGCCGCCGGGCCATCTCCGTGTGGTCGAAGCCGCGCCAGACGCCCGGCACCGCGAAGAACTCCGCCTTCGACTCCCTGAGGGCGAAACCGACTTCACGGTCCCGGTAGAAGGGGATGACCGGCGACTGCACGGCGCCCAGGCGGGCGAGGGCGAAGGAGAGCAGGGCCGTCTCGATACGGGTGGGCAGCTGCCAGGCGACGACCGTGCCGGGGCGTACGCCCATGTCGTACAGGCCGGCCGCCACCCGCTCGGCCCGCGCGCGCAGTTCGCCGAAGGTGAGCGTGCGGTCGTCCTGGAGGAGGACCGGGCGGTCGGGGGTCAGGTCGGCGCGGCGGGCGACCAGCTCCCACAGGGTGCGGGACGCGCTGAGCGCGTGGGCGGTGTCGGTCACGGCGGCCCCCTCGGTGGAGCAATGGAGCTGACGGATCGTCAGATCGTGGGCAGAGCGTAGGGCTCGATGCCTTGTCGGTCCAGGGGTGCGGGACTTAGCCTGCCAGAATCTGACGGTTCATCAGGTAGGGGCGGCTGTCATGGACCTCGCGTACACGCCGGAGGAGGAGGAGTTCCGGGCGCGGCTGCGGGAGTGGCTCGCCAAGGCGCTCCCCACGCTCCCGCCGAAGCCGTCCCCGCAGGACTGGCCCGGGCGCAGGGCCTACGACCTCGGCTGGCAGCGCATGCTCTACGACGCCGGGTACGCGCACGTGCATTGGGACGCCTCGCCGACCACGCGGCTGATCTTCCTGGAGGAGACCGAGACCGCGGGCGCGCCCTATGTGGGCGCCGGGTTCGTCGGACTGCTGCACGCCGGGCCGACCGTCGCCGCCGAAGGCACCGCCGGGCAGCGGGAGCGCTGGCTGCCGCCCATCCTGCGCGGCGAAGAGGTCTGGTGCCAGGGCTTCAGCGAGCCGGACGCCGGCAGCGACCTCGCCTCGCTGCGCACGCGCGCCCGCAGGGACGGCGACGACTACGTGGTGACCGGCTCCAAGATCTGGACCTCGCACGCCGAAGTGGCCGACTGGTGCGAGCTGTTGGTGCGGACCGATCCGGCGGCCCCGAAGCATCGCGGGATCACCTGGCTGGCCATGCCGATGTCCGCGCCCGGGGTCGAGGTACGGCCCCTGCGGACGCTCGCCGGGTCCACCGAGTTCGCCGAGGTCTTCCTCGACGAGGTGCGGGTGCCGGTGACGAACCGGGTGGGCGAGGAGAACGACGGCTGGCGCGTGACCATGGTGACGCTGTCCTTCGAGCGCGGGACGGCGTTCGTGGGGGAGGTGGTCGCCTGCCGACGGGTGCTGCGTTCGGTCGCCGCGGAGGCCCGGGACAACGGGCGCTGGGACGACCCTTCTGTGCGGCGGCGGTTGGGGCGGCTCAACGCGGAGTTCCGGGCGCTGTGGCGGCTCACGCAGTGGAACGTGAGCGAGGCGGAGGCGAGTGGTGGGGTGCCGGGGGTGGGGGGTTCCGTCTTCAAGCTCCGGTATTCGCATGCGCGGCAGGAGTTGTACGACGTGGCGTCGGAGGTGCTGGGGGTGGAGTCGCTGGATCTCGGGCGTGGGTGGGTGAGGGAGCGGTTGTCGTCGTTGTCGTACACGATCGCGGCGGGGACGTCTCAGATTCAGCGGAACATCGTGGCTGAGCGGATTCTTGGCCTGCCGAAGGGGCGGTAGCGGTTGAGTGCCGGGTGCGGGTCGTCTGTGGCTGGTCGCGCCCACGAGGCGGAGCCGCATATCGATGCAGCCCCGCGCCCCTGAGTGGGTCATCGCCGTCGGCGTCGAGAAGGGCCTGTGGGATGCGGTTTCAACTAACCGATGATCAACGTGCGTTGCGTACCGCCCTGCGGGGGTTGCTCTCGCGGCGCTTCGACGGGGAGACGCTGCGGACCTCCGTGGAAGATCCACGTCTGGACCGAGGGCTCTGGCGGGAGCTCGGGGCCGCCGGGTTCTTCTCGCTGCGGGTGCCGGAGGCGGGCGGTGGGGTCGGACTCGGTTTGCCGGAGGCCGTGTTGGCGTTCGAGGAGGCGGGGCGCGTGCTGCTGCCGGGGCCCCTCGTGGCGACCCACCTCGCTGCGGGGGTCGTGGCCGGGGCAGCCGACGGGGAGGTCGTGGTGGCCGGCGTCGATTCCGGCGGGCTCGTGGAGTGGCTGGACGCGGCGGACGTCGTGCGCGGCGACGCCACCGGGGCCGTACCCCTGGAGTCGGTGGATCCGCTCACCCCGCTGCACCGGGTGCCCGGGGCAGGCGCGGTCGCCGTCGATCCGGTCGCCGTGCTGCTCACCGCCGCCGAGCAGCTGGGAACGGCCACGCGCGCGTGCGAGCTGGCCGTCCAACACGCCCGGACACGGGAGCAGTTCGGGCAGCCGATCGGGGCGTTCCAGGCGGTCAAGCATCTGTGCGCGGGGATGCTGGTGCGGGCGGAGACGGCACGGGCCGCGGTGTACGCCGCCGCCGTGACCGCCGACCCGGTGGACATCGCCGCGGCCCGGCTGCTGGCCGACGAGGCGGCCGAACGGGGTGCCCGGGATTGCCTCCAGGTGCACGGCGGGATGGGGTTCACCTGGGAGTGCGAGGTGCAGTTGCTGCTGAAGCGGGCCTGGGTGCGGGCCCGGCGGGGCGGCGGCGGTGCGGAGAGCGAGGAGTCGCTCGCCGTCGATCTGCTGGCCTGAGGCGCCCACGGGCTGCCGGTCTCCGGGGCGCCCGGTGCGGATGTCGCGGATTGTGGCATACCGGAATCACGGAGCGTTGATATCGGGTTGTGTCCTATGTGTGACTCGTCACGTCCTGGAGTCGGCGCCCTGCTCCGGTACCTTGTGTGAGATGCGAGTGGTTCGGAGCCTGAGCCATGCCGGTGTTGCCGATGGGGCCGCGCCGGACCCGGCGGTGCGCGCCGCTGCTCGCAGGGCGGATGGGCCTGGACCTGCTGCCTGTTCGACTCCCCGCCGCGAGCGTCGCACAGTATCCCGCACGGGTACTCCTTCGCGCTGGAATATGCCCGAAGCGCTTGTTGGCGTGACTGTACGTCAACCATGCTGTCTCGTAAGGGACTCACGTTCTGTGACCCCGGCTTTGGCCATCGTTCTGGCCATGAAAAAAATGGCTACGATCGTGGCCCTCGTGAGGCGCGAGGCCATGGGCCCGCCGGTTCGGATGGTGTGAGCGGTGCAGGTGCTTCAAGTGCAGCTGGAGATCCGGCCCGACCCCGCAGAAGTGGGGCGAGCCCGGCGGTGGGCCCGCGCGCGGCTCGTCGGATCCGGGGTGGGGGCCGACGAACCGCTCGCCGAGACCCTGATCCTGCTCGTGTCCGAACTGGTCACCAACGCCGTGGTGCACACCGGTCGGCCTGCCGTGCTGCGGCTGTCCCTGCCGGGCGGGGAGGCGGAGTCGGAGACGGTACCCGTCCGCCTGGAGGTGGCCGACCGCAGCGGTCTGGCCCCGGTGCCGCGGTGGGTGGACGGCGACGCGACCGGCGGCCGTGGCCTCGCCCTGGTCGACGGCCTCGCCGACCGCTGGGGCTGGAGCCGGGAGGGTGCCGGCAAGAGCATCTGGTGCGAACTCGACCGCAGCGAGCGGCCGCGGCAGGACACGAAGGTCTACGACATCGAGGCCGCGGCCTATGAGGGGCTGGCGTTCGAGGCGGTGTGACCGGCGGTGGTCCGTCCCCGGGCCTCCTCGTCGCGGGCTCTCAGGGCCTGCCCGTCATGGTGTCTCTGGGCCTGTCCGCCGTGGTGTCCCCGGGCCTGCCCGGCCGGTGGTGGCGGACGTGTCCGGCCGGTGGCCGCCAGCCCGCCCGGCCCTTGGTCGCGGACCCGGCCTGTCCCTGGTCGCCCATTCGACCTGTCCATGGTCGACAACTCGCCCAACCCGGGGCCCGGAACCCGTCCGGCGCACGGAGCGCGGCGCTCGCCCCCCCGCCCGGGAAATCGCCCGGCGCATGGTTGCAGAAACCGGGCCCGTCCCTCCTTGCGGTGTGCCGGTGCGCCGGGGGGTGCATCGGTGCGCGGCGGTGCGAAACCGGACGTAAGTCACTATTCGGCTGGGCGGTGTTGACGCAATGTGTTCGATTGATCACGCTGGTGTCAGCGATTCGCCGCGAGGGGACGCCGAGGGCCTCGGTGACGGAGGTCCTCGACGAGAGTGGATCGTGAGGCGGTGTCGACTCCCCCAGGGCGCAGGGGAGTCGATGACGGCGGCGCGCGATGTCGAGCTCGGGGCGGGCCTGCGCGCGCCGCCGACCGACCCCTCAGAGGATCGCCACCGGGGCCACCGGCGTTCCGGTGCCGCCGACGAACGGCTCGGGCATCGCCGACAGTAGGAACGTGTAGCGCCCCTCTTCTCCACAGGCTGTGGACAATTCCTCCAGGTTCCAGTTCTGGCCCTGGAGCATCCCCATCTCCACCAGGTCCAGCGCGTGTACCGGCAGCCACAGGTCCTCGATCTCCGGCGGGAAGACCTCGAAGGTCAGGGTGTCATTGGCGACCGCCGCCACGTCGCGCGCGTGGAACCACTCCGGAGTGCGGACCGACAGGCCGGGCGAGGGGTAGGCGTACGCCTCCCGGTCCGCCGCCAGGTACGCCTGGATCTGCCCGGTCCGTACGAGCACGACGTCCCCGGCACGCACGCGCGTGCCCGCGAGCTCCTCGGCCGCCTCCAGGTCCTCCGGCGTCACCGCGTGCCCCCCGTCGAGCCGCGCCACGCCCCGCGCGCGGGCCACATCGAGGAGCACCCCGCGCGAGACGACGTGCCGCGCCTTGTCGATGCCGCTGAACTCGGCGCCGCCGTGCGGGGTGATGGTGCCGGCCGGACGGCCGTTGTAGAGCATCCCCGAGTGCGAGGCGTGGGTGAGCGCGTCCCAGTGGGTGGCCGCCTGGAGGCCCATGGTCACGACGTCGTCGCTGCACGCGACCGTCCCCGGGCCGAAGAGCTCCTGGTTGATCTGCACCATCGAGTGGAGGGGGTTGACCCGGCCCGGCATCATCCCGGTCTGCACGCCGTCCTGCTTCAGGGGGAGCGCCAGAGGGACCCGGTGCCCGGTGCGGACCGTCGCCACGGCCTCGCGGACGACCTCGTCGGTGATCAGGTTCAGGGTGCCGATCTCGTCGTCGGCGCCCCAACGCCCCCAGTTGTTGACGCGCTTGGCGATGTCGTGGAACGCGGCCGGAAGTGACATCGGGCCCTCCCCGGGGCTTGTGTCCGCACATCTGACGGGTCATAAAATCTAACGGTCCGTCAGAAACCGCGGGAAGGGGCCGGGCGTGGGGAACTTCTTGGCAGGCAAGGTGGTCGCCGTGACCGGTGCGGGGCGGGGGATCGGACGTGCGGTGGCTCTGGCCGCCGCGGCCGAGGGGGCGAAGGTCGTCGTCAACGACTACGGCGTCGCCGTGGACGGGGCGTCGCCCACGAGCGAGGTCGCCTCCGGAGTCGTCAAGGAGATCGAGGCGGCCGGCGGCGAGGCCGTCGCCGTGGCCGACGACATCTCGACCATGGCGGGCGGACAGCGGGTCGTCGACACCGCGCTGGCCTCCTACGGGCGGCTCGACGGGGTGGTGTGCGTCGCCGGGATCCTGCGCGAGCGGATGCTGTTCAACATGTCCGAGGAGGAGTGGGATCCGGTCGTCGCGACCCACCTGAAGGGGACGTTCACCGTCTTCCGGGCGGCCTCCGCGGTGATGCGGCAGCAGCGGGCCGGGACGCTGATCGGGTTCACCAGCGGGAACCACCAGGGGTCCTTCTCGCAGGCCAACTACAGCGCCGCGAAAGGCGGGATCATCTCGCTCGTGCGCAGCGCGGCCCTCGCGATGCACAAGTACGGGGTGACCGCGAACGCGGTGGCGCCGGTGGCTCGTACGCGGATGTCGGCGAACGTCCCCTTCGACCTGGCGGAGATCGGGGAACCGGAGGACGTGGCCGCGATGGTGGTCTATCTGCTGTCCTCGCGGGCTCGGGAGATCACCGGGCAGGTGTACACGGTGGCGGGGTCGAAGATCGCCGTGTGGGCGCAGCCGCGGGAGGTGCGTGCCGCGTATGCCTCCGGCGGGTGGACGCCCGAGTCGATCGCGGAGTTCCTGCCGGGGTCGGTGGGAGTCGATCCGATGCCGTTGCTTTCGGGGCCGGGCGCCTAGTCGTCGAGGGGTGCGCGTCGGTGGGCGGCTGCGGGCGCGTTGTGGCTGGGCGCGCAGTTCCCCGCGCCCCTGGGCGGGGCTCCGGGGCCGGAGCGGAGAGGAGACCTTCGTGGAGTTCGGGTTCACCGAGGAGGACGAGGCGTTCCGGAGTGAGGTGCGGGACTGGCTCGACGGGCACGTAGATGGTGCTCAGGACCGCCGTGGTTGGGAGCGCACGCTCGGCAAGTCCGGGTGGATCGGGCTCGGTTGGAGTGAGTCCGGGTACGGCAACCGGACCGCCACCCTCACCCAGCAGGTCGTCTGGGCCGAGGAGTACGCGCGGTCCGGGGCGCCGGCGCGGTCCGGGCACATCGGGGAGAAGTTGCTGGCGCCCACTCTTCTCGCGCACGGCAGTGATGAGCAGAAGGCCCGGTTTCTGCCTCCCGTCGCCGCCGGGGACGAGCTGTGGTGTCAGGGGTACAGCGAGCCCGGTGCCGGGTCCGATCTCGCCGGGGTGCGGACCAGGGCCGTGCGGGACGGAGACGGGACGTACCGGATCAGTGGGCAGAAGATCTGGACCTCGCTGGCGCACGAGGCGGACTGGTGCTTTGTGCTGGCCCGCACCGATCCCGGGTCGAGCCGGCACCGCGGGCTGTCCTTCCTCCTCGTCCCCATGGATCAGCCGGGGCGCATCGAGGTGCGGCCCATCCGGCAGATGACCGGCACCAGCGAGTTCAACGAGGTCTTCTTCGACGGGGCGCACGCGCGCGTGGAGCATGTCGTCGGGGGCGAGGGGAACGGCTGGCGGGTGGCCATGAGCCTGCTGGGCTTCGAGCGTGGGGTGTCCACATTGGCCCAACAGATCGGGTTCGCGCAGGAGTTGACCCGGGTCGTGCGGGCCGCCGTACGCAGTGACGCGGTCGCCGATCCGGTCGTACGGGCGCTGCTCGTGCGGCAGTGGGCCGAGCTGCGGGTCATGCGGTGGAACGCGCTGCGGACACTGGGCGGTTCGGGGGACACCGGGGCGCCCAATGTGGCCAAGCTCCTGTGGGCGGGGTGGCATCAGCGGCTCGGGGAGCTGGCGCTGCTCGTGCGCGGGGCGGAGGCCGCGGTCGGGCCCCGGGAATGGTCCCCCGAATCACCGTACGAACTCGACCAGTTGCAGTACCTGTCCCTGTTCTCGCGGGCCGACACCGTCTACGGCGGCTCGGACCAGGTCCAGCGCACCATCATCGCCGAGCGGGTGCTCGGTCTGCCCAGGGAACCCAAGGGGGTCGTCTGATGCGCGGCGTGCTGTTCGACGGGAGGCAGATCCAGGTCGTCGACGATCTGGAGGTGCGCGAACCGGGGGCCGGGGAGGTGCTGGTCTCGATCTCGGCGGCCGGGCTGTGTCACAGCGATCTGTCGGTGGTGGACGGGACCATCCCGTTCCCGGTGCCGGTGGTGCTGGGGCACGAGGGCGCCGGGGTCGTGGAGGCCGTGGGGGAGGGGGTCACGCATGTCGGACCCGGGGACCACGTGGCCCTGTCCACGCTGGCCAACTGCGGCGCCTGCGCCGACTGCGACCGGGGGCGGCCGACCATGTGCCGCAAGGCCATCGGGCGGCCCCAAAGGCCCTTCTCGCGGGGCGGGGAGCGGGTGTTCCAGTTCGCGAGCAACTCCGCCTTCGCGGAACGGACGGTGGTGAAGGCCGTCCAGGCGGTCAGGATCCCGAAGGACATCCCGCTGACCTCCGCCGCGCTCATCGGGTGCGGGGTGCTGACCGGGGTGGGAGCCGTGCTCAACCGGGCCCGGGTGGACCTCGGGGACAGCGTCCTGGTGATCGGGACCGGCGGGATCGGACTCAACGTCATCCAGGGCGCGCGGATCGCCGGGGCCTCTCGGATCGTGGCCGTGGACGCCAACCCGGCCAAGGAGGCGGTGGCCCGGCAGTTCGGGGCGAGTGACTTCCTGACGTCGGTGGAGGGGGTGCGGGAGCTGCTGCCGTACGGCGTGGACCACGCCTTCGAGTGCGTGGGGCGGGTCGAGCTCGTGCGCGCTGCCATCGACCTGCTGGACCGGCACGGACAGGCGGTGCTGCTGGGGACGCCGGCGGCGGGGGCGGAGGCGTCCTTCGTCGTCTCGTCGATGTTCCTCGACAAGTCCGTCCTCGGCTGCCGCTACGGGTCGTCGCGCCCGCAGCGGGACATTCCGAGGTACGCCGAGCTCTACCGCCGGGGACGACTGCTCCTCGACGAACTCGTCACGGAGACCTATCCGATCGAGGACTTCGAGAAGGCGGTCGGGGACGCGGAGGCGGGGCGGGTGGCGCGGGGGGTGCTGACCTTCTGACTTGCCGGCCCCGGAGTTGTCCACAGGGCTCGGAAAACCCTTGGGGTGATGTCGGTGCCGGGCCCTAGCTTCGACGCATGACTTACCGCGACGTCGCCTCCCCACAGGTGCTGGTCTGGGCCTGCACGTCCGTCGGCGCCCGGATGCCGGTGGCGATGGCCCCGCTGGCCCTCGTGTTCCTGGTGCGAGAGAGACCGGGAGGGTATGCGCTGGGGGCGGTGCTCGCGGCGGTGTACGTGATCGGGGAGATCGTCGGCGCCCCGGTGCTCGGGATGCGACTGCGCCCCGAGCGACCCAGGCCCCACCTCGCGGCCGGGCTGGCGGCGGGCGCGGCCGGGTTCGCGGGGCTCGGACTGCTTCCCGATGTCGGCTCCCTGATTCTGGGCGGGTGCGCGGTCCTGGCCGGGAGCGCCCCGGCCGCGGTGACCGGCGGGCTGCGCGCGCTGCTCACCGAGCTCGTGCCGGAACGGGCCGTGCCGCAGGCCTTGTCCACGGAGTCGATGCTGAACTCCGTCATCTGGGCCGTCTCCCCGGCCGCCGTCACCGGCCTGGCCCTCGGCGTCGCACCCCGCGTACCGCTGCTGCTCGCCGCCGTGCTGATGGGGGCGTCGCTGGCGGGGCTGTGGCTGCTTCCGTCGGGGTGGAAGACGGGCTCCGAGGGCGGCACGAGGACCGGGCAGCCGTCGACGTCCCGGCTGCTGCTCGGTGCCTGGCCGGTGTACGTCACGGGCGCGGCCAGCCTCAGTCTGCTGGGGCTCGCCGAACTCGCGCTGCCCGCGCTGCTCGAACAGCGCGGCATCCGCGTCGGCTGGTCCGGCCCGATGCTGGCCGGGCTGGCCGTGGGCGGCGGGCTCGGGGCGTTCCTCTACGGCCTGCGCACCTGGCCCGGACTTCTGCGCACCCGCAGCGTGGTGCTGATGTGCGGCACATCGGTCTGCGTGACCCTCCTCGCGCTGACACCGGACGCCGCGGGGATCGCGGCCGCGCTCGCCGTGGGCGGCCTGCTCCAGTCGGGCGCTCTGGTCACTCGCAACCTGGCCCTGCGCGAGGTGCTTCCGCCGACCGTCCTGGCCGCCGGGTACTCCGTGATGTACGCGGCGGCGGGTGCAGGCTACGCGGCCACGGGGTCGCTCGCCGGCGCCCTGCTCACGGTCACGGTGCCGTCCCGGGCGGTCCTGGCCGGTGTGGTGCTCACGCTCGTACTGACAGGTGTGGGGTGGTGGGGAGAGGCGCGTCGGACGCGGGGTTCGGGAGGGTGTGCCGGGGGCGTCGTGGCGGCGGACCCGCCAGCCCCGGCTGCCGGCTCATCTCCCGCCGGCCACCCGGTCTTCGGTCGCGAACCCGGTCCCGGCCCGGAAGGTGCGGCGGTACGCGGTCGGGGTGACGCCGAGGGCCGCCTGTAGGTGCTGGCGCATCGACTGGGCCGTGCCGAAGCCCGCGTCGTGGGCCACCTGGTCGACGGAGAGGCCGGTGGACTCCAGGAGGTGCCGGGCGCGCTCCACCCGCTGCTGGGTGAGCCACTGGCCGGGGCTGACGCCGACCTCCTCGCGGAAGCGGCGCGTGAAGGTGCGGACCGACATGGCCTCCTGCGCGGCCATGTCCCGCAACTGGATCGGCTCGTGGAGGCGGCCCAGCGCCCAGGCGCGGGCCGAGGTGGTGGTCGAGGACTGGGGGTCGGGCACCGGGCGGTGGATGTACTGCGCCTGACCGCCGTCCCGGTGCGGCGGCACGACGGTGCGGCGGGCCACGTCGTTGGCGACCGCCGTGCCGTGGTCGCGGCGGACCATGTGCAGGCACAGGTCGACGCCGGCCGCCACGCCCGCGGACGTCAGGACGTCGCCGTCGTCGATGAACAGGACCTCCGGGTCGACCCTGATCTGGGGGAAGAGCTCCTGGAGCCGGTCGGAGTCGGCCCAGTGCGTGGTCGCGGGGCGGCCGTCGAGGAAGCCGGCGGCGGCCAGGACGTAGACGCCGGTGCAGATGGAGGCGAGCCGGGTGCCGGGGCGGATGTGGGCGAGGGCGGCGGCCAGTTCGTCGGTCAGGACGCCCCGCTCGAAGACCGGGCCCAGTTCGTAGGAGGCCGGGACGATCACGGTGTCGGCGGTGGCCAGGATCTCCGGGCCGTGCTCGACCTGGATGGCGAAGTCGGCGTCGGTCTGCACCGGGCCCGGCGGGCGGATCGAGCAGGTGACGACGTCGTACAGCAGCCGCCCCTGGGCGTCCCTGGGGCGGCCGAAGATCCGGTGGGGGATGCCCAGCTCGAAGGGCAGGACCCCGTCCATGGCGAGGACGACGACGCGGTGCGGGCGGAACCCCGGTGCGGGGCGGTCGGCGCGGTCCACACGGTCGACAGGGTCTCGGCTCATGGCCCGATCCTAACGAATGCTGTCCTTCGGGCCAATGGAGCGGAGGCGGCGCAGGCCGGAAGCTTGATGTCGTGACCGAGACAACCGCAGCCGCTGTACAGGCGCCCAGGACCCAGAAGCAGCCCCCGCGGATCCACCGCGCCTGGTTCGTCGCCGCCGTCACCTTCGTGACGATCATCGGCGCCGCCGCCTTCCGTTCCCTGCCCGGCCTCCTCATCGATCCCCTGCACCAGGACTTCGGCTGGTCGCGCGGCACCATCGGCGCGGCCGTCTCCGTCAACCTCGCGCTGTACGGCCTGACCGCGCCCTTTGCCGCGGCCCTGATGGACCGTTTCGGCATCCGGCGGGTGGTCGCGGTCGCGCTGACCGTGATCGCCGTCGGGTCCGGACTCACCGTGTGGATGACGGCCGCCTGGCAGCTGATGCTCTACTGGGGCCTGCTCGTGGGCCTCGGCAGCGGTTCGATGGCGCTGGCGTTCGCCGCGACGGTCACCAACCGCTGGTTCACCGAGCGGCGCGGCCTGGTCACCGGCATCCTGACCGCCGCCTCCGCCTCCGGCCAGCTGATCTTCCTGCCGCTGCTGTCCTGGATGGTGGAGAAGCACGACTGGCGCCCGGCGGCGATCACGGTCGCGCTCGCCGCCCTCGCGGTCGTTCCCTTCGTCTGGCTGCTGCTGCGCGACCACCCGGCCGACGTGGGCCTGAAGCCGTACGGGGCGCAGGAGTTCGTGCCGAAGCCTGCGCCGGTCCAGGGTGCCGCGCGCAGGGCGGTCACGGTCCTGTTCAAGGCCGCCCGCACCGGCCCCTTCTGGCTGCTCGCCGGTACCTTCGCGATCTGCGGGGCCTCCACCAACGGCCTGGTCCAGACCCACTTCGTGCCCGCCGCCCACGACCACGGCATGCCGGTCACGGCCGCCGCCTCGCTGCTCGCGGTCATCGGTGTCTTCGACGTGGTCGGCACCATCGCCTCCGGCTGGTTCACCGACCGCTTCGAACCCCGCCGTCTGCTCGCGGTGTACTACGCCCTGCGCGGTATCTCGCTGCTGTTCCTGCCGATGCTGCTGGCGCCGAGCGTCCACCCGCCGATGCTCTTCTTCATCGTCTTCTACGGCCTCGACTGGGTCGCCACCGTCCCGCCCACCGTCGCCCTGTGCCGCGAGCAGTACGGCGAGGACAGCGCGATCGTCTTCGGCTGGGTCCTCGCCTCCCACCAGGTCGGCGCCGCCCTGATCGCCTTCCTCGGCGGGGTGGCCCGGGACGTGTTCGGCACCTACGACATGGTCTGGTACGCCTCGGGGGCGCTGTGCGCGGCGGCGGCGCTGATGGCACTGGTGATCCGGCGCCGGCCTGCCGTCCCCGCCCCCGGGCTCGCGACCGCCTGAAGCCGGGGCTAGAGGTCGCCCTCCAGGACCGTCCGGGTCATCGGCGGACGGTCCCACAGGGCGAGGAGTTCGTTCGCGAGGTCGACGACCGGGAGCGGGTGGTGTTCACCGAGGACCTCGATGCCCGCGGCTAGCAGGCTCCTGGGGACCGCCCCCGCGTCCAGGAGCGTGCGCCACTGCTCCGGGGCGAGCTCCAGATACTCCAGGCCGGTCAGCCGGCCGATCTCCAGCGGGTCGGCGAGGGTGCCGGGATAGGCGCTCAGGGTGCGCAGCCGGGGGAGCCCGACCACGGGGGCCAGGCTGACGGCGGTGCCCTCCGGCAGCACGCCGACGGACAGGACCTCTAGGGCCGGGTGGGCGGCCTCCTCGATGCTGCCGATACTCGCGACATTGACGTACGCCACCTCCGGGGCCTCCCGGCGGCGGGCGCGTTCCTCGTGCTCCCCGTTGTGCACCAGGTCGGTGAGGGAGGCGGCGAGCAGGTCGGCGCCGATGTTGTCCTCGTGGCCGATCAGGACGATCTGGCCCCGGTGTCCGCGCGGACCAGGGGTGAGGTCCACCGCGAGCCGGTCGCCGCCGCCGTTGTCGCCGAAGACGATCCAGCCGGGGGAGCCGACGACCCCCTGCACCTTGGCGTCGGGCGGGGTGACGACCGCCTCCATCGCCGCGAACTGCCAGGAGCAGCGGCGGGTGGAGGCCTCGGCGACGTACAGGTGGTCCAGCGGGAGCAGTTCGCAGCCGACCGCGTCGTAGACCTGCTCCGCCCGGTCGTAGTCGCCGTCCCAGTCCTCCCAGCGCGCCCGCGTGACCCGGTAGAGGGCCTTCAGCTCCTCGGGCAGGGCGAGTCCGAGGCGCTTCTCCGCGGCCGTGATCTCCTCCTCGGTGGCGCCGATCGCGTCGGGGAGCCGTTCGCGCAGCGTGCGCTCCAGAGCGGCGGGGTCGGCCGCGGGGTCGGGGGAGACCGAGTCGGCCGGGTCGGGCAGGCGGCGCCACGGTTCCGGTACGGCGCCCTCGACCAGCAGGATCGGCCCCGGGTGCGGTCCGCCGATCCCGGGCTCCACGGCGGGACCGGTCTCGATGAGATGCAGCACGGCCCGGCCGGCCGGCGAGATCTCCGCCACGAACGCGACCCCGTCGACACCGGACTCGGCGAGCGCCGTGTGCACCCGCCCCACCGCGTCGTACTCCTCCTGCATGTCCTCGATCTGCGAGGCCTGCCCGGGAGGGGGCGACCGGCGCCGCACCGGCACGCTCCACCCGCCCTGGCTGATGTGCCCGGCCACATGGCCGCCCGGCGCGGCGAGGCGCTCGGCGTTGTCGTGGTGCAGGAGCCGCAACAGCGGTTCCCAGGTGGCGAAGTCATGGATCGGGGACAAGGCGGGCTCTCCGTCGCTCCGGCGGTCGTGGCGGAGCGATTATCACGGAGGCCACTGACATCCGGCTCCGCGGACCGGGTCCCTCAGATGAACCGTCCCTGGTGGAACAGCAGAGGCCGCTCGCCCTCCCCGGTGCCCAGCGCCTCCACCCGTCCCACCACGATGAGATGGTCCCCGCCGGTGTGCACCGCGTGGATGGTGCAGTCGATCCACGCGAGGGTGTCCGCGAGGCGCGGGGAGCCGGAGACCGGGGCCGGTTCGTGCCGCACCCCCGCGAACTTGTCGGCGCCGCTGACCGCGAACGCCCGGCACAGCTCGCCCTGTTCGGCGCTCAGGACGTTCACGCAGAAGACGCCCGCCCGGGCGATCCGGGGCCAGGTCCCCGACCCGCGGCCCACCATGAACGCGACGAGCGGCGGATCGAGGGAGAGCGAGGAGAAGGACTGGCAGGCGAAGCCCGCGGGCGGTGTGCCGGGCGCCGTGATCACGGTGACCCCGGTCGCGAAGTTCCCCAGCACCCGCCGGAACTCGGTCGGATCGAGCGGCGCACGCTCGTCCTCACGCACACACCGCAGCTCGGGCCGGGGCAGCGCCTCCACCGGCCGCGCCCCGGTCGACCTCAGGTACCGGACGGCCGCTTCCGCCGTCCCCGCTTGTCCCATCACGTCCCCCATTGAAGCTGACGGTGCGTCAGATGGGAAGGGCCGGGGAGGGGGCACGAAACACCGCACGTACGCTGCGTCCATGGGGTGGGGGAACAAGCGGCTCAACGAGGCCGCGGCGGTGTGTGCGGCGCAGTTTCCGGCGATCGGGCTGGGCTGGTGGATCAGGGGTCAGCTGGGTGACGACTACGCGTACGCGGGCGCCTACGGGGTCTTCGCCGTGTTCGCCCTGGCGTGCCTCCTGGTAGTGGCCCCGCTGATCCTGCCAGTCCTCGGTCTCGCGCATGCCCTCCTCCAGGTGCTCCCGGCGGAGGCACTCGCACACCGGGTCGCCGGGCGCCTGCGGGCACCGGTGTGGGCCTGGCACCTGCTTCTCGCATCGCTGTTCGGCGTGATCTGGGCGGGTGTCGCCCTGCTGCTGTGGGACTGGCCGTTCACCACCACGGCCCCGCTCTTCGCCGTCCTCGGCGTCTTCCCGGTGCTCGGCCTCGGGTGGCTGCGCAGACGGACGCGCGGCTTCTGGGGCATCTGGCTGCCCGCGCTGTTCGCCTCCGTCGGACTGTTCCTCCTGGTGTTCGTCGGCGGGGTGCTGGCCACGGTCACGGGAATCCTCGAGGAGTACGAACCACCGAAGCTCTCCGCCGCGCAGCTCGCCGGCGAATGGCACGGGAGCGACGGCGCGGTGCTGCGCCTGCGTCCGGGCGGCGAGGCCGAACTCACCGCCCTGCCCGCCGAGACGGCGCCGGCCGACCCGTCGGAAGACCCGGCCTTCGTGGTGTGCGACGGCACCGGCACCTGGCAGCGGGACGCCAAGGGCGGCTACGACCCCTACGCCGACGGCCCCGAGGGGCGCCCCGGTGTCGTCGTACGGCCCACCGGTGGCTGTGGGCGTCAGACGTACTGGAGGATCGGCGGGACGGAGGCCGCGCCCGAGCTGTTCGTGCCGTTCGGGGACCCGGACGCGCCGGACGTGCGGATCCTCAAGCGGGTCCCCTGAGCCTCACCACCTGAGCGTCACCGTCCCCGGTACTCGGGGCTTCTGCGCTCCACGAAGCTCGCCACGCCCTCCTGCGCGTCGGCCGTCGTCATGTTGATCTCCTGTGCGGCGGCCTCGGCGGCGAAGGCGGTGCCGCGGTCGCTGTCCAGGGAGGCGTTGACGAGCTGTTTCGTCAGCGCGAGGGCGCGGGTGGGGCCGCCGGCGAGCCGGGCCGCCCACTCGCGGGCCGTCTTGTCCAACTCCCCGTCCGGGACGACCCGGTTGACCAGGCCGAGCCGTTCGGCGTCGGTGGCGGAGAGCGCGTCGCCGAAGAACATCAGCTCCTTGGCCCGCCGGGGGCCGACGAGACGCGGCAGCAGGTAGGCGCCGCCGCCGTCGGGGACCAGGCCCCGGCGCACGAACACCTCGATGAACCGGGCCGATTCGGCGGCCAGCACGAGATCGCAGGCCAGGGCGAGGTGGGCGCCCAGCCCGGCCGCCGTGCCGTTGACCGCCGCGATCACCGGTTTCTCGCAGTCCAGGACGGCGGCGACGAGCCGCTGGGCACCCTCGCGGATCATCCGGGCCACATCACCGGCCGCCCGCTCGCCCGACCTGTCACCGGGGACCCGCTCACCGGCCACCCGCTCGCCCGACCCGTCACCGGCGCCCCGCTCACCTGCCTCCGCCCCGCTCCGCAGGTCCGCCCCCGCGCAGAAGCCCCGGCCGGTGCCGGTGAGGACCACGGCCCGGACGTCAGGGTTCGCGGACGCCTCGCCGAACAGCTGGATGAGACGGTCCCGTTGGGCGGGCGTCAGCGCGTTGAGCGCCTCGGGGCGGTTGAGGGTGAGGTACGCGACCTGGCCGTCGACGACGTGCAGCACCTCGCTCACCGGCACACCACCAGCGCGTCCAGCGCCACCGCGCCCTGCCCCCTGGGCAGCACCATCAGCGGGTTGACGTCGAGTTCCGCCAGCTCGTCCCCGAGCTCCACCACCATCCGCTGCACCCGCAGCACCACCTCCACGAGCGCGTCCAGGTCGGCCGGCGGCCGTCCCCTGACCCCGTCCAGGAGGGCCCGCCCGCGCAGCTCCGCCAGCATGTCCCGGGCCTGCTCCTCCCCGAAGGGCGGCACCCGTACGGCGGTGTCGCGCAGCACCTCGACCAGCACTCCGCCGAGCCCGACCGTCACCGTCGGCCCGAACAGCTCGTCGTGCACGGCCCCGACGACCATCTCGACGCCCCGCTCGACCATCTGGCAGACCAGGACACCGTCCAGGGTCACGTCCTCGTAGCGGGCGATGTCCGTCAACTCGCGGTAGGCGTCCCGCACTTGGCTGGCTGAGGTCAGGCCGATCTTCACCAGCCCCAGTTCCGTCTTGTGGGCGATCCGTGCGCCGGACGCCTTCATCACGACCGGGTAGCCGACCAGGCCCGCCGCCCGTACGGCCGCCGCCGCGCTGGTCACCAGCTGCTCGCGCGGCACCCGGATCCCGTACGCCCGCAGCAGCTGTTTCGCCGCGTGCTCGCTGAGCTGCTGGCCCGGGCGCATCAGCGCCTGTGCCTTGCGGAAGGAGGGTGAGGGGTGGCGCGGGGCCTCGTCGAAGGGGGAGCGGTAGCCGCTGACGAAGCGGTGGTGGTCGAGGTAGGCGCGGACGGCGGTGATGCAGTTGCCGACCGTGCGGAAGGTGGCCACCCGGGAGGAGCCGAGCAGGACCTCGCGGTAGGCCGGTTCGGTGCCGACGGGCGAGCCCCACACCACGCAGACCAGCTTGTCGGTCTGCTCGGCGGCGTCCACCAGGTCCTGGACCAGCCGGTCGCTCAGCGGCGGGAACGGTCCGGTCACCGGGCAGATCAGCACCCCCACGGACGGGTCGGCGAGGATCGCGTCGATGATCTTCCGGCCGCGCCAGTCGCCGACCGGGTGGCCGCCGTTGTCCACCGGGTTGGCGACGCTCAGGAACTCCGGTATCCACTGGTGCAGTTCGGCCTGCTTGGCCTCGGAGAGGGCGGGCAGGTGCAGGCCCGCCTCGGTCGCCAGGTCGGCGAAGTGGGCGCCGGTGCCGCCCGAGATCGAGTACACCACGACCCCCTCGGCGCGTGGCGGCCTCGCGCGGGCCAACAGGGCGGCGGTGTCCTGGAGTTCGTCGAGGCCGTCGACGCGGATCACGCCGTACTGCCGCATCGCCGCGTCCACCACCGCGTCGGCGCCGGTGAGCTTGCCGGTGTGGGAGGCGGCCGTGCGGGCGCCGGTCTCGGTGCGGCCGACCTTGACCGCGACCACCGGGACCTTGCGGCGGGCGGCCCGGTCGGCGGCGAGCAGGAAGGAACGGCCGTCCTTGAGGCCCTCGACGTAACAGGCGATGGCGCCGACCTCGGGCCGTTCGGCGAACCAGGAGAGGAAGTCGGCGGTCTCCAGGTCGGCCTCGTTGCCGGTGGGCGCCCAGTGGGTGAGGCGGATGCCGAGTTCCTGGAGGGCGTAGACCGGGCGGCCCTGGTGGCCGGACTGAGTGATCAGGGCGATGCCGGGTCCTTCGAGGTCCTCGCGGAAGGAGGAGAAGGCGTTCAGGTTGGTGTTGGGGCCAAGCAGCCGTATCCCGGACTCGGCCACGGCGGCCGCGAGCCGTTCCTGCGCCGCCGCCCCCTCCTCGCCGGTCTCGGCGAAGCCGGAGGCGAAGACCACGGCGAACTTCACTTTGGCCTCGGCCAGTTGCTCGATCACCGGCAGCGGGTCCGCGACCAGCAGGACGGCCAGGTCGACCTGCTCGGGCAGGTCGGCCACGGAGGTCACGCAGGGGATGCCGAAGACAGCCTGGCGGGTCGGGTGCACCGGGTGCAGCCGGGCCCCGACCCGTCCGGCCCAGTCGATCAACTGCCGGGTGACCCCGGTGTTCGGGCGGCCCTCGGCGTCCGAGGCGCCGATCACGGCGACCGACTCCGGCCGGAAGAAACGGTCCAGATCGGGGACGTCCGTATACAGCGGCCGGCCGCCGACGTCGAGGTCGTCGACGTCGGCGGGCCTGCCGTGGACGGCGGGGCCGGGTTGCTCGCCGCACGCGATGACCCGGGCCCGGCGGGAGTCGGTGGTGAGGGTGCCGTGGGTTGATCCAAGCATCGGTCCGCCCGCTCCTGTGTGACAGCGTGAATAACTGACGCTCTGTCAGATTACAGAACTGACGCTGCGTCAGGAACGGGCGTGCACGCAAAGTTGACGAGCGGACTACAGGACCGCGAGGACCTCCTTGGCCACCCGCTCACCGGAGCGGACGGCTCCGTCCATGAAGCCGTTCCAGTGCAGGGAGGTCTCCGTGCCCGCCCAGTGGATGCCGCCCACCGGAGTGCGCAGGGCGGCGCCGTACTGGGTCAGGACACCGGGCGCGGCGATGGAGACCGGGCCGCCGCGGGTGTAGGCCTCGTTGTTCCAGCGTTGCAGGACGAAGGAGGTGGGGGAGGCCGCTTTCGAGCCGAAGTAGGTCACGTAGTCCTTGAGGACGGCCGCCTTGACCTCGGCCTCGCTCGCCGCGTCGAACTTGCGGGCCTCGTCGGCCTCGATGAAGCCCATCAGGGCGCCGTAGGAGGCGTCCGGCGGGGAGTTGTCGAAGGTCGAGCTGATCACGCCGGAGTCGCTGACGACCTGGCCGTTGAGGCCGTCGGCCCGCCAGAACGGGGTGTCGTAGATCGCGATCGCCTTGCCGACCGAGGCCATCGGCAGCCGCTGGGTGAGCTGGTCGCGGGCGGCCGGCAGCAGCGGGTCGTAGGTGATGCGGGCCGCGAGCGGCGGCGGTACGGCGACCACGACCCGCTTGGCGGTGACGGTGACCCCGTCGGCCGTGACGACGTACTTCGCGCCGGACTTGGCGATCGTGCGCACCGGGGCGTTCAGGACCACCCGGTCGCCGAGGGTGGCGGCGAGCTTGATCGGCACCTGCTGGGAGCCGCCGACGAAGCGCAGCTCCTGGGCGCCGCCCGCGGTCTCGGTGAGGCGCTCCAGAGTGCCGGGGGTGGTCTCGTTGCCGGCCGCGGCTATGTAGAACAGCACGAACAGCAGGGAGAGTTCGCGGGGTTCTGCGGAGAAGATCGAGGTGCAGGCCACGTCCAGGAGGAACTTGGCCGACGGGATCACGGCGTTGACGCGCAGCCAGGTCTCGAAGGTCTGCCGGTCCCACTCGTCGGCCTTGGGGGCGGTCCAGGGCGCGTCGAGGGGGATCGTCTTGGCCATGTCGTCGAGGGAGGCCTGGACGATCGCCGCGTTGGCGAGGCCTGCCGCGTCGATCGGCGGGACCGAGCCGAGGAGGCCGTCGGTGGCGTACGGCGTCCTCTTGCCGTCCTTGTAGAGCAGGTTGTTGCCGGTGTTGTAGGTGGCGAAGGTCCCCACCCCCAACGAGTCGGCGAGCGCCTTGATGCGGTCCTGGGTGGGGCCGATGAACTCGCCGCCGCCCTCGGTGACCCCGCCGTTGGCCAGCTTCAGGTTCAGGACCCGGCCGCCGACGCGGTCCCGGGCCTCCAGGACGGCGACCGTCTTCCCGCCCGCGACCAGGTCACGGGCGGCGGTGAGCCCGGCGAGGCCGCCGCCGACGATCGCGACGTCCACGTCACGGGTCGTCGCGGCGGAGGCGGGAGCGGCGGCGGTGCCGGTGAGCGCGACGGCACCGGCCGCGGCGGCGGCACCGCCGAGCAGGGAGCGCCGGGAGAGGGGGGAGAGCGGGGAGAGCTGTCTTTCGCGTGCCACGTGCGTCCTCCGTGGTGGAGAGAGTGTGGAGCTAGAACATGAGAGTTGTTCACATTCTGGCCCCGCGCGACGGCACACGACAACGCTCCTGTCACATCTCTCGCAGATGTAACAGGAGCGCCGGTAAAGCGAGTTGGGGTCCCGCGCGTCAGACGGGCAGCCGCGAGAGGCGGCCCCCGCCGCCCTTCTCCGCGGCCTTCGCCGCCTTCTCGACGGCCTTCGCGATCCTCTCGGCGTCCAGGGCGACTTCCCGGAACGTGCCGCTGATGGGCGTGACGAACCCGGAGAAGTAGAGGCCGGGGGCGTTCTTCGGGACGCGGGCCCCGTTGACCACCGGACCCCCGCGCCCGTCGAGGACGTCCAGGTGGCCGACCAGACCGTCCAGTGAACGGGCGTACCCCGTGGCCGCGATCACCGCGTCCGGGGTGATCCGGGTGCCGTCGGCGAGGAGGACCTCGTCGCCCTCGAAGCCCTCGACGGCGGCCACCACCTCGATGCGGCCCTTGCGGATCGCGTCGATGAGGCCGACGTCCTGGACCGGGATGGCGCCCTCCTTGGCCCGGCTGTAGAGGCCGGTGTCGGGGCGGGGCAGGCCGTGGGCGGAGAGGTCAGGCACGCTGAGCTTCGCCAGAGGGCGGGCCAGCCGGTCGACGAGGCCGACCGGCAGCCGTCGTACGAGAACCCCCGTGTACTGGGCCGCCCAGCCGGCCGTGGAACGGCGGACGATGTGCGGGGCGGTGCGCACCGACAGCCGGACCCGCGCGGCGCCGCCCTCGACCAGGTCCACGGCGATCTCGGCACCGGTGTTGCCGACGCCGACGACCAGGACGTCACGGCCCGCGTAGGGCCCGGGGTTGCGGTACTCGCCCGCGTGCCGCAGCTCGCCCTTGAACTCCTCGCGGCCCGGCCATTCCGGCAGCAGCGGGGTGTGGTTCCAGCCGGTGGCCACGACCACGGCGGCGCCGGTCAGTTCGCGGCCGCCGGTGGCGTGCAGCAGCCAGCCGGTGCCGTCGGGGGTGCGCTCGATGCGGGAGACCTCGACTCCGGTGACCGTCTCCAGCTCGTGGTGCTCCGCGTACTTCTCCAGGTAGCGCACCACGTCGTCGCGCGAGACCCAGCGGCCGAAGCGGCGGGGCATCGGCAGGCCGGGCAGCGCCGACAGGCGTCGGGTGGTGTGCAGGTGGAGGCGGTCGTAGTGGCGTCGCCAGGATGCGCCGACGTGCTCGGACTTCTCCAGGACGACCGCGCGGATCCCCCGGGTGCGCAGCGCGTACGCGACGGAGAGTCCGGCCGGGCCGCCGCCGACCACGTACACGGGGTGGTCGGCGGTGCTGGTGGAGAGAGAGGAGTCGCCCATGAGCGCGAGCGTAATCAGACGGCTCGTTGATAGGTCTCGGTCAAGACGGGAATTGGTTGCGGATCGATCACGCCTGTAGGAGAAGTGCGTGGGTCGCGTGACGTATCCCACACGGAAAACCCCAGAGTGCCGGACCGGCCGACCGGTGGGGTTCCCGGAACCCCTGATCTGACGTACCGTCAGATTTCATGGACACGATCTGGCTCACCGGGGCCGAGTGGCTCGCCGTCCTGCGTGTAGGTCTCGGCCTGTGGTGGCTGGAGAGCTGGCGGCACAAGGACAAGAAGACGTGGTTCAAGGGCGGCGGCATCACCTGGGCCGCCGACATCGCCGCCAAGCACCGCTGGACCCCGGTCCGCAGCGGCTTCGACGTGATCGTGGCACCCCGGCCCAGGACCATGGCCTATGTCGTCGCGTACGCCGAACTCGCCCTCGGTCTCGGCCTGATCCTCGGCCTGCTGACGCCGGTCGCCCTGGTCGGCGGGCTGCTCCTGAACGTCCTCTACTTCACCCTGATGATCCACGACTGGGCCGAGCAGGGGCAGAACTCGATGATGGCCCTCATCTCGCTCGTGGCCCTGTTCGGGATGTCCTGGCAGACGTGGTCGCTCGACGCCGCGCTGGGCTGGTTCCGGTGACCGGGGCGCCGGTGACCCCGAGGTTCGACCTGCCGGAGGCGGACGCCTTCACACGGACCTATTGGGACGCGGCGCGGCAGGGGGTCCTGCTGCTCAGGCGCTGCGGGGCGTGCGAGCGGGTCCACCACTACCCGCGCGAGTTCTGCCCGCGGTGCTGGAGCGAGGACGTCTCCTGGTTCGCGGCGAGCGGCCGGGCCACCCTGCACACCTGGTCGGTCGTCCACCGCAACGACCTGCCGCCGTTCAAGGACCGCACCCCGTACGCCGCCGCCGTCGTGGACCTCGCCGAGGGCCCGCGGATGATGACGGAGATCGTGGACTGTGCCCACGAGGACCTGCGGCCGGGGCTGGAACTGGAGGCGGTCTTCCCGGAGGGCGTCCCGAAATTCAGGCCGCTGGGAGAGCCGGCAGGGTCTTGAATGGCCCGGTGTCCCCTCTCGACGATCAGCATCCCATCAGCAGCCCCTTCCCCGATCTGCACGGTCACGGCCTGTGGCTGCGGCCGTGGGACCCGGACAGCGACACCGACGCCGAGAGCTGGCTACGGGGTGTCACCGACCCGGAGTTCGCCCTCTGGAACACCCCGCTCACCCTGATCGACGACCTGGCCGGCGCCCGCGAGGTGCTGCGACGGAAGGCCGGCATGGCGGCGGACGGCACCAGCGCGTCGTACCGGATCACCGACGAGTCGAGCGGTACGACACTGGGCCACGTCGGGGTCAACGACATCAACCACGTCTTCAGCTCTGCACGCGTCGGCTACTGGGTCCTCCCCGAGACCCGCGGCCGGGGCGTCGCCACCCGGGCCCTCCGCCTGGCCTCCCACTGGGCGCACACCGAACTGGGCCTCCACCGGGTCGATTTGGTCCACGGAGTCGGTCACGACGCCTCCTGCCGCGTCGCCGAACGCTGCGGCTTCCGCTACGAGGGCACGCTACGGGGATCGATGTTCGAGGCGGGCCGCCACGACGCCTTCCGCGACGCCCACCTGCACGCCCGACTGGCGACGGATCCGGAGCGGGGGTGAGGGACGGGCGGCGAACCCGGGGCGACAGCGGCCCTGGACGCCGCCCTCACCCATCCCGTGGACGCCGCCCTCATCCATCCCCCGGCGGGCGGCCCAAGCCCAGGCCATCCCGGGCGCGACGGGCGGGCGGGCCGAGACGTCGCGGCCGCCAACTCTTAACTCGCCCTTTGCCGCCGCCCGTTGTGCCGCCGGACGGCCCTTGCCAGCATGCCGGGATGCGTATCTCCACCGCCTACGAGGGCGCCCTCGCCGACTACTTCGCCGGCAACGCGACCGACGGCCCCTACAACGCCCACACCGATCGCCCCGCCATGCTCGAACTGGCCGGGGGCCTCAGCGGTCTGCGGGTTCTGGACGTCGGCTGCGGGGCCGGGCACTACATCACGGAACTGCGGGCGCGCGGCGCGGCCGAGGTGGTCGGGGTCGAGGGCAGCGCGAGACTGCTGGACCACGCCCGGGACCGCGTCGGTGACGACCCCGCCGTCACGCTGCGCCACCACGACCTGGAGGAACCCCTGGCCTTCCTGCCGGACGGCTCCTTCGACCTCGGCGTAGTGGCCCTGGTCCATCATCACCTGGAAGCCCGGCGGGAGTTGCTGGCGGAACTGCACCGTGTGCTGCGCGCCGGCGGAACGCTGCTGCTCTCCACCGTCCACCCGACCGCCGACTGGCTCTGGCACGGCGGCTCCTACTTCGACGAGGACCGTGTGGAGACTCGCTTCGGGGAGAGCGGAGCCACCAACTCCTACCGCCGTATGACGATGCAGACCTTCCTCGGAGAACTCCTGGACACCGGATTCGTCCTGGAGCGGCTCGTGGAGCCCCGCGCCACTGAGGCGGCCCGCCGGGTCGACGAGGCCCGCTACCTGAAAACCCACCGGACACCGTTCTTCGTGGCGGTGCGCATGCGCAAGGACGAGGTGTCCCGCCGTGAACCGGCCCGCTGAGCGGCCCCGCTGCGCCCGGGCGAAATTCAGGGGCGCGCTCCGCCCCCCTCGGAGGACGATGAGGCATGCGCCCCGAGACCCCGCCGCCACCCCCGACTGCCGACTCCTGGCACGTCACCGAGGACCTGGACGCCTTCCTCTCCCAGGCCGACACCTTCCTCCGCTCCCGCCCCGACCTGCACACCGTCGTGCTCACCGTGGTCGAGACGCTCCGCAACGGTGGGGCGCGGACGTACGGCGACCAGGCACCCTGGTTCGGGGTGCTGGAGGAGGCCGGGCAGGTGCGGGCGGCCTGCTTCCGGACGCCGCCGCACCGGCTGGTGACCACCCCGCTCACCACCGCACAGGCCGACGCGCTCGCCGCCCGCCTGCTCGCACTCGGACGCCCGGTCTCCGGCGTCAACGCGGTCCGCGACACCGCAGACGCGTTCGCCGCGTCCTGGTCCCGCCGTACGGGCGCCACGACCGGCCCCCGCCCGCACGGCACCCGCCTCCACCGGCTCGCCGCACTGATCCCACCCGACCCGGCACCGCAGGGGCGGGCCCGGATCGCGGGGCAGGCGGACCGGGAGCTGCTCGCCCTCTGGTTCGACGAGTTCCAGGAGGCCATCGGGGAGCCCGGCCGACAGGATGCCGCCGCCTGGACCGACGCCCGGCTCGCCTACGGCGGCCTCACCCTCTGGGAGACCCCCGAGGGCACCCCCGTCGCCATGGCCGGGATCAGCCCCCTGCTGGCCGGCATGATCCGCGTCGCACCCGTCTACACCCCGGCCCCCCTCCGCCGCCGCGGCTACGCCGCCGCCGTCACCACCGCGGTCACCCGCACGGCCCTCGACCGCGGCGCCGACCAGCTCCTCCTCTTCACCGACCTGGCCAACCAGACCAGCAACGCCCTCTACCGCCGCCTCGGTTACGTCCCGGTGGCGGACTTCACGGCCTACGACTTCTCGTAGACCGGAGGCACCCGGGTCACGGCCACAGCAGGTCCCGCTCCCACCCCCCGTCGGTGCGCCGGTAGGCGAGCCGTACATGCCGCCTGCGCTCGTCGCCCTGGAAGAACTCCACCTCCTCGGGGGCGAGTCGGTACAGCGTCCATGACGGGACGGGGGCCGCGGGTTCCCGTCGGGCTCGTTCCCAGGACTGCTCGGAGGCTCGGGCCAACTCGTCCAGGGAGTCGAGTACTTCGCTCTGCCGACCGGTGAGAGCTGCCGCCAGCGCCCCGGTCGAGCGGGCGTGCAGGTCGGCCTGGCCCTCTCCGGAGGGGGCCGCGGTCACCGGGCCCCGTACCCGCACCTGCCGGCCCAGCACCGGCCAGTAGAAGCCGAGCGCGGCGTAGGGCCGGGCCGCCAGGTGGCCGCCCTTGCGGCTGTGGGCGTGGCTCGCGAAGGCGAAGCCGGCCGCGTCGGCGCCGTGCAGCATCACCGTGCGCACGTCCGGCCGACCCTCCGGGTCCGCCGTGGCCAGGGACATGGTGTGCGGCTCGGTCTGCCCGGCCGCCACCGCCTGGGCGAACCAGGTGGTGAACAGCTCCAGCGGGGTCGCGGGCGCGTCGGCCGGGTCGAAGGCGGGCAGCGTGGTGACCTCCGGGTCCCACACCCGCAACGACCTGAGCAGCTCGTGAAGATCGGTTGCCATGCCCCGACGGTACCGAGGCCGGAGCCCCCGCAGCCCGCCCTGGAGGCCTAGCGCCCCAGCACCACCGTCCCGGACGAGCAGAACCACCCGCCCGTCCCCGACGCCACCGCCAGCCCCGGCGCGGACCCGTCCCGGCGTCTGACCTGCCGGGCGCCCGCCTCTCCGCGCAGCTGCCGTACCGCCTCCACCAGCAGGAACAGTCCGCGCATGCCGGGATGCTGGGCGGAGAGGCCGCCGCCGTCGGTGTTCACCGGCAGGTCGCCGCCCTCGACCAGCAGCCGCCCCTTCTCCACGAAGGAGCCGCCCTCGCCCTTCGCGCAGAAGCCGAGGTCCTCCAGGGTCACCAGCGTCATGTAGGTGAACGCGTCGTAGATCTCGGCGAGTTCGACCTCCTCCGGCCGCACCCCGGCCCGTTCGAAGGCCAGCCGTCCGCTCACCGCGGCCGGGGACACCGTGAAGTCGGGCCACTCGGACATGCTGACGTGCGAGACGTACTCCCCGGTGCCGAGCACCCAGACGGGGGCCGTACGGCAGTCCCGTACGTACTCCTCGGCCACCAGCAGCACCGCCGCGCCGCCGTCGGAGCGGATGCAGCAGTGCAGCTTGGTGAAGGGGTCCGCGATCATCGGGCCCGCCAGGACGTCGTCCACGGTGATCGGGTCGCGGAACATCGCCTCCGGGTTCAGCGCCGCGTTGGCCCGAGCCTGTACCGCGACGGACGCCAACTGCTCGATCGTCGTGCCGTGTTCGATCATGTGACGGCGGGCCGCCATCGCGTACTTGGCGATCAGGGTGTGGCCGTACGGCACCTCGAACTGGAGCGGGCCGCGGGCGCCGAAGGAGAGCGTGCCGGTGCGGCGGCCCGCCTTGATGTCGGCGCGGGCCGTGGAGCCGTAGACGAGGAGCACCGCGTTCGCGTGTCCGGCGGCGATCGCGTCGGCCGCGTGCGCCGCCATGACCTCCCAGGTGGAACCGCCGACGGAGGTCGAGTCGACCCAGGTCGGGCGCAGGCCCAGGTACTCGGCGATCTCGGCGGGAGCGAGGGTGCCGGTGCCGGCGGAGGCCAGGCCGTCGACGAGGGACCGGTCCAGGCCCGCGTCGGCCAGTGCGCGGCGGGCGGCCTGGGCGTGCAGCGTGTAGGGGGTCGTGCCGTCCACGCGGCCGCAGTCCGCGAGGGCCACGCCGGTGATCGCGACTTTCCGGCTCCCGGGGGGCATGAGGGGCCTCCTGCCTCTGGGCAACTGGTGCGGGCGCTCCTAATATGACGGACCGTCAGATCCGGAGGGAAGAGGAAGAGCCATGGACGCTCGCTTCACCGCCGAACAGGACGAGATCCGGGGCGCGTTGCGGGACCTGCTGCGCAGGCGCTGCGGGCCGCGGGAGCTGCGTGGGGCGGTCGACACCCCGGCCGGCCACGACCCGGACCTGTGGGCGGCCCTCGCCGGCCGGCTGGGGCTGCCGGGACTGGCCCTGCCCGAGGAGTACGGCGGTGTGGGCTGTTCGGCGACCGAACTGGCGCTGGCCTGCGAGGAGACGGGCCGGGTGCTGGCGCCCTCGCCGCTGCTGGCGACGGCCGTCCTCGCCGCCCCGCTGCTGCTGGCCCTGGGCACGGAGGACCAGCGAGCGGACCTGCTCCCCCGCATCGCCTCCGGCGCCCTGACCGCCACCCTCGCCGCCCCACCGGCCACAGCCCTCGCCCTCACCTGCGGCAACGAGGGGGAGTGGGCGGGAGGGGGCCGCGCGGGGGGAGTGCAGGCACGGCTCGTACGTGGCGAGGGTCCCGACACGGGGGCTGCGCAGCGCCCGCCGAGAGCCTCCGCTCCCGCCGGCTCGCGAGACGCCCCGGCGGCCGCAGCCTCCACATCCTCCACGCCCCCCGCGGCCCCCCGAGCCGCCGCCCCGCGGTCCGCCTGGCGGCTCTACGGCCAGGTCGATCAGGTGCTCGACGGGCATACCGCCGGTCTTCTCGTCGTCGCCGCGCACGCCGGTGGGTTCGCCCGGTCCCGCACCCTGCTCTTCCTGGTTCCCGGTGACGCCCCCGGACTCGTCCGCACCCGGCAGACCGCCCTCGATGCCACCCGGCCCCGGGCGTGCATCCAACTACGGGATGTGGAGGCCGAGTTGCTGGGATGGGATGAGGAGGCCGACGTGCTCGGTGTGCTGGCCCGCGTCGGTGACGCCGTCGCCGCCGTGCTCGCCTGCGAGGCCGTCGGGGCCGCCGACCGGGCGCTGGAGCGGACCGTCGAGTACGTGGGGCAGCGGGAGCAGTTCGGGCGGGCGATCGGGTCCTTCCAGGCCGTGAAGCACCGGCTCGCCGATGTGTACGTGCAGCTCCAGGCGGCCCGCTCGGCCGCCTACTACGCCGCCTGGGCCGTCGGACAGGGCGAGCAGCGGGTCGGCGCTCTCGCCCTCGCCCAGGCCCTGGAGGCGCTGCGCACCGCAGCCGCCGAGGGTATCCAGCTGCATGGCGGCATCGGATTCACCTGGGAACACGAAGCCCATCTGTACTTCAAGCGGGCGACCGGAGACGATCTGCTCTTCGGACCCGCGCACCGGCTGCGGGCGCACGCCGCCGACGCGGCACGGCTCTTCGAACGAACAGAGGTGTCGGTGTGATCGGGGAACGGATCGTCCAGAAGGTGTCGTCCACGCGCGGCTTCGCCAAGGTGGCCCCCCATGTGATTCCCGCGCTGGACCGGGCCGTGCACCGGCTCACCCGGGGAAAGGTCCTGCTCAGCGCCCAGATGCTGCCCGGTGTGATCCTCACCTCGACGGGCGCGCGCAGCGGGCTGCCCCGGCGGACCCCGCTCGCCTGCATGCCCGAGGAGAAGGACCGCACCTGGATCCTCATCGGCTCCAACTTCGGCCGCGAGGGCCACCCCGCCTGGACCGCCAACCTCCTCGCCCACCCCGACGCCGAGGTCAGCTGGAAGGGCGCGGACATCCCGGTGCGGGCGACCCTGCTGACGGGGGAGGAGCGGGCGGCCGTGTGGAAGACCGCGCTGGCGTTCTGGCCGCCGTACGCCACCTATCAGGCGCGGGTGGAGCGGGAGATACGGCTCTTCCGGATCGTACGCACGACAGGCGGCCGTCCACCCGAGTGAACAGCCGCCTGCCTGACAGGACTTGAGACCGGTAAGAGGAGTCGAACTATTTCGTCGAGCTACTTCGTCGGCTTCTTCCCGGTGACGCCCAGGTGCACCAACAATGCCAGGTTCGGCTTGAGTTCAGCCTGCTTGACGCCCCATGTCTGGAAGCCCTTCTGGTGCGAGGCCACCGCCGCGAGCATCGCGACCAGGGAACCCGCCACCGCGGCCGGGTTGACGTCCTTGTCGACCTTGCCCTTGGACTGGAGCTCGGCGACCGCGTCCGAGAGGGAGTTGTTCACCGAGTTGAGGATCTTCATGCGGATCTTGTAGAACCGCTTGTCGCCCTCGGCGGCACCGAGGTCGACCACGCGCAGGATCGCGTCGTTCCTGCGCCAGAACTCGAGGAAGCCCTCCACGAGTTCCTGCGCGGTCTGCCATCCCGCCTTGCCGACCCATGACCGGCCTTCGAGCAGCTCGGTCAACTGGCCGCCCTCGGTCGCCATTTGCTCGGCGATCTCCAGGACGGCGCCTTCGACGTCCGGGAAGTACTGGTAGAAGGTCGCGGGCGAAGTGCCCGCCTTCCGGGCGACATCGATGACTTTGACGTCCCGGTAAGGGGAGGAGCTGAGCATCTCGCTGAGGCAGTCGAGCAGCTTCTGCCGGGTCGCCTGCCCACGCCGACCGGCCACACGGCCGTCGACGGTACGCACTTGTCCTGTCATGCCGTCAGCTTACCGAGGGGTGATCGGAGCGCGATTCGGCCGACTGCAAATGGGGTGCGGGGGGTCCGGGAGACGGGTGTGCCTGGTCCTGCGGGGTGCGTGCGTCGCCGTTACTTTGACGGTATGGCCGAAAACAGGGCATCCGCAGACGGAACGGGTTAC
Source organism: Streptomyces sp. NRRL B-3229 (assembly GCF_000719505.1). Taxonomy (NCBI): domain Bacteria; kingdom Bacillati; phylum Actinomycetota; class Actinomycetes; order Kitasatosporales; family Streptomycetaceae; genus Streptomyces; species Streptomyces sp. NRRL B-3229. Next base: position 201,162 of record NZ_JOGP01000007.1, on the reverse strand, counting down.
GGGGAGGGCGTCCCCTGCTGGGTGGACGCGCAGCTGCCCGACGTGGCCGCCGGGCAGCGGTTCTACGGTGAGCTCTTCGGGTGGACCTTCGAGGAGGCGCCCGGCGGCTCGGTATGGGCCCTGCGCGACGGCGAACCGGTCGCCGGGCTCGCCCGCAAGACCGACGGCCGGATGCCCACCGTGTGGACGGTCTACTTCGCCACCCCGGACATCGAGGCCCTCGCCGACCGGATCTGGGCGGCCGGCGGACAGGTCGTCACCGCCCCCGTGCCGGTCGCGGAGCTGGGCATGTCCGCGCTGGTCACCGACCCGGAGGGGGCCGTGTTCGCGCTCTGGGAGCCCGGCAGTCACCAGGGTTTCGGGGTCCGGCACCGGCCCGGCACCTTCGCCTGGGCGGAGCTGTACGCCCGGGACACCGAGGCCGCCAACACCTTCTACGGCGGCCTCTTCCACGACGCCCTCTTCGGCCCGGACGCCCACCCCGACTTCGGCCGCGCCCCCGTCGCCGACGTGTTCCCCGCCGAGATGCCGCCCCATTTCCTCGTCCACTTCCAGGTGGAGGACTGCGAGGCGGTGCTCGGGACGGTCGGCCGGCTCGGGGGGCGGGTCCAGGCGCCGCCATTCGAGACGTCGTACGGGAAAGTGGCGGTCGTCACCGACAATCAAGGGGCGTCGTTCGCCGTTCTGGAGCGGACGGAGCGGTAGAAGATACCGGTTTGATATGAGACACCCCATTTGACCCCGGGTTCGCCACCAGGCCTCCGGCCAGGAAGAATCAGGGTTGCGTGCCGCCATGGCGGTGCGGTGGTGAGACGCTGCACAGGGTCGCGTACATATGTGGGTGGCGCGGCTTGTACGGGGAGGTGGCAGGCAGAGTGGTGGATCAGCTGACGCAGCACGATCCGCGCAGGATCGGGCCGTTCGAGGTGCTGGGGCGGCTGGGTGCCGGCGGCATGGGGCTGGTCTATCTCGCGCGCTCGGCTTCGGGCCGGCGGGTGGCGATCAAGACCGTCCGTACGGAGCTCGCCGAGGACCAGCTCTTCCGGGTCCGCTTCACCCGCGAGGTGGAGGCGGCCCGGGCGGTCTCCGGCTTCTACACGGCGGCCGTGGTCGACGCCGACCCGCGCGCGGCCGTGCCGTGGCTGGCCACCGCGTACGTCCCCGCCCCCTCCCTCGAGGAGATAGTGAACGAGTGCGGGCCGCTCCCGGCCCAGGCGGTGCGCTGGTTCGCGGCGGGCGTCGCCGAGGCCCTCCAGTCCATCCACGGCGCCGGACTGGTCCACCGCGACCTCAAGCCCTCCAACGTCCTCGTCGTGGAGGACGGCCCCCGGGTCATCGACTTCGGTATCGCGTCCGGCGTTTCGAACACCCGTTTGACGATGACGAACGTCGCCGTCGGCACCCCCGCCTACATGTCCCCCGAGCAGGCCAAGGACTCCCGCAGCGTCACCGGCGCCAGCGACGTGTTCTCACTCGGCTCCATGCTGGTCTTCGCCGCCACCGGCCACCCGCCCTTCCACGGCGCCAACCCGGTCGAGACGGTCTTCATGCTGCTCCGCGAGGGCCCCGACCTCGAAGGCCTCCCGGACGAGCTGCGCCCGCTCATCGAGTCCTGCATGCAGATGGAGGCCACCGCCCGCCCCAACCCGGCCGACCTCCAGGCCCAGCTGGCACCCCACCTCTTCGGCTCCGGCTCCGACGACAGCGGTACGGCGTCGGCGTGGCTGCCCGAGAAGGCCGTGGCCCTCATCGAGTCCCGGCGCGGCGGCCGCCCGGCGCCCACCCAGACCGGCGGTTCCCGCAGCGGGGGCGGCCGCCCCGCGGTCGTACCGCCGCCGCCCTCCTACGACCCGGTGCCGCCCGCGCCCGTGCCCGTCGGCGCCCCCGACACCGGGCCCGTGCGGCTGGCCGGCGCGCAGGTGCCCATCGGGCCGGGCCCGCGGGTCGCCGACGCCCGCGCCGCCGCCGTGAAGGCGCCCCCGCCGGAGTTCGGCCTGGTCGCCTCCTGGTCCCGGCCGCGCCCCGGCGTCAACGGCACGGACGCGGCCGTGGGCCCCGCCGTACCGTCCCCGCCGCCCGCGCCGCCGGAGTCCGCGGCCGGCTGGCGCCCCTGGCGCTTCCGCATGTCGAACGACGTGTGGGGAACCCCGGCGGTGGCCGGCGACCTCGTCTACGTCACCTCCTTCGAGGTGCACGCCCTCGATGTCGCCACCGGCCGCCGCCGCTTCAAGACCCGGGACGTGGCCTGGTCCATGGCGGTCGCGGACGGCCGTATCCACGCCTCCGACGGCCCCACCCTGTTCGCCCTCGACGCCCGGGAGGGCGCCGACCAGTGGCGGATCGGCACCGACGCCTGGGTGTACTCCCTCAAGGCCGAGCACGGCACCGTCGTCACCGGCACCCGCGGCGGTGGCGTCCAGGGCTGGGAGGCCTCCAACGGGCGCAAGCTCTGGGAGATCGGCGGCTGCCAGACCGACTTCGAGTCCCCGGAGGCCGGCCCCGCCCTCCACGAGGGCACGGTCTACGTCTGGCAGGAGGGCCGGCTGCGCGCCCTGGACGCCCGCGACGGCAAGGAGCGCTGGGCGTTCCCCATCGGCGACGCGGCCTCCTGCGGCGGGGTGCCGGTCCGGGTGACGCAGGCCCACGACGGATACGTGTACGTCTCGGCCGGGACCCGGGTCATGGCCCTCGAGGTAACCACCGGCCGGGTCCGCTGGCACTTCGAGGCCCCGGCGGCCTTCCTGTGCCCGCCCACCTTCGTGCCGGGCGCCGCGGTCACCGGCGGCGGGGTCTACCTCGCCGACTACCTCGGCACGGTGTACGCCCTCGACGCGGTCGACGGCCGGGACCGCTGGCGCATCGCGACCGAGGCCCGCGCCTCGGTCGAACCGGTGCTGGTGGCGGGCGGCCATGTGCACGTGGGCAGCGGCAAGGGCCTCTACACCCTCGACGCGGTCACCGGTACACCCAAGTGGCGGTTCCAGGCGGGCGGCGACATCGTGGGGGCGCCCGCGGTGGCCGAGGGCCGCATCCACTTCGGCTCGACCGACCACCTGCTCTACACCCTGAAGGCCGACGACGGCCGACTGCGCTGGAAGCTGGCGACCGGCGGCGAGATCACCGGCTCACCGGTTGTCAGGGACGGCGTGGTGTACGCGTGCAGCAAGGACCGCTGCGTGTACGCGCTGGACGCGGAGAAGGGGACGGGGACGGCCAGGGCGACCTGAGCGGGCCGGGTGACCTGGGCGGGACGCCGGTGGCCGCGTGCTGTCAGTGGCCCCCATTAGAGTGATCGCATGCATTCACGGGGGCGTGTTCTCAGGTTCGCAGCGGTCATGGCGGCGGTGGTGCTCGCGCTGACGGGGTTCTCCAGCGGGCGGCACCACAGCAGCGGGCGGCACAAGAGCAGTCACAGCGACAGTGACGGCGGGGGCGGGTGCAGCAGCTCCCGCCAGGACCACGACAGCTACAGCACCAGTGGCGGAAGCGGCGGCGGCGGTTCGTCGAGCCGGACCAGGGTGCTGAGGGACGGTTCCGCGCGCCTGGTGAAGTGTGCGACGAGGACCGACCCGTACGCGACGGCCGAGGTCACCAACCCCAACAGCCGTGCGAGCACCTTCAAGGTCTCCTTCTCCTTCGACGACAAGGACGGCCACCTGCTGTCGGTCGAGTACCCGGAAGTCACGGTGCCCGCGAAGGGCACGGAGACCGTCCGGGTGAAGGCGAGCGCCGCGCTCCTCACCCACCTCGACCACTGCCAGGTCGAACCCGAGGCCGACAGGGTCTCCTGACCGTCAGTCCCGGAGCCCCGTCAGGAACTCCACCAGCAGCTCGTTGACCTCGTCCGGCCGCTCCTGCTGGGTCCAGTGGCCGCAGCCCTTCAGCCGGACGGGGTCCCGGACCAGGTTCGGCATCAGCCGCGGGAGCTGCTCGATCAGTTCCGGCGTGCCCGGGAAGGCCGGGACCAGGTCCCGGTCGCCGTAGACGTACAGGGCCGGCGGGGTGACCCGGGCGCCGTGCCAAGGGGCCGTCAGTTCCCAGTTGCGGTCAAGGTTGCGGTACCAGTTCAGGGCGCCGGTGAAGCCCTGGGTGTAGCTCGCGGCGAGTTCGTCGAGGTCCTGCTCGGTGAGCCAGTCGGGGAGCGTCCCGGGGTCGGGCATGTCGGCGAGCCAGCCGCGGTCCAGGTCGGTCACCAGGGCCTGTTCGTAGCGGCCCGCGTCGGGGGCGTCGCCCGAGGCGCCGTACAGCAGCCTGCGCAGGGCCGCGCGCGGGTCCTTGCCGAACTCGGCGTCGGCCGGGCCGGGCTCGGCGAAGTAGTTCCAGTAGAAGTGCCCGTCGAACCGCTCCCGCATGACCTCCAGCGGCGGTCGGTCCCCGCGGAACGGCGGCGGCACGCTCAGTCCTGCGACCCCGCGCACCACGTCCGGCCGCAGCAGCGCGGTGTGCCAGGCCACCGGCGCGCCCCAGTCGTGCCCGACCACGAAGGCCCGCTCCTCGCCCAGTGCGTGGACCAGCCCGACGACATCGCCGACCAGGTGCAGGATGCTGTACGCCGACACGTCCTCGGGGTGGTCGCCGGCGCCGTATCCGCGCTGGTCGGGCGCGACCACCCGGAAGCCGGCCGCGGCCAGCGGGGCGAACTGGTGGCGCCAGGAGTGCCAGGACTCCGGGAAGCCGTGCAGCAGCACGACGAGCGGTCCCTCGCCCTCCTCGGCGATGTGCAGCCGTATGCCGTTCACGTCGACCGTGCGATGTTCAACCATGGGGCGAGCATACGCCTGTACAGTGCATCGACATTGCTAACGCAATCGGAATCCGGGCTGTCGGGAACGGAACAGTCCGGACTGCCGGTCCGGCGGCAGGTTCCCGAGCGCGATGAGGTGCGGGGCCTGCGCGAAGCCCCGCTGCACGGCGGCCTCCTTGGCCGCCCAGAGCGCGCGGACCGTGCCCTGCACCCCTTCCGGCGGATACCCGGCGATGACCTCGGCGGCGGCGGTCGCGGCTGCCAACGCCCCACCCGGCTCGGTGAGTTCGGTGACGAGCCCGATGGCGTGGGCGCGCGCCGCGGAGAGCCGTTCCGCCGTCCCCATGAGCGCCGTCCGCGCGGCCTCCCCGTGCGGCATGAGCTGCGCCATCAGCACCGACTCGTAGGCGGAGACCATGCCGTAGGTGGTGTGCGGGTCGAAGAAGGTCGCGGCCGGGTCGGCGACGAGGAAGTCGCACTCGCCGAGCAGATAGAAGGCGCCCCCGCAGGCCATCCCGTTGACGGCGGCGACGACCGGCTTCCACAGGTCGTTGGACTTCGGCCCGACGTTCAGCAGCGGATCGTCGGTCATATAGGGCGAGTTCGGCTGCGGCACCTCCGCGTCCCGGTCGAGCCCCGTACAGAAGGCCCGCTCCCCGGCCCCGGTCAGCACCACGGTCCGCACGGAGTCGTCGAACCGCAACTCCCTCCACGTGGAGATGAGTTCGTCCCGCAGGGGGAGGTCGATGGCGTTGAGCCGCTGCGGCCGGTCGAGGGTGACGACGGCGACGCCGGTGTCCTTGTCGGCGGTGACCCGCAGGCCGCTCACGCGAGCACCCACTGCGGGAGCCCGTCCGCGAAGACCACCTGCACGCGGGCGCCGATCCGGATGCGGTCCGGGTCAAGGGAGTTGAGCGGGGCGCCGGCGGCCCGGACCAGGTTGCCGATCAGCCGGATCCGGGGTGCCTCCTCCAGTTCGACCACGACGACGTTGTACGGCGCCTGCGCCGCGTAGTCGGGCAGCAGGGGTGGGTGCGGGACGACGTAGGACCAGACGCGGCCGCGGCCGGAGACGGGGCGCCACTCCTGCTCGAAGGACTGGCAGTGCGGGCAGCAGGGGCGGGGCGGGAAGCGGAGTTCGCCGCAGTCGGCGCAGGCCTGGACGCGGAGTTCACCCCGCTCGGCGTATTCCCAGAAGGGGGCGCCCGTGGGGTCCTTCACCGGTTCGAGCATGTCAGCTCCTGTTGGTCAGCAGCAGGGCGGAGGTGGGGACGCCCTCGCCGGCGGTGACGAGGCAGGTCGCGGCGTCCGGCACCTGGGCGGTGCTGGTCCCGCGCAGCTGCCGTACGCCCTCGTCGATGAGGTTGAAGCCGTGCACGTAGGCCTCCGACAGCCCGCCCCCGCCGGTGTTGATCGGCAGCCGCCCGCCGATCTCCAGGGCGCCGCCCTCCGTGAAGGCGCCGCCCTCGCCGCGGCCGCAGAAGCCGTACCCCTCCAGGGACAGCGGGACGAGAGAGGTGAACGCGTCGTAGATCTGGGCCACGTCGACGTCCTGCGGTGTGAAGTCGGCGTTCTTCCACAGGTGCCGGGCGGCCGTCCAGGCGGGTCCGGTGAGCGGGTCGTCGTTCCAGTAGTTGACCATGCCGTGGTGCTGGGCGGGCAGGCCCTGGGCGGCGGAGTGGACGTAGACCGGGGTCCGCGGGCAGTCCCGGGCACGCTCCCTGCTGACGACCACGCACGCCAACGCCCCGTCCGTCTCCAGGCAGTTGTCGAAGAGGCACAGGGGTTCGCTGATCCAGCGGGAGGTCATGTACATCTCGCGGGTCAGGGGACGGTCGTACATGATCGCGGCGGGGTTCTGGTTGGCGCGGTTGCGGCAGGCAAGGGCGACGTTGAAGAGGTGGTCGCGGGTCGCGCCGTACTCGTGCATGTAGCGGCGGGTGAGCATGGCTATCTCGTCGGCGGGCCGCAGCAGCCCGAAGGGTCTCGTCCACTGGGCCGGGGTGGGGAGTTGAACGGCGGTGTTGGTCCAGGGACGCGGCCCGGAGCCACGCTTGCGGGAGCGCCAGGCCACCCCGACCGTGGCCTGGCCGCTCGCGATGGCCGCCGCGAGATGGGCGACCGTCGCGCACGAACCGCCGCCGCCGTAACCGACCTTGCTGAAGAAGGTGAGGTCGCCGAAGCCGACGGCCTTGGCGAGCTCGACCTCGTCGGTCTCCTCCATGGTGTACGAGGCGAGGGCGTCGACCTCGCCCGGGGCGATCCCGGCGTCGTCGAGCGCGGCGAGAACGGCCCGGCAGGCCAGGGTCCTCTCGTCCTCGGCGAGATTCTTCGCGAACCGGGTCCGTCCGATGCCCACGATCGCCGTGGCGTCCTTGAGGGTCACGCTGCACGCACCTCCGCACCTCCGCACCTGTGAGGCCTGCTGACAGCCCGTCAGGCTACAGCTAATCTGACGGGTAGTCAGCTAATGCGTTTCCGCTTTCGGGGAGGCCGATGTGGAGTGGCGCAGCATCCCGGAACTGGTCCAGTGGGCGGCGCGGCGGTACGGCTCCGCGGAAGCGGTCGTGGAGGGCCGCAACCGCGTCACGTACGGCGAGTTGGGGGTCCGCGTGGAGCGCGCGGCGGCCGCGTGCCTCGCGAACGACGTGCGGCCCGGCGACCGGGTGGCCGTCTGGGCGCCCAACTCGCTCGACTGGATGGTCTCGGCGCTGGGCGCGGTGTCGGCGGGAGCGGTCCTGGTGCCCCTCAACACCCGCTTCAAGGGCACCGAGGCCGCGGACGTCCTGCGCCGCAGCGGAGCCCGCCTGCTGTTCGTCACCGGCACCTTCCTCGGCACCTCCTACGTGGCCTCCCTGCGCCGGGCGATCGCGGACGGCCCGGGGCTGCCGTCGCTGGACCAGGTGGTGGTGCTCTCGGACGACGCCCCCGCGGACTTCCGCACCTGGAAGGAGTTCCTGGCGAGCGGGGACGGGGTGGGGGAGGCGCAGGTGCGGGCGCGTGCCGCCGCCGTCGAGGGGTCCTGGCCCTCGGACATCGTCTTCACGTCCGGGACGACCGGCCGCTCCAAGGGCGCGGTGATCACCCACGAGCAGACGCTGCGGGCGTACGACGTCTGGTGCGAACTGGCCGGGCTGCGGCAGGGCGACCGCTACCTGATCGTCAACCCCTTCTTCCACACCTTCGGTTACAAGGCCGGGGTGATCGCGTGCCTGATGCGCGGGGCGACGATGATCCCGCAGCCTGTCTTCAATGTGGACACCGTGCTGGCGAACATCGCGGCGGAACGCGTCTCGGTCCTGCCCGGCCCGCCCACCCTCCACCAGTCCCTCCTGGACCACCCCGCACGCGACTCCCACGACCTCTCCGCCCTGCGCCTGGTGGTGACGGGCGCGGCGGTGGTCCCGCTCCGGCTGGTCGAGCAACTGCACGGCGAACTGGGCGTGGAGACGGTCCTGACCGCCTACGGCCTCTCGGAGGCCAGCGGCATCGTCACGATGTGCCGCCGCGGCGACCCGCTGCCGGTGATCGCGTCGACGTCGGGCCGGGCCATCCCCGGCACGGAGGTCCGCGTCGAGGCACCGCCCGGGCAGCCCGGCGAGATCCTGGTCCGGGGCTTCAACGTGATGCGCGGCTACTTCGAGGACGAGGCGGCCACCGCGGAGGCGGTCACGGAGGACGGCTGGCTGCGCACGGGGGACGTGGGCGTCCTGGACGCCTCGGGGAACCTCCGCATCACCGACCGCCTGAAGGACATGTTCATCGTCGGCGGCTTCAACGCGTACCCGGCGGAGATCGAGCAACTCCTCGGCCTGCACCCGGCGGTGGCCGACGTGGCGGTCATCGGCGTCCCGGACCCCCGCCTCGGCGAGGTCGGCAAGGCGTACGTCGTCCGCCGCCCGACCTCGACCCTGACCGCCGACGACCTGATCGCCTGGGCCCGCCGCGAGATGGCGAACTACAAGGTCCCGAGAACGGTGGAGTTCGTACCGCAACTCCCGAGGAACGCGAGCGGGAAGGTGGTGAAGGGGGAGCTGCGGGGGTTCTGAGCCCGATCGCTACTCTGACTGCTCCAGCTGCCTTTCAGCTGTTGCGGGGCGGTGTGAGCTTGTCGAGGTCCAGATTGATCCCGAAAGGCACCGGGCGCTGGAGGGTGCCCCGGAAGATTCCGGCCGGCGCGTACGTCCGTGTGGGTCCGTCGAGCTCGTAGACGTGGACCACGGGCGCGCCGTTCTCGTCCTCGATGCACCAGTAATGCGGGATGCCGGCCTCCGCGTACTTGCGGAGCTTCACCGTTCGGTCGCGATGCGCCGACTCGGGGGAGACGACCTCGACGACAAGCCGCACCTCTTCCGGAGTGAACCAGGTGCGGTCGGCGTCGTAGTCGGCCGTGGTCACCAGAAGGTCGGGCTCGGGGCGGTTGCGCGGGTCGAGCTTGATGGTCATCTCGCGGCCGACCCTGGCATCGGCCGGAACCTGCTCCATGAGGGCGACGGTCAGCATGGTGACGAGGTGGCCGTGCCACCACCTCTGGGGCGACATCATGAAGACGAGGGCTCCGTCGATGAGCTCGGTGTGGCGGGGTGCCTCGGGGAGGCGGTCCAGGTCCTCCGCGAACCAGCCTTCCGCGCGTGGCGGGCGCATCCAGTCGGGCAGTGCGGTCATGAGCCAACCCTAGCGATTGCGACCGTGGAGGGGAGGGCCATGTGCTCCCGGGTCGAAGGGCTCACCGGACCGGATGGCCCCCCGCGTGGCGCGGGACGGTCTGGCGCGAGACGCGCCGCCCCCGGACACGCCTCGGCCGCGGCGGCTCCCCCTCCGCGCCGCCGCGGCCGATCCCCGTGCGAGGAGAAGTCCTGGTCAGGCCTTCTCGTCCGTGGCGTGGTTGTCGAGCGGCTTGACCGTGCCGTCCGTCGTGCCGGCGGCCAGGGTGACGACCTTCTCGGCGCCCGTGGCGTGGTTGTCGAGCGGCTTGACCGTGTCCTCGGTCCCCGTGGCGTGGTTGTCGAGCGGCTTGACGGGGCCGTCCTTCTTCGCGGTTTCACTCATGGGTGGTGACTCTCCCGTTTCGATGATGGGCCACGCCGCCCGGCGACTCCCCCGAGGGTCGCCGGGCGGCCGTGTCAGGGTCGGTAACCCTAGCGATGGCGACCACCGCTGACCCGTCTGCCCCCCGACGCGACGGATCGACGGGGACGAGTCTGCCGGGCGGCGATAAACGAACGATGAACGTCGTTCCGCCCGATGCCCCCACGCCCTACACGGTGGCCGACGGCGCGAGCAGGAGCCGTACGTCCGCGGCCTCCGGCGAGCCCAGCTGCTCGAAGATGGTGAGCGCCTCCTGCCAGCAGGCCTGGGCCCGGCCGGGCTGGCCGAGGCTGCTGAGGGCGCGGCCGAGGACCGTCAGCACGTTGCCGCGCCGCCACTCCCCGCCGATGCCCCGCAGGACCGCGAGGGCCTGTTCGGTCAGGGCGGCGGTCTGCGCGGGCCGGTTGCCGGCGAGGTGCGCCTCGGCGAGCCGGAACAGCGTCATGCCCTCCCACAGCCGCTGCCGGCTGTCGCGGAAGACCTCCAGCGCCTCCGTGAGCCGGTCCACCGCGGCCTCCAGCCGCCGCTGCCCGGTGAGCGCGAGACCCAGCGCGTACCGGCCGTTCGCGCCCCGCAGCGTGTGCCCGAGCCGGTCGTAGATCACGATGCCCTGCTGGGCCAGCTCCACGGCGCTGGTGCTCTGCCCCATGGCCAGGTGGATGCGCGAGAGGTTGCACAGCGCGCTGGCCTCGCCCGCGAGGTTCCGGTCGAGCCGGAAGCTCTCGATGGCCTCCTTCAGGCAGGCCTCGCCCTCCGCGTGCCGCCCCTGGTAGAGGGCGATGATGCCGCGGTCGTTGGCGGCCCAGCAGCTCGGCGCCAGGTCGCCGGCCGCGCGGGCGAGCTCCATGGCCAGCCGGGCCTCGGCGTCGGCCTGCTCGAAGCGGCCGGCGACGAGGTGGACGTTGGTCAGCGTGGTGAGCGCCCGCGCGCGGGTGCGCGGGTCGTTCGCCGCGTCGGCCGCGTCCCGCAGGGCGACGGCGGCGGTCTCGTACTGCTTCGCGTTGGCCCCCGACTCGGCCAGGTCCTTGGCCACCCACAGCAAGTCCACCGCGCGCCGCAGCAACGCCCCCTGCGCGCACTGCTGCACGAAGGCGAGCAGCGCGTTGGCCTCGGCGTACAGCCAGTCCTGGGCGGTGTGGCGGTCCGCGAAGGTCAGCCCGGGGTAGTGGATCTCCTCCAGGTGCTCCACCAGCCGGTCGCCGGGCCGCTCGATGGCGTACACGGCCGCCGCGGTCGCGAGGTAGAAGTCCAGCAGCCGGGACAGGGCGGCCTCCCGCTCGCTGGGCGGCCACTCGTCGCGTTCGGCGCACGCGCGCGCGTAGAGCCGTACGAGGTCGTGGAACCGGTACCGGCCGGGCGCCGCCGACTCCAGCAGCGAGGTGTCGACCAGGGACTCCAGCAGGTCCTCGGTGTCCTCGACGGGCAGATCGAGTACGGCGGCCGCCGCGGCCAGCGAGATGTCCGGGCCGTCGGCGAGGCCGAGCAGGCGGAAGGCGCGCGCCTGGGCGGGCTCCAGCTGGCCGTAGCCGAGCTCGAAGGTGGCCTTGACGGCGAGGTCGCCTGCCTGGAGTTCGTCCAGGCGGCGGCGCTCGTCGGCGAGCTTCGCGGCGAGGACGGACACCGTCCAGGTGCGGCGGGAGGCGAGGCGGGAGGCCGCGATGCGGATGGCGAGCGGGAGGAAGCCGCAGGCGGCGACCACGTCGAGGGCGGCCTCGCGTTCGGCGGCGACCCGCTCCTCGCCGACGATCCTGGTGAACAGCTGGAGTGCCTCGTCGGGGGACATCACGTCCAGGTCGACCAGGTGCGCCCCGGCGAGGTCGACCATCCGCACACGGGAGGTCACCAGGGCGGCGCAGCCCTCGGTGCCGGGCAGCAGGGGCCGTATCTGGGCCGCGTCGCGCGCGTTGTCGAGCAGGACGAGGACCCGGCGGCCGTCGAGGACCGAGCGGTACAGGGCGGCCCGTTCCTCCAGGGAGTCGGGCATCGCGGAGTCGGCGGTGCCGAGGGCTCTGAGGAACGCGCCGAGGACCGTCTCGGGGTCGGCGGCGCGGGAGCCGGCACCCTGGAGGTCGACGTAGAGCTGTCCGTCGGGGAAGGCCGCACGGGCCTGGTGGGCCACGTGCACGGCCAGCGTGGTCTTGCCGACGCCACCGATGCCGGCCAGGGCGGACACCGCCATCACGCGGCCCTCGGCACCGGAGGCGAGGACCTCGCTCAGTTCGGTGACGAAGGCGGCGCGGCCCGTGAAGTCCGGGACGGTCGCCGGCAGTTGCGCGGGGCGGACGGGGGCCGCGGCCGGTTCGGGCTGCGGGGAGGAGGGCTCCGCGAGGCCGGGGTCGGCCTGGAGGATGCGCTGCTGGAGTTCGCGCAGGCCGGGGCGGGGGTCGACGCCGAGCTCGTCGGCGAGCAGGCGGCGGGTGTCGGCGTAGACCGCGAGGGCCTCCGCCTGACGGCCGCTGCGGTACAGGGCGAGCATGAGGAGTTCCCTGAACCGCTCGCGCAGGGGGTGCTCGGCGGTGAGGGCGGTCAGTTCGGAGACGGCCTCGGCGTGGCAGCCCTGCTCCAGGTCCATGTCGAGGCGGGATTCGAGGAGTTGCAGCCGCCACTCCTCCAGCCGTACGCGCTGTGCCTCGGCGTACGGGCCCGGTACGCCTGCCAGCACCTCGCCGTTCCACAGGGCCAGCGCCCGGCTCAGGACCTCCCGCGCGTGGCACAGGTCGCCGGTGTTCCTGGCCTTCTCGGCCTCGGTGGCGAGTTCCTGGGCGGCGGCCAGGTCCAGCGCGTCCTCGCCGAGCCCGCGGATCGCGTAACCGCCGGACTCGCTGACCAGGATGCCGGGGTCGAGGATCTTGCGGAGCCGCGAGGCGTACGTCCGCACGGCGGCCAGCGCCTGCGACGGCGACTCCTCGCCCCACAGCGCGTCGATCAACTCGGCGGCGGTGGCGGTACGGCCCTCCCGCAGCAACAGGGCGGCCAGCAGGGCGCGCTGCTGCGGCGACCCGGTGCTCAGCAACTCCCCACCCCGCCGGGCCCGCACGGGCCCGAGCACGGAGAACCGCAGCGGCGGAACGCCGGCGGTGGCATCGGCCTGGACGGCCGGCCTCGCGCTGCCCGCCTCCACCGCGACCCCCGCCGAAGACCCCGCGTCCTTCCCGCCCTCCGCCGAGGCGCCGGGACGCCGCTGCTCGGGCACCCTCGGTTCACCGTCCATCGCCGTCCCCCTAGGGCCTGTCTACAACCCCGTCAGTCTGCCTTGTGAACCGTGGTCGCGTCAGCTGTGGAGAGCGTGATCACAGGGGGCCGCGCGGTGATATCACAACCCCCTTACCTTCTCTCCGCTTCCGTTCACGAGGGGAACCGGAGTCGTCGGCCGCCGCACACAGAGCTGACGGACCGTCAGATCGGCGCTACCGTGGGCGCCATGGAGACCACGACGGCACTTCCGAAGATCATCTCCGTCGACGACCACACCGTGGAGCCCTCCGACGTCTGGCAGAACCGGCTCCCGAAGAAGTACCTGGACACCGGCCCCCGCACGGTCCGCGCCCCGCTGAAGGAGATGTCCTTCCTCGGCGGCCGCTTCAAGCCCGTCATGGGCGCCCCCGGTGACGACGGCCCCCTGGGCGACTGGTGGATCTACGAGGACCTGCGCCGACCGCTCACCCGCCTCGACACCGCGGTCGGCTACAGCAGGGACGAGATCAAGCTGGAGGTCATCACCTACGAGCAGATGCGCCCCGGCTCCTACGACGTCCCCGCCCGCCTCGCCGACATGGACGTCAACCACGTCCAGTCGGCCCTCTGCTTCCCCACCTTCCCCCGCTTCTGCGGCCAGACCTTCACCGAGGCCAAGGACCACGACCTCGGCCTGCTGTGCGTGCGGGCGTACAACGACTGGATGGTGGAGGAGTGGTGCGGCCCGCAGGCCGAGGGCCGCCTGATCCCCCTGACCCTGATCCCGCTGTGGGACGCCGAGCTGGCCGCCGCCGAGGTCCGCCGCAACGCCGCCCGGGGCGTACGGGCCGTCGCCTTCTCCGAGATACCCCCGCACCTGGGCCTGCCCTCCGTCCACACCGACGCCTGGGACCCCTTCCTCGCCGCCTGCGACGAGACCGGCACGGTCGTCGCGATGCACATCGGCTCCAGCAGCCGGATGCCCTCCACCTCCGCCGACGCCCCGCCGGCGGTCGGCTCCACCATCACCTTCGCCAACTGCTGCTTCTCGATGGTCGACTGGCTGATGAGCGGCAAGTTCGAACGCTTCCCGAACCTCAAGGTCATGTACGCCGAGGGCCAGATCGGCTGGATCCCCTACATCCTGGAGCGCGCCGACGTGGTGTGGGAGGAGAACCGCGCCTGGGGCGGCGTCGCCGACAAGGTCCACCGCCCGCCGTCCGAACTCTTCACGGACCACGTCTACGGCTGCTTCTTCGACGACGCGTTCGGCCTGAAGAACCTCGACGCGATCGGCGTCGGCAACGTCCTCTACGAGACCGACTACCCCCACTCCGACTCCACCTGGCCCAAGTCCCGCGAGGTCGGCGAGGCCCAGATGGGGCACCTGGACCCGGACGTGGTGGAACGGATCGTCCGCGGCAACGCCATCGAACTGCTCGGGCTCACCCCCGAGGGGCTGTGGAGCGGTGCATGAGATACGGCATCCAGCTCCCGATCCAGTCCCAGAGCACGATCTACGCCGAGCCCTGGGAAGCTGAAGCGACCCCCGCCGACCTCGCCGGGATCGCCCGCGCCGCGGACCGCGCCGGATTCGACTACATCGCCGCCTGCGACCACGTGGCGATCCCCCGCCGCCTCGCCCCCGCGATGAGCACGATCTGGTACGACCCGGTCGCCACCCTCGCCTTCCTGGCGGCCGTGACCGAACGGGCCCGGCTGCTCAGCCACGTGGCGGTGGTGGGGCTGCGGCATCCCCTGCTCACCGCCAAGCAGTACGCCACCCTCGACCACCTCAGCGGCGGACGGCTCGTCCTCGGGGTCGGCGCGGGCCACGTCCAGGAGGAGTTCGAGGCGCTCGGCGTCGACTTCGCCCACCGCGGAGCCGTCCTCGACGAGTCGATCGACGCCCTGCGCAGCGCCCTCGGGCCCGAGGAGTTCCCCGAACACCACGGCAAGCTCTACGACTTCGAGGGACTCGGCCAGCGCCCCCGCCCCGCCCAGCCCCATGTCCCGCTGTGGGTCGGGGGCTCCTCCCCGGCCGCCGTACGCCGGGCCGCCCTCAGGGGCGACGGCTGGCTGCCCCAGGGCGACCCCCGGGACAAGCTGCCCGCGCAGATCGAGCGGATACGGCGGCTGCGGCAGGAGGCGGGCCTGGAGGGACCGTTCACCGTCGGGGCCATCGCCGAGCCGCTCTACGTCGGCACCCCCACGTGGGACGTCGGCCGCCGCACGCTCAGCGGCGCCCCCGGTGAACTCGCGGAGTCGCTGCGGGCCTACCGCGCGATGGGCGTGGACCAGATCCAGGTCCGCTTCCGCAGCCGGAGCCCCGCCGAACTCCTCGACCAGATAGAGGAGTTCGGCACCGAGGTGGGTTCGTCATTGAAAGCTTGAACACCTCCCCGCCGGGCCGCGTATCCAGTGAGGTACGGATGTGACGGCTCCGGCGGAAGGACCGTAAGTGCGCACCTCCGGCAACTCCCCCCACAGCTCGCCCCACGCTTCCGGCCCCGCCTCCCCCCTGCACGGCTTCACCCGGCTGACCGTGGCCCTGGCCTGCGCCGACGGCGACTGGCCGCACGCGGGCTGGCCCGCCGAGGACGACCCCTACGTGGGCCGGGCCATCCAGCTGGAGCGGCCCTTCCTGGTCCCGGCGGGGGCCGACGTCGTCGTCCTGCGCTGCGACGAACCGCTCCACGCGCTCGCGGAGCTGGGCGGTGCGGGCGCCCCGGTGATCGTGGTCAGCCCGCACCGGGACACGGAGACCGTCGTCGAGGTCTTCCGGCGCGGCGCGGGCTACCTCGTCGAGGGCGACCACTGCACCTGCATGCTCTCCTCGGCCGTCGTCGGCGCGACCGTGGGACACACCTATCTCTCGCCCTCCGCCTGTGCCGCCGTGCGCGACGGCGTCCGGCGCGCCCCCGAGCAGGGCGATTCCGCCGAAGGCCTGCGGGCGCTGCTCTCGCCGCGTGAACGCGAGGTCATGGAGCTGCTGTCGACCGGCCTGGGCGCCCAGGAGATCGGGCTGCGGCTCAGCCTGAGCGAGAAGACCATCCGCAACAACCTCAGCAACATCTACGCCAAGCTGCACGCCCGCGGCAGCACGGACGCGGTCCTGCGATGGCTGGGAGCCGCGCCCGTGGTTCGCACCTGAGAACCGCTAAGGAGCGGTCACCTCCGAGAGCGGGATCTCCACGTCGGTGACGTTCGCGCCGCCCTGGCCGAATCCGGGCTCCGGCAGAACCGCCCTTGTCGTGTTCTGCGCGGAATCACCGGAGGCTTCGGAGAGTTTGGCCGCGTCGGTGGTGCCGCATTTCACATTGCGCAGCCAGAGCCGCCCGTCCGGAGTCCCGTTCTTGAGGATCTGCGGATAGAAGACGTGAATGTCGGCGGCACCCTCGCTCGGTGAGAAGAACACCGTCTGGCCGTCCTGCGGCTCCTTGTACGTGGCCTTGAGGAATCCGCTCACATCGGTGCGCTTGTGCGACCACATGAAGAAGCCCATGCTGTCCGGCTGTACGATGTCGGACCGGTCGAAGGCCAGGGTGGTCCTCTTGTCGTCCCGGGTGATGTTGATCTCCCCGGTCTGGAACTTGGCGCCGATCTCGAAGACCGAGTTTCCCAGCCTGATGCCGCTGTCGACGGTGAACCCCTCCTCCAGCTGGATGGTGCGCGTCACCGAGGCGCTCACGCTGAAGGTCTTGGTGGTGGTCGTGGCGTTTCCGCAGTTGTCCGAGACGGGGGAGACCCGCTCGTTCGGACCGAAGCTGTTCTGTTTGAACTGGACGTCGACGAACTCGCAGTTCTCCAGTTTGTCGGAGTCGGCGCGGCAGTCCGCCGAGACCTCCGACGGGGTGGCGGCACCGGCGGAGTTGATCAGCGTGACGCCCGCGGCCACGGCGACCACGGGGGCGCCGACCATGAGCGCGAGGCGCTTCCTGCGGCTGCTGCGACCGTGGCTTCTGGAGCGGCTGTTCCGGGACATGAGGGGTTTCTCCTGGTGAGCGGGTTGGGTGAGACGGGGTGGGGTGCGGGAAGGGGTCAGCAGTCCTCGAGGACGGGCTTCGCCGTGCCGTCCACCACTCCGGGAGCGCCGGCGGCGCCGGGCAGCATGCTGGGGCCCTCGACCACGTCGGGCAGGACGAAGTTCTGCTCGGGCCTCGGGTTGTTGGCGAAGTCACCGGGGAAGGCGTCGACGCGGACCCGCCACTCGCCGGTCATGCGCTGCAACTTCGGCGTGAACTGGATGTGCGCGACCTTGCCGACCGGCACCTCGACGGTTTCCTTGCTTCCGGCCCTCGCCGTGTTGGTGGTCATGTCGAGGGAACTCCGGTGCACCGACCAGGCGCCGCTCAGGGCACCGAAGAGACCGAACGAACCGCCCTGCACGGTGGTGATCTGCTTTCCCTTGCCCTGGGACACCTCGGACTCCCATGCAATGGAGACCTTGGCCGGATCGGTCGCGTTCGGCTCGCAGTTGGGGAAGTCGATCGACGCCTTCTCGGCAGGGCCGTCGAAGGTCTCGAACTTCGTCTCCACGAAATCGCAGTTGTCCGAACCGAAGCTCGGACCGGCGATGGGATGGCCCCCGAAGTCCTCGATGGACTGCTGTTTTCCCTGAAGGACCTTGGCCCTCTTGCACAGATCCATGATCTCGGCCGCCGATTTCTCCTCGGCCGCGTTCGCCGACGGCAGCAGAATGGCAGCCAGGGTGCCCCCCGTGACGAGAGCCGCACCCATCGCCACGTAGCGGACTTTCCTGTTCCTGAGTCTCCTGCGGGACACGCCGTTCTCCGTTCTTGAGGGTTGCTTTACCTTTCGCAGAAGGATTGTTGGCGAGCGGCACGGACCGTGCACAGAGGCAAATGTCCCTACTCGTGAGTTACTTGCTATCTGACGTTCCGTCAGATTCGGCGCTACGATGCGAACTCCACCGATGCGAAGGGGTTCGCCATGGGCAAGCTCGACGGACGCGTCGTCCTGGTCACCGGAGCGGCACGCGGACAGGGGGAGCAGGAGGCCCGGCTGTTCCGCGAGGAGGGTGCCGCGGTCGTCGTGGCGGATGTCCTCGACGACCAGGGCCGGGCCCTCGCCGACGAGATAGGCGCCCACTACGTCCACCTGGACGTGGGCCAGGAGGAAGACTGGCAGCAGGCGGTGCGGTCCGCCGTCGAGGAGTACGGGCGCGTCGACGGGCTGGTCAACAACGCCGGGATCCTGCGCTTCAACACCCTGCTGGACACCCCTCTCGCGGAGTTCATGCAGGTGGTGCAGGTCAACCAGGTCGGCTGCTTCCTGGGCATGAAGACCGTGGGGCCGGTCCTGTCCGACGGGGGCACGATCGTGAACACCGCCTCCTACACCGGGGTGACCGGCATGGCGGGCGTGGGTGCGTACGCCGCCTCCAAGCACGCCGTCCTCGGGCTCACCAGGGTCGCCGCCCTGGAGCTGGCGCCGCGCGGGATCAGGGTCAACGCCATGTGCCCCGGGGCCGTGGACACCGCGATGTCCAACCCGGCCGTCCTGGACCCGTCGGCGGACGGCGAGGAGGCCTCCCGGGGGCTCGACCGCTTCTACCGCAAGCTGGTGCCGCTGAGCCGCATCGGCCGTCCGCAGGAGGTGGCGGCGCTGGCGCTGTTCCTGACCTCGGCCGACTCCTCGTACATCACCGGGCAGCCGTTCGTGATCGACGGGGGCTGGCTGGCCGGGGTCTCCGTCATCTGACAGTCCATCAGCTCTTGACCCTGTGTGCGGCCGGTGCCACAGTCGCGGCAGATCTAAAATCTGACGGCCTGTCAGAAACAACTGGGGACGGTGAACCTCCTTGGAATTCGGGCTCTTTGTACAGGGATACGTGGGCAAGCGCGCCGAGACCGACCCGCTGGCCGAGCACAAGGCGCTGATGGAGGAGACCGAGTACGTCATCCAGGCGGACAAGTCCGGCTTCAAGTACGCCTGGGCCTCCGAGCACCACTTCCTGGAGGAGTACTCGCACCTCTCCGCCAACGACGTGTTCCTGGGCTATCTGGCGCACGCGACGGAACGCATCCACCTCGGCTCCGGCATCTTCAACCCGCTGGCCCAGGTCAACCACCCCGTGAAGGTCGCCGAGAAGGTCGCCATGCTCGACCATCTCTCCGAGAACCGCTTCGAGTTCGGCAGTGGCCGCGGGGCCGGATCGCACGAGATCCTCGGCTTCATCCCCGGGGTGACCGACATGAACTACACCAAGGAGATCTGGGAAGAGACCATCGCCGAGTTCCCCAAGATGTGGCTCCAGGACGAGTACGCCGGCTTCCAGGGCAAGCACTGGCAGCTGCCGCCGCGCAAGGTCCTGCCCAAGCCGTACGGGAAGTCGCACCCCGCGATGTGGTACGCCGCCGGCTCCCCGCCGTCGTACGCGATGGCCGCCCGCAAGGGGCTCGGGGTGCTGGGCTTCAGCGTGCAGAAGGTCTCCGACATGGAGTGGGTCCTCGAGCAGTACAAGACGGCCGTGGTGGACGCCGAGCCGATCGGGGACTTCGTCAACGACAACGTGATGGTGACGACGACGGCGATCTGCGCGCCGACGCATGACGAGGCGATCCGGATCGCCGTCAACGGCGGCCTGCACTACCTGCCCTCGCTGGTCTTCCGCTACCACGACACCTTCCCGCGGCCCGAGGGGTTCCCGGTGTGGCCGGAGACGCTGCCCGAGTACACCGCGGAGTTCGTCGAGGTCCTCATCGAGGAGGAGCTGCTGATCTGCGGGGACCCGGACGAGGTGGTCCGGCAGTGCAAGCGGTGGGAGCAGGCGGGGGCGGACCAGTTGAGCTTCGGGTTGCCGGTGGGAGTGCCGAAGGAGGAGACGCTTCAGACGATCCGGCTGATCGGGGAGCACGTGATTCCGAAGATCGACACGGATCCTGTGCATCGGACCACGCGGTTCCGGGAGGCTGCCTGAGGTCGTACGGCGGCTGCGGGCGTGTGTGGGGGCTTGTCGCGCCCACGCGGCGGAGCCGCATATCAAAACAGCCCCGCGCCCCTAGGTAGGTCGATCCCCTGTGCCCCAGGAGGTGAACCCCATGCTCGATCACGTCATCAAAGGTGCGGCCGTTGTCGATGGGACCGGCGCGCCTGCCTTCACTGCCGACGTCGGTATCCGTGACGGTCGGATCGCCGTCGTCGGGCACGTCACCGAGGCAGCCCGTTCCACCGAGGACGCCACCGGGCTCGTTCTCGCCCCCGGGTTCGTCGATCCGCACACGCACTACGACGCCCAGCTGTTCTGGGACCCGTACGCCACCCCCTCCCTCAACCACGGCGTGACCACCGTCGCCGCCGGGAACTGCGGGTTCACGCTCGCGCCGCTGAACCCGGCCCGGCCCGAGGACGCCGACTACACCCGCCGCATGATGTCCAAGGTGGAGGGGATGTCGCTGGTCGCGCTGGAGGAGGGGGCGCCCTGGAGCTGGAGCTCCTTCGGCGAGTACCTGGACGCGCTCGAAGGGCGGATCGCGGTCAACGCCGGTTTCATGGTGGGGCATTGCGCGCTGCGACGGTACGTGATGGGGCCGGACGCCGTCGGCGGGCAGCCCAGTGAGGAGCAACTGGCCCAGATCGTAAGGCTGTTGCACGAGGCCATGGACGCCGGTGCCTGGGGTTTCTCCACCACCCAGTCCTCCACCCACTCCGACGGGGACGGGAAACCGGTCGCCTCCCGGCACGCCCTGCCCGCCGAACTCCTCGCTCTCTCCCGGGCCGTGGGGGAGCACGAGGGGACGCAGATCGAGGCGATCGTGGCCGGATGCCTCGACCAGTTCAGCGACGCCGAGATCGAGCTGTTCGTGGAGATGAGCGCGGCGGCGGGGCGGCCGCTCAACTGGAACGTGCTGACCATCGACTCGGCCGTCCCGGAACGGGTGCCGCGGCAGCTGTTCGCCAGTGAGCGGGCGCGGAAGGCGGGCGGCCGGGTCGTCGCGCTGACCATGCCGATCCTCACCCCGATGAACATGTCCCTCGGCACCTTCTGCGCCCTGAACCTCATCCCCGGCTGGGGCCCGGTGCTCGCGCTGCCCGTCCCCGAACGGATCGAGCGGCTCCGCGACCCCGACGTACAGAAGGAACTGCTCCGGCACTCCCAGGCCAAGGAGGCCGGCGTCTTCCGGCGCCTGACCAACTTCGGGCGGTATGTCATCGGCGACACCTACAGCGAGGCGAACCGCGGGCTCAGCGGGCGGGTCGTGGAGGACATCGCGGCCGAGCGCGGCCTTGAGCCGTTCGCCGCGCTCGTCGAGATCTGCGCGGCCGACGACCTCCGTA
Source organism: Streptomyces sp. NRRL B-3229 (assembly GCF_000719505.1). NCBI lineage: Bacteria > Bacillati > Actinomycetota > Actinomycetes > Kitasatosporales > Streptomycetaceae > Streptomyces > Streptomyces sp. NRRL B-3229. The sequence goes on along the minus strand of NZ_JOGP01000007.1, from coordinate 179,855 downwards.
CGGTCCTGTGGCCCATGCCCACCGACAACGACCCGGCGTCCTGGGCGATGCGCGCCGAGGCCTGGCAGCACGAGGACGTGCTGCTCGGCGGGTCCGACGCGGGCGCCCATCTGGACCGGATGTGCGGGGCGCCGTACACGACCCGCTTCCTCGGGGACTGTCTGCGCGGCCGGAAACTGACCTCGCTGGAACAGGCCGTGAAGATGCTCACCGACGACCCGGCTCAGCTCTTCGGGCTGCGCGAGCGCGGGCGCATCGAGGAGGGCTTCCATGCCGACCTGGTGCTCTTCGACCCGGAGCAGATCGCCGCGGGCACGGCCACATTGGTGCACGACCTGCCGGGTGACAGCCCACGGCTCGACTCCAAGGCGATCGGGATACGGGCCGTGTGGGTCAACGGGGTCGAGGCGATCCGGGACGACGTGGTGAGCGGGGCCGTTCCGGGGCGGGTGCTGCGGTCCGGGCGGGACACGCGGACGGTGAGCACGAAGTGAGTGCGCGGCCCGAGGAACAGGGGCTGTTCGTCGGCGGGGAGTGGGTGGCACCCGACGGCGGGCACTACGCGGTGGTCGACCCCGCCACCGAGGAGACCGTCGGGTGGGCCCCGGAGGCCTCGCGGGATCAGGTGCACGCGGCCTGCGCCGCGGCCCGCGAGGCCTTCGGGCCATGGTCGCGCACGGCGCCGGGGGAGCGGGCGGCGATCCTCGCCCGGGCCGCCGACCTCATCCGCGCCCACCTCCTGCCGTACGCGGAACTCGCCCAGGCGGAGACCGGGGCGACCACGGGTACGGCCCGGGGCATGCAGGTCGGGGTCGCGGCCGCCCGGTTCCGGCGGTACGCGCAGGTCGAGCCGACCGAGTGGGCGATCCCGCCCCAGGTCAACGACGCCGGGCCGATGGGGAGGGCCGCCGTGATGGGCGCGCTGGCCGTGCGCCAGCCGGTCGGGGTCGTCACCTGCATCACCTCGTACAACAACCCGTGGGCCAACCCCGCCGGCAAGATCGCCCCCGCGCTGGCCATGGGCAACACGGTGGTGGTGAAGCCCGCCCCGCAGGACCCCCTGTCCGTCTACCGCATGGCCGAGGCGCTGGAGGCCGCCGGAGTGCCGCGCGGGGTGGTGAACGTGGTCGGCGGGCGCGCGGTGGAGGTCGGCGAGGCCGCCGTCGACTCACCGGACGTCGACATGGTCAGCTTCACCGGCTCCACGGCCGTCGGACAGCGCATCGCAGAGGCGTGCGGGCGGTCCATGAAACGGCAGTTGATGGAACTGGGCGGGAAGGGGGCGGCGCTCGTCTTCGAGGACGCCGATCTCGGGTCGGCGGTGGCGGGCATCGGGACCACCTTCTCCTTCTACAGCGGCCAGATCTGCACGGCGCCGACACGGGTGCTGGCGCAGCGGGGGATCTACGACCGACTCGTCGAGCAACTGGCCGCCTATGCCGACCGGTTGACGGTGGGAGACCCGCGGGAGGCGGGGACGGTGGTCGGGCCGGTGATCTCGGCGGCGCACCGGGAGCGGGTCGAGTCGTACGTCGAACTCGGCCGCAAGGAGGGCGCGTCGGTGGTCGTGGGCGGTGAACGGCCCGCGACGGACCGGGGTTTCTACGTCCCCCCGACCCTGCTCGCCGACTGCCACCCGGACCTGCGGGTGGTCCGGGAGGAGATCTTCGGCCCGGTCGTGACCGTCACGCCCTTCGACGACGAGGACGAGGGAGTCGCCCTCGCCAACGACAGCGACTACGGCCTCATCGACTACGTCTGGTCCTCCGACGTGGCCCGCGCCTTCCGCGTGGCCCGGCGACTGCGGGCCGGGGGAGTCGGGGTCAACACGGTCGGCCGCAACATGGAGGCGCCGTTCGGGGGCTTCCGGCGCAGCGGGATCGGCCGGGACTGCGGGTCGTACGCGCTGCACGCCTACAGCGAGGTGCAGTCGATCGTGTGGCCGGGGTGAGGCGGCTTTCCACGGCTCCCCGCGCCTTCTCGCAGTTTGCTACGGAGGGAATTCGGCCGACTGGCCGGTAACCGGGCGGTGGGCCCGTAGAGTCCCGGAGCGGAGGGCGCGGACATCGATGTCCATGCCCTGATGACCAGTCAAGAACCGTTCCGGAGAACTGACTTGAAGCTCACCAAGCGTTTCGTCCTGACCACTGCGGGTGTCGCCGCCACGGCCGCCCTGCTGGGTGCGACCACCGGCTACGCCACCCCCTCGGACCCCGCGCCGAAGCCCGTGAAGGCCCCGGCGGCCCTCAAGGTGCCCGACGGCAACAAGCTGACCGCCGTGTTCGGCGCCCGGGGCGTGCAGACGTACACCTGCACCGAGGGTGCCTGGAAGCTCCTGGAGCCGGCCGCCACCCTGTTCGACCGCAGGGGCCGCGCGGTCGCCCTGCACTCCCGTGGCCCCGTCTGGGTGTCCACGGTGGACGGCAGCGCGGTGAACGCCACCGCGATCGCCAACTCCCCGAAGACCGGCACCATCCCCGAGCTCCTCCTCCAGGCCACCGCCACCCGGGGCGTGGGCGTCTTCGGAGGCGTCTCCTACATACAGCGCCTGAACACGGCGGGCGGCGTGGCCCCGGCCGGCGCCTGCACCGGCACGGACCAGGTGAGCGTGGCGTACTCGGCGACGTACGCCTTCTACAAGCCGGCGAAGTGAGGGGCGCGGGTCTGTGACCGGGGTGGTGGGCTTTGCCCGGGGCGGGATGGTGACTCTGCCCGGGAGCGGGGCCACCACCCTTGCTTTCAGGCCTCCAGATCCACCCGCACCGTCAACTGCCCCGCCCCTATGGCCCGTACGGCCGCGCTGTTCATCAGGGGCAGCGAGCGCAGGCGTACGCCGGGGTCGTCGTCCGGCATCAGATGCGCGGTCCCCCGGTGCCAGCGCCCGCGGATCCGCACCCTGACCCTCGGGTCGGCCTTGATGTTGCGGACGTACTGCGAGCGCTCCCCGAACTCGGAGACCAGCCAGAAGGAGCCGCCGATCCGCCTGCCGCCCACCGGGGTCCGGCGGGGGAGTCCCGAGCTGCGGCCGGTGGTCTCCAGGACGGTCTGGAGGGGCAGTCGTCGCATGACCGGGTTGAGCCGGCGCTGGAGGGCCACGGCTGCGCGGTACCTGCGTTCGGGGTCGCGGGGCATGGTCGTTGAGGTTCCCGTCACTCGTCTTCCGTATCCTGACCGGCGCCCTCGATGATCTCAGGGTGCGGGCCGGGCGGACGAAGGGATGTCGGCGATGCGCGTGGTGACCTGGAACCTGTGGTGGCGCTTCGGGCCGTGGGAGCAGCGGCAGAAGGCGATCCTGGCGGTGCTGCGTGAGCTGCGGCCGGACGTGGTGGGCCTCCAGGAGGTGTGGTCGGCGGGCACCGAGAACCTCGCGGAATGGCTGGCCGGTGAACTGGGCCTGCACTGGGCGTGGGCGCCCTCACCGGCCTCCGAGCGCTGGCAGCGGCGGATCGGCGAGCCGGGCGTGGAGGTCGGCAACGCGGTCCTGAGCCGCTGGCCGGTCCTGGACCAGGCGGTCCTGCGCCTCCCCGCGCCCGAGGAGATCGACGACGGCCGCCTGGCCTTCCACGCCCGGCTCGCGGGACCGTCGTACGACATCCCCTTCTTCACCACCCACCTCACCTCGGCGCCCACCGCCTCCGCGGTCCGCTGCCAACAGGTCACGGCGCTGGCGGAGTTCGTCGCCGCGCACCGCTCGGGCACCGGCTTCCCGCCGATCGTCACCGGTGACTTCAACGCGTGGCCCGACTCGGACGAGATCCGCCTCTTCGGAGGCTACAAGACGGCGCCGGCCGCACCGGACCAACTGTTCCTGGACGCCTGGGAGTACGCGGACCAGGGCGCCCCGTCGGCGACATGGGACCCGGCGAACCCGTACGTCGGTGCATCCCCGCGGGCTCGCATCGACTACATCCACGTGGGCCCGCCAGGGCCTTCGCAACTGGGCCACGTCCTGGGCGTCCGGCGCGCGGGGGACGGGCCGGTGGAGGGGGTGTGGCCGTCGGACCACGCGGCGGTGGTGGCGGACCTGAAGTCGACGCGGGACTGAGCGCCTGCGGGACGATGTCACATCTGCGGGTCCCCGTTCGTCGTGATGGCGGCACTGTCACGCCTCACGTCTACAGAACGGGGACCTTCGTTGTTCGCCGCCTACCTCACGGTCACGATCCTCGGCGCGGTCTTCAACGGCGCCGCGGCCGTCACCTACCTGATCGGACACGAATACCCAAAGACCCAGGCCGACATGAAGGGCATACCCCGCAAGTACGTCCCGGTCCTGGGCACGCTGCTGGCGGCGGGCACGGTGGGCCTGCTGACCGGCCTCGCCGTACCCCTCCTGGGCACCCTCGCAGCGACCGGCCTGATCCTCTACTTCACCGGGGCGATCATCGCCCACCTGCGGGTGGGCTCCCGCAACATCGTGGGCGGCATCGTCTTCCTGACGACGGCGACGGCCATCCTGGTCCTGGGCTTGCTCGACCACGGTCCGTGGTGAGCCGGGGGTCGGGTCAGAGCGACTTCAGCAGGCCGTCGAAGGCGGCACGGCTGACGGTGACGACGGTGAGGGCGGCGTCGGAGTCGGTGATGCGGACGTGGTCGGGGCCTGTGGATATGTGGACGCAGGCGTCGCCTTCCTGGCAGTAGGACGACTTCTGCCAGCTGTCCGTGATCATCTCGGCTCCTTCACAGGTTCTGGGCGATGGATTGGATCAGATCCCGGGACTTGGCGGGGCTGAGAGCCATGCCCTCCACGACGTCCAGCAGGCGCCGGTACTTCTCCAGATGGGCCTCGGCGTCGATGAGCATCGGACCGTGGAACTGGTCCAACTGCACGGTGTCCAGAAGGGGGACGGGTCCACAGAGGTAGTTGATGGACTGCCCCGTGTCGCTGCCGGAGCCGGCCGTGACGCCGATCAGCACGCCGATGGTGATCCCGGCGAAGGCCGCGCCCGCATGGGTCAGGACGCCCCTGCGCGAACGCGCAGGATGTTCCGGCCGAGTGGCGTCGTCGACCTGGGTGTGCAGTGGCTCGTCAGGGGGTCCCGACGGGGTCGGGCTGTTCATGGCTTCAGCGTGCGACGGTCAGGCTGTGCGCGCACGCCGGGCCCCAACTGCTCCGACATGCGGTGCACCTGCCCAGGTGCTGAACTGGAGACCGGATCTGATCGAGCACAGGACGTTGCGATGACCGGCAACGGCAGACGACGTGGCCCCGTGTGGCGCATGCGACGGAAGTGGGCATCTCTGGGCCTGCTGGGCCGCATCCTGACCGTGGTCCTGGGGTTACTCGCCGGCTTTCTGCTTCTCGGGGGCGTCCTCAGCGCAGTCGCCCCGTCCGACGGCGAACCCGACGCACCCGCGTCCTCCGAGACCCCGGCGGCCGACACCTCGGTCCCCCTCCCGACGCACCCCGTCAAAAGTCCGACCGTCACGGCAACCGAGACCGTGACCGTCGCCCCCTCCACCCCTCCTCAACCCCCTCCCACGAAGACCGTCACGAAGACAGCCGAGGCACCCGAACCGGCCAGGACGGCCGAGGCCCCCGAACCGAAGACGACGGCCCCAGCGCCCGACGTGTACTACGAGAACTGTGACGAGGCCCGGGCCGCCGGCGCTGCCCCGCTCCACCGCGGTGACCCCGGATACGCGCCGCATCTCGACAGGGACGGTGACGGCGTGGCCTGCGAGCCGTACGCCGGGCCTTGACGCGCGGGGAAGGGGGAGTTGGGCTAGGCGTTCCGGTCCTGGCCCGTGAACATCTCGATCAGCCCCCGAGGTGTGTCCTCGCCGAACATGAGGGCGAAGAGTTCCGTGCCCTCGGCGGCCGTTTCGGTGCTGCGGGGGAACATGGGCTCTTCGTACGCGGTGAGGGCGGCCTCGACGTCGTCGGGGTGGGCCGCGAGGGACCGGGCGAGTTCGGCGGCGTCGAGCATCGCGAGGTTGGCGCCCTCGCCGTTCGGGGCGGCGACGTGCGCGGCGTCGCCGATCAGGGTGACTCCCGGTACCCGCTCCCACCGGTGCTCGGTGGGCAGGGCGGCGAGGGGACGCAGTACCGGACCGGTGTCCGCGTCGGTGATCAACGCGGTGAGTTCCGGTGCCCACCCGTCGAACTCCGCGGCGATCCTCGCGACAGCCGCCGCGGAGTCGGTGAAGTCGATGTCCGCGAACCACTCCCGCGGCCGGGCGAGCATCACGTAGGTGTGCAGGTTGCCGCCCCGCTCCCGGTGCGTCACGAAACCCTTGCCCGGCGCGAGCGCGTACAGCGCCCCGCCTCCGACCACCTTCGCGCTGGCCGGGTGCCGGGTGTCGGAGTCGTGCAGATAGACCTCGACGCAGGACATGCCGGTGTACGCGGGCACCGCGGCCGAGAGCAGCGGCCGGACCCGGGACCAGGCGCCGTCCGCTCCGACCAGGAGGTCGGTGACGATCGCGGAGCCGTCCGCGAAGCTCACCTCGTGGCGGCCCCCGCCGAGCGCCCGCGTACCGCTGACCTTGCGGCCCCAGCGGACCGTGCCCGCCGGCAGCGAGTCCAGCAGCAGCTGCCGCAGCTCACCGCGCTGCACCTCGGGCCGGCCACCGGTGCCGTCGTCGGGCTGGTCGAACAGGACGGTCCCGTCCGGGGCGACCAGCCGTGCCGCCTCGCGGCCCTCCAGCACGAGCCCGCGGAACCCGTCCAGCAGCCCGGCCGCTTCCAGGGCGAGCCGGCCGTTGTAGTCGTGTATGTCGAGCATCCCGCCCTGCGACCGCGCCGTCGGCGAGGCCTCCGCCTCGTAGACGGTGGACGCGATGCCGTTGACGTGCAGGACGCGGGCGAGCGTGAGGCCGCCGAGTCCGGCGCCGATGATCGTGACAGGGCTGTTCAAGGCGTTGCCGGTCGTCATGGTGGCTCCTTCGGAATGGGCCGCCCGGTGACTCCGGTCGGCCGTCTCCAGCAAGGTTCCGGGGCCCCGTCGACAAACCACCGACACCGCACCTACAGCTCCGACAGCGCACCTACAGCACCGACAGACGGCCCGACAGCACCGCCAGACGGCCTGCGGCCCGCTCGCCTCCCCGTGATGCCGACCAGTCGGTATGGACATCCCCGCCCCAGCCCGGTAGAGATGCATCATGCGAATCTCCGTGACCATCTTCCTCACCGACGAGACCATCACCCCGACCCGGCTCGCGCGTGAGCTGGAGGCGCGGGGCTTCGCCGGGCTCTACCTGCCCGAGCACACCCACATCCCCGTCGAGCGGGTCACCCCGTACCCCGCGGGCGGCGAACTCCCGCGCGAGTACGGCCGTACCCTCGACCCCTTCGTCGCGCTCGGCCAGGCCGCCGCCGTCACCGAGTCGCTCGGCCTCGGCACCGGCATCACGCTCGTCGCCCAGCACGACCCGATCGACCTCGCCAAGCAGATCGCGACCCTGGACCACCTCAGCGGCGGCCGCTTCACCCTCGGCCTCGGCTTCGGCTGGAACGTCGAGGAAGCCGACGACCACGGCGTCGAGTGGAGCACGCGCAGGGAACTCGTCCGCGACCGGATGGCGCTCATGCAGGCCCTGTGGGCAGATGAACCGACCGCCTACGAAGGCCGGTTCGGGAGCGTCCGGGCCAGCCACGCCTTCCCCAAGCCGGTTCAGCGCAGGACCCTCGTGGGCGGCGCCGCCGGGCCCAAGCTGTTCTCCCACATCGTCGAGTACGCCGACGGCTGGCTGCCCATCGGCGGACGCGGCCTCTCCGAGTCCCTGCCCGTGCTGCGCGCCGCCTGGACGGACGCGGGCCGCGACCCGAACGCCCTCCAGGTCGTCCCGTACGCCGTCTTCCCGAACCCGGGCAAGCTCGCCCACTACGCCGACCTCGGCATCGAGGAGGTCGTGGTGCAGCTGCCCCCGGCGGGCGAGGGGGAGGTCCTGAAGGCGCTGGACGAGTATGCCCGGTATGTCGGCGGTGACGGTGGTCAGGTGTGACGTCACCCACCTCAAGGCAGCCCCTCTGCCCTGATCACACCGCTCGTATGCTCGAAGGATGACGACCTCCGCGACCTCCGGAACCGGCCCCACCGACCGCCCCAGCGGAACCGGCCCCACCGAGAACTCCATGCGTCGCGCCCTCAAACGGGCCCGGGACGGCGTCGCCCTCGACGTGAGCGAAGCGGCGGTCCTGCTGCAAGCACGCGGCGAGGCCCTCACCGACCTGACGGCGTCCGCGGCCCGGGTCCGGGACGCCGGACTCGAACAGGCCGGCCGCCCCGGTGTCATCACCTACTCGAAGAGCGTCTTCATCCCGCTGACCCGGCTGTGCCGGGACAAGTGCCACTACTGCACCTTCGTGACCGTGCCCGGCAAGCTCCGCCGGGCCGGCCACGGCATGTTCATGTCCCCCGACGAGGTCCTGGACATCGCCCGCAAGGGCGCCGCGCTGGGCTGCAAGGAAGCCCTGATCACCCTGGGCGACAAGCCCGAGGACCGCTGGCCGGAAGCGCGTGAGTGGCTGGACGCGCACGGCTACGACGACACCATCGCCTACGTCCGGGCCATCTCCATCCGCATCCTCGAAGAGACCGGACTCCTGCCTCACCTCAACCCCGGCGTGCTGTCCTGGACGGACTTCCAGCGCCTCAAGCCGGTCGCCCCGTCCATGGGCATGATGCTGGAGACGACCGCGACCCGCCTGTGGTCCGAGCCGGGCGGCCCGCACTACGGCTCCCCGGACAAGGAACCCGCTGTGCGGCTGCGGGTCCTGGAGGACGCGGGCCGTTCCTCCGTCCCCTTCACCTCCGGCATCCTCATCGGGATCGGGGAGAACTACGAGGAGCGTGCCGAGTCCCTGTTCGCGCTCCGGCGCACGGCGCGTTCGTACCACTCCATCCAGGAGCTGATCATCCAGAACTTCCGTGCCAAGCCGGACACCGCGATGCGCGGCATGCCGGACGCGGAGCTGGACGAACTCGTCGCCGCGGTCGCCGTCGCCCGCCTGATCATGGGCCCGGCGGCCAACATCCAGGCCCCGCCGAACCTGGTCGAGGGCGAGTACGAGCGGTTGCTCGCGGCGGGCATCGACGACTGGGGCGGCGTCAGCCCGCTCACCATCGACCACGTGAACCCCGAACGCCCCTGGCCGCAGATCGAGGAACTCACCGAGCGCTCCCGCGCCGCCGGGTTCGAGCTGCGCGAACGCCTCTGCGTCTACCCGGAGTTCGTGCAGCGCGGCGAGCCGTGGCTGGATCCGAGGCTGCGTCCGCACGTGGCGGCCCTCGCCGACCCCGCCACCGGCCTCGCCCGCCCCGACGCCCTCCCGCAAGGGCTGCCGTGGCAGGAGCCGGAGGAGGTCTTCGTCCCCTCCGGTCGCACGGACCTGCACGCCACGATCGACACCGAGGGCCGCACCTCGGACCGCCGCGACGACTTCGACGAGGTCTACGGCGACTGGGGCGCCCTGCGTGAGGCCGCCGCCCCCGGCATGGTCCCCGAGCGCATCGACACGGATGTCCGGGACGCGCTGCGGACCGCCGCCGACGACCCCACCAAGCTCACCGACGCCGAGGCACTGGCGTTGCTGCATGCGGACGGCCCCGCCCTCGACGCGCTCACCCGGATCGCGGACGACGTGCGCAAGTCGGTGGTCGGGGACGACGTCACGTACATCGTCACCCGGAACATCAACTTCACCAACGTCTGCTACACCGGCTGCCGTTTCTGCGCCTTCGCGCAGCGCCGCACGGACGCCGACGCCTACACCCTCTCCCTGGAACAGGTCGCCGACCGCGCCCAGCAGGCCTGGGAGGTGGGCGCGGTGGAGGTGTGCATGCAGGGCGGCATCCACCCGGACCTGCCCGGCACCGCCTACTTCGACATCGCCAAGGCGGTCAAGGAACGCGTCCCCGGCATGCATGTGCACGCCTTCTCCCCGATGGAGGTCGTCAACGGCGCCACCCGCACCGGCCTGTCCATCCGCGAGTGGCTGACCGCGGCGAAGGAGGCCGGCCTGGACTCGATACCCGGCACCGCCGCCGAGATCCTCGACGACGAGGTCCGCTGGATCCTCACCAAGGGCAAACTCCCCACCGCGACCTGGATCGAGGTGATCGAGACCGCGCACCAGGTCGGTATCCGCTCCTCCTCGACGATGATGTACGGCCATGTCGACCAGCCCCGCCACTGGCTGGGCCACCTGCGGACCCTGGCCGCCCTCCAGCAACGCACCGGCGGCTTCACCGAGTTCGTCACCCTCCCCTTCATCCACACCAACGCCCCCGTGTACCTGGCCGGGATCGCCCGCCCCGGTCCCACGATGCGCGACAACCGGGCCGTCACCGCGATGGCCCGCCTGCTCCTGCACCCCCACATCCCCAACATCCAGACCAGCTGGGTCAAACTCGGCACCGAAGGCGCCGCCGAGATGCTCCGCTCCGGCGCCAACGACCTCGGCGGCACCCTGATGGAGGAGACGATCTCCCGGATGGCGGGCTCGTCGTACGGCTCGTACAAGTCGGTCAAGGACCTGATCGCGGTCGCGGACGCAGCCGGACGCCCCGCACGCCCCCGCACCACCCTCTACGGCCAGGTGTCCGAGGAGCGGCAGAAGGCGGCCCAGGCCTCCGACGGCCACCTGCCGGAACTCCTGCCGGTACTGGACTGAGAAAGGGAGTCGGTCGGGGGCCGGTACGATGATCCGACCCCCGTTCGACGGGGATCCTTAGCCGAGGAGATGCGTGCCGTGCCAGCCCCGAAGGTCTGGGTGACGGGTCTGACCGTGGGGGCGGTCGCCGCTGTCGTCGTCCTTGCCGTACAGGCCGACAAGGGAACCAAGCCGAGCGTGGCCCTCACCAGCAGGCCGAGTGTGTCGGCTTCCCCGAGCCCGTCCGCGCGGCCCGAGCCGACCGCGACCGCGGTCCCGGACGCCTCCGGCACCGGCCGCCGGATCGTCTACTCGCTGGGCGAGAAGCGGGTGTGGCTGGTCGACGCGAGCGACGCGGCCCGGCGCTCGTTCGCGGTGTGGCCGGGGACCGTCGACCCGGCCCCCGGCACCTACTCCGTCTCGCTGCGCAGGGGGGAGCCGAGGACGGGTTCGGACGGCGTGCGGATCGAGCACATCGTCTACTTCACCGCGGTGAACGGCGTCAACGTCGCCTTCTCCAACGCGGTGGACGGCTCCTCGCCCCCGCCTGCGGGCGGCGTCCAGACCGGCGGCATCCGCATGAAGACGGCGGACGGCTCGGCCCTGTGGACGTTCGGCGAGACGGGGACGAAGGTCGTCGTCGTCAACTAGCGCTGCGGTCGGGCAGGTTGACCACCAGCAGCGTGATCCCGCTGAACACGAAGACCCGCAGGGCCGCGTCGAGGCCGTTCCAGGTGTCCGACTGCCACATGGAGAACCACTCGCCGCCGATCGCGATGAACCCGGCGCCGAACAGCACCATGAGCATGAGCAGCCCGTAGGTGGAGAACCGCCGGGCGGCCCGGTCGTCCCGGCGCACCCACAGATAGGTGCCGTAGATCAGCACGAGCGCGGCGAGCGTCTCCCAGACGATGATCGCGACATACGCGGTGTTCTGAAGTCCCTTGCTGGTGATGGCTCTCCACATCAGATCGTCGTCCTTGAACGTCGTGTCCATCGCGAGAACATGCTGCACGAACGCCTGATTCGTCCCGAAGTCCGTGATGTTCCCGAACGAGACGAGCGCTATGTACAGCGCGACGCTCGCGGTGAGGAGGGCGGCGGAGAGGTGGAGTGCGGTGCGGGGGGTGTGTGGGGGTGTCGATGCCATGAAGGTCATCTTCCCCCCTGCGGGGCGGTGTGTTCCAGATCGCTTGGGCCAGAATGAGAAGCGGAGAGGCCGCGACGAGGGGACGGACGTATGGCGCAGGCGGAGCCGTCGGCGCAGGAGCTGATTCTGCGCCGCACACGGGCCGGATTCGTGGGCCGCGAGGCCGAAAGGGCCGTGTTCCTGCGGAACTTCGACATCTCTCCGGCCGATCCCCGGTATCGCTTCCGCTTCCATGTGCACGGCAGCGCGGGCATCGGAAAGACCTCCCTGGTCGAGGAGCTGGCCCATCTCGCCCGTGAACGCGGTGCCTTGACGGCCTACGTCGACGACGGGGTCGGCAGCGTGCCGGAGGCGATGGAGGCGCTGTGCCGTGAATTCGCCGATCAGCGAAGGCGGTTCAAGGATCTGGAGCGGCGCCTCGCGACCTGGCGGGACCGGCGGCGCGAGGCGGAGGCCGCAACCCTCGCCGCGCTCGCGCCGGAGCCCGCACAGGAGACGGCTTCGCCTTCGGCCGGAAGCAGGATGGCGGTGGACCTCGGCCTGGGCGCTCTGGAGACCGCACTTCCCGGAGCAGGTCTCGTCACCCGGGCCCTTCCCGCCGACCGGCTCGCCCAGGGGGCCGACCGGCTGCGGGCCGGGCTCGGTGCCCGCTTCCGCAACCCCGACGACGTCGATCTGGTCCTCGCCCCGGAGCGGGCCCTCACCCCGGTGCTGCTCGACGAACTGCGAGCGGCCGCCGCCGACGTGCCGTGCATCGTCCTGTTCTTCGACACCTACGAGCGGACCGGCCCCTTCCTCGACCCGTGGCTCCACGACGTCCTCACCAAGCCCCGGGAGCACGGCCGGCTGCCGGCCGGGTTCGTCGTGGTCACCGCGGGGCAGCGCCCCCTGGACGCCTCCCGCTGGGCCGGCCTGGACGCGGTGGCGGAGGTGCCACTCGCCCCGTTCACCGAAGCCGAGGCGCGTCGGCTGCTCGCTGCGCGGGGCGTCGTGGCGGAGCCGGTCGTCGAGGAGGTGCTGCGCCTGACGGGCGGCCTCCCGGTCCTCGTGTCGACGCTCGCGGCCAAGCGGCCCGACGGCCCGGACAACGTGATCGATCCGAGTGCGACGGCAGTGGAACGCTTCCTGAAGCCGGAGCCCGAGGCCCGCCGCAAGGTCGCCAGGGCCTGCGCGCTGCCGAGACGGCTGGACGCGGACGTCTTCCGGCTGCTCGTCGCCGCCCCGGAGGACGAACTCGACGCGCTGTACGCGTGGTTGACGTCCCTGCCTTTCGTCGGGCCGCGCGCCGAGCGGCTCCAGTACCACGACGTCGTACGCGCGCAGATGCTGCGGCTGGAGCGGCTCCGCTCCCGCACCGACTGGACGACCCGGCACCGGCGGCTCGCGCAGGCGTACGCCGAGTGGCGCGAGGACGCCGAATTCGGTCGCTCCGCCGAGGAGTTGTGGGCGGATGAGGAGTGGTGGGAGCTGCGCCTGGAGGAGGTGTACCACCTGCTGTGCGCCCGCCCGCCCGCGGCCCTCGCCGAGGCGCTGCGCGGCTTCGTCGTGGCCGGCCGCGAGGACGAGGTCGTCGCCCGACGCTGGGCACGGATGCTGGAGGAGGCGGGGGACGCGACGGACCACACCGTGCTGCGGGAGTGGGGGCGGTCGTTGGGCGCGGCGCTCACCGACGAGGACACCGGCCTCAGCACGGCGCTGGACCTGCTCCTGACCCGTCCTGGCCTCGACCCGGCCGGCCGGGCTGAGGCACACGCGCTGCGCGGCCGGGAACTGCGCCGACGCCAGGAGTACGGGCAGGCCCTCCAGGAGTACGACCGCGCGGTCGAACTGGATCCGTTGCAGCCCCTGGCCCACTACGGCCGGGGCCTGACCCACCAGTTGCTGGACGACTACCCGGCGGCCCTGGCCGCCCTCGACCGGGCCGTGGAACTGGCCCCCGACGCGGGGTGGATCCTCGCCGAGCGGGCCGAGACCTACCGCCTCGCGTCCCGTTTCGAGGAAGCGGACGCCGACTACACCCGTGCCCTCGCGCTCGACCCCACCGACGACGTCGCCCTGGCCGGGCGGGCGGCATCCCGGCACGGTCTGGGCAGGCTCGACGAGTCCCTCACCGACTTCGACCGCGCGCTGAGCATCGATCCCGAGTACCTGTGGGCGCTGGTGCGCAGGGCCCGGCTGCACCGTACGCGCGGTGACCTGGACAGGGCCTTCGCCGACCTCGACCGGGCGGCAGCGCTCGCGCCCGACCGGGCCTGGATCGCCTCGGAACGCGGGGACGCGTACCGGATGGACGGGCGGTACGAGGAGGCCGTGGCGGAGTTGGCGCGCGCGGTCGAGCTGGAGCCGGGCTATGCGTCGGCCCTGGCGAGCCGCGGGCAGGCGCTGGGCGAACTCCACCGCAACGACCAGGCGTTGGCCGACTTCGACCGGGCTCTTGCGCTGGTCCCCGACTACGCCTGGGCGTTGGTGATGAGATCCCGGGTCAAGCGCGGGCTGAACGACCGGGACGGCGTCATCGAGGACCTGCGCCGGGCCGTGGCGGCGGAACCGGAGGTCGACTGGATCCGGAACGAACTGGCTACGGCGTACCGGGTGGAGGGTCGCCACGACGAGGCGTCGGCCCTGTTCCGTACGGTCCTGTCCCGTAATCCGGACGACCAGGTCGCCCTGGCCGGCCTCGGCGTGATCCAGCACGTCCGCAAGTCCTACGCCGAGGCCCTGCGGCACCTGGACCGGGCCGTGACCGCCGACCCGGAGTACGCGTGGGCCCACGGCCGCCGTGGCCGGGTGTGTCTGGCGGTCGGCCGCACCGAACAGGCCCTGGCTGACCTGGACCGCTGTGTCGCGCTGGATCCCGAGATGACCTGGGAGCGGGGTGCCGCGATCGAACTGCTGTTGTGGTGCGGGCGGTGGGAGGAGGCTGGGGAGCGGCTGGCAGCGATCACCGACGCGGACCTCGACGACGTACGCGCGGAGCTCCACCGTCACCACGGCCGGTGGGCCGAGGCCCGCGCTCTCGCCGAGGGTCTGCGCGCGAGGGACCCGCTGGTCGGCACCTTCCAGCTGGCCATGACCGTCCACCGCTCCGAGGGTTCCGGTGCCGCCGCGCCGGTCTGGCGCGAGCTGTCCCGACTCGTGGACGGGGCCCTCGACATGGGGCCGACGACGCGCGCCCAGGGCCACTTCGTGCTGGGCTGCGCGCTGGCCGAATGGGATGCGGCCGACCGGGGACTGTCCGAACTCCTCGCCCTGGACCCGGAATGGGACGACCTGGCTCCGATGGTCGAAGTCCTCGCCGAACTCCTGGCCGGCCCCGACGCGGACCGCACCCACCTCGGCCCACGCCAGGCGGCGGTGACCGACGCCCGGGACGCGATTCGGACGCGCCACGCCCAGGACACCGACGCGTAGGCCCCTCAGGAACGGTCCGGTCCCGTCCCCTTCTCGAGCTCCCGAGTGTCGCGAACAACGGCGCCGGGCAGCGGCCCGGTTCGGTGATCTCGTACTCCACTTGCCCTTCGCCGAGTGGGCGGCCCCATGCCTCCGACTACCGGTGAGGGCGGCGTGGCCGTGCCGCGCGCCTTTCGGTCATAGTCGCGCATACGCGCTCGCCCCTCTCAACCCCGCACCCCCCGTCGATTACAGTGCAGGGCGTCGTACATACGGACGGTTGCCACGGGGAGGTCTTGGTGGGTGCGACAGCCGGGGCCGTCGTCTGGGGGCGTGCCGAGCAGCAGGACTTTCGCAGCCGGGTGCGCGGCACGGTTCTCGGGGCGGCCGTCGGTGACGCGCTGGGCGCTCCCGTCGACGCGCTGGGGCTGGACGAGATCCGCGAGACGTACGGTGCCGAGGGGCTCGTGGACCTCGGGGTCGGGTACGGCCGGCGCGGTGCCGTCACGCATCTGACCCAGCTCAGCCTCTTCACCGTGGACGGGCTGATACGCGCCCAGGTGCGCCGGGACACCGGGGCCTGGCATCCGCCCACGGATCTGCACCGGGCGTATCTGCGCTGGGCGGCCACCCAACGGGACTGGGGGCCCGACGAGCGGCGCAAGGACGACGGCTGGCTGGCCCGGGAGGAGTGGCTGTACGCCCGCCGCGACCCGACCCGGTCCCTGCTCATCGGGTTCGGCGACGACACCATGGGGACGCTGGAGTCCCCGAAGAACCCGGGCGAACTCGGGCCCGAGGCCACCGCCCGGTCCGCGCCCTTCGGGCTGCTCGTCGGATGGGAGCCGCAGCTCGTCGTACAGCTGGCGGTGGAGTGCGCGGCGCAGACCCACGGCCACCCGGTCGCCTATCTGTCGGCGGGCGCGTACGCGGTGATCGTGCACGCGCTCGCCCTCGGCGAGAGCCTGGACGGGGCGGTGCAGCGGGCGCTCGCGCTGCTGGCCGCGCGGCCCGGGCACGAGCCCGTGTCCGACGCGCTCCAGCATGCGCTGGGTGCCGTACGGCAGGGGATGCCCACTCCGGCCCGGGTGGAGGAGCTGGCCGCCGACGGGTCGGCGGACGGGCTGCTGTCGGCGGCCGTGTACTGCGCGCTGGTCGGGGAGGACGTACGGCACGGTCTGTGCCTGTCCGTCAACCACGACGGTCCTTCCGCCGCGGCCGGTGCCCTCACCGGTGGCCTGCTCGGCGCCCTGCACGGCGAGACGGCCCTCCCGCCGGCCTGGCTGGCCGAACTGGAGGGCCGTCCCACGATGCTGGAGCTGGCCGACGACTTCGCGATGGAGATGACCCAGGGGCCGACCCTGCACGGCCCGTCCGGGGCGTCCCCGGGGTGGCTGGCCCGCTATCCGAGAGGCTGAAGCGCCGGCCTCGGGACGCTAGTCCTTCGCCCTCGCGCCGATCACGTCGTCCACCCCGCCCGCCGGAGCCGGGATCGCCGCGGCCGCCGCCCCGTCCCCGTCCGTGTTGATCTTCTCGATGATCGCCAGTCGTTCCGGGGTGTCCTCGGGCTTGATGAAGCCGACCAGGACGTAGAGCACCAGGGAGACGGCCAGCGGGATGGAGACCTGGTACTGGAGCGGGACGCCGCCGTCGACGTTCCAGTTGATCGGGTAGTTGACCAGCCAGAAGGCGAGCAGGCCCATCGACCAGCTGGTGAGCGCGGCCGTCGGTCCCGAGCGGCGGAAGGGGCGGAGCAGGCCGAGCATCATCGGGATGGCCATCGGGCCCATCAGACCGGCGACCCACTTGATGACCACCGTGATGATGTCCTTGAAGGCGGGGGAGTTGACCTGGGTGGCCGCCGCCATCGACAGGCCGAGGAAGACCACGGTGGTGACACGGGCGACCCGCAGCCCCTGCCCCTGGCTCCAGCTGCGCGCCCGGCGCCACACCACCGGCGCGCAGTCCCGGGTGAAGACGGCCGCGATGGCGTTGGCGTCGGAGGAGCACATGGCCATCGTGTGCGAGAAGAAACCGACGATGACCAGGCCCAGCAGACCGTGCGGGAGCAGCTGTTCGGTCATCAGGCCGTAGGAGTCGGAGCCGTCCGGCTTCTGC
This sequence comes from Streptomyces sp. NRRL B-3229, assembly GCF_000719505.1. Taxonomy (NCBI): domain Bacteria; kingdom Bacillati; phylum Actinomycetota; class Actinomycetes; order Kitasatosporales; family Streptomycetaceae; genus Streptomyces; species Streptomyces sp. NRRL B-3229. The sequence goes on along the minus strand of NZ_JOGP01000007.1, from coordinate 162,597 downwards.
GACTGGACCAGCAGCGGGGACATCCACATGGGGAAGAACAGGACGACCGGCCACACCAGCCACAGGATCGCGGACAGCCGCGCCGAGCGTTCGGCCTGGTGCGCGTTGGCCGTGGCCATGTAGCGCTGGGCCTGGTTGAGCATGCCGCCGTTGTACTCGAAGAGCTTGATGAAGAGGAAGGCGAGCAGGAAGACCGTGCCGTACGGCCCGACCAGCGGCTCCCCGTGGCCCTGGAGCTCCGGCTCGTCCCAGGCGCCGAAGAAGCCGATGCCCTTGTCGTTGAGTTTGAGGACGACGGCCACGAACATCGCGACGCCGGCCAGGAGTTGGATGACGAACTGGCCCAACTCGGTGAGCGCGTCGGCCCACAGACCGCCGATCGTGCAGTAGACGGCCGTGATGGCGCCGGTGATGAGGATGCCCTGGTTGAGGGAGATGCCGGTGAAGACGGACAACAGGGTCGCGATGGCCGCCCACTTGGCGCCCACGTCCACGATCTTCAGCAGCATGCCCGACCAGGCGAGCGCCTGCTGGGTCTTCAGGTCGTAGCGGTTCTTGAGGTATTCGAGCGGGGAGGCCACATGGAGCCGTGAGCGCAGCCGGTTGATCCGCGGCGCGAACAGCTTCGAGCCGATGGCGATGCCGAGTGCGATGGGGAAGGACCAGGTGACGAACGAGGTGACGCCGTAGGTGTAGGCGATGCCCGCGTACCCGGTGAACATCACCGCGCTGTAGCCCGACATGTGGTGCGAGATGCCGGACAGCCACCACGGCATCTTGCCCCCTGCCGTGAAGAAGTCGCTGACGTCGTCCACGCGTTTGTGGGACCAGACGCCGATCGCCACCATCACACCGAAATAGCCGATGAGCACGGCCCAGTCGAGACCGTTCATATGCGCCCTCCCAGGGATCAGCCAGCGCTCATCGTGGGCGCCGCCGCGTGGACACGACAAGCTGACGTCGAGTCAAAGGGAGGTAAAAATATTCGTGATGATGGCCTGTGTTCACCTACTTGAACTCACCGCATCAGCTCCCCGGCGTTGACCAGCAGCGACTGTCCGGTGATCGCCCGCGCCCGGTCCGAGGCCAGGAACACCGTCGCGTCCGCCACGTCCCCGTCGGTCGCGAGATCGGGCAGCGCCATCCGCTCGGTCAGCCGCGCCAGCACATCCGCCTCCGGCACCTTCTCCGTGTGCGCCGTGAACTGCACGTAGGCCTGCACCGGCGGCCCCCACATCCAGCCCGGCAGCACGGTGTTGACCCGGATCCGGTCCGGCCCGAGCTCCCGCGCCAGCGAGTACATCGCGCTGGTCAGCGCCCCCTTGGACGCCGCGTACGCGGCCTGCCTCACCTGCGAGGGGGCGGCCACGGCCGACTGCGTCCCGACGAACACCACGGACCCCCCGCCCGCCGCCCGCAGTCCCGGCAGGCACGCCCTGGTCATCCGCAGCGACCCCAGCAGGTTCACGTCGATGACCGACTGCCAGGTCGCGAAGTCCGCGTCCTCAAGGCCCCCGAAGTAGCTGTCCCACGCGGCCACATGAACCACCGCGTCCAGCCGCCCGAACCGCTCCACCGCCAACTCGGCCAGCGCCACGCACTGCCCCTCGTCGGTGATGTCCGTCGAGCGGTACGCCGTGTGCGTCCCGTCCGGATCGATCTCGGCGGCGCTCTTCGCGAGGTTCGCCTCGGTACGGGCGCCCAGCACCGCGTTCCCGCCGTCCCGTACGACGGCCGCGGCGACCTGGTGACCGAGCCCGGCCCCGACTCCCGACACCACGACGGTCTTCCCGGAGAGAAGTGACATACCGACGGCCTCCCTGATTCCTGTCCGGTCCTGCCTGGTTCCCGCCCGCTCCTGGCTCTGGCGCATTATCTGACGGGGCGTCAGAGTATGGGCGAGCGCTGGAGGAGGGAAGGTCCCATGTCAGAAGAGACCCGCAGCGAGACGTACGCCGAACTGGCCGCCCTAGGCCCCTACGGAGTCCACCCCGGCCACGCCCTGATCACCATGGTCGAACCGCATCCCGGCCACGAGTACGCGTACAACCGCTGGTACGAGGACGACCACTTCTACGCGGGTGCGATGGCCATGCCCTGGATGTTCGCGGGCCGCCGCTGGGTCGCCACCCGGGACCTCCAGCTCCTGCGCGGGCCCGAGAAGTCGGCGGTGGCCCAGCCGGTCACGGCCGGCTGCTACCTCTCCACGTACTGGGTCACCGACGGCCGCTACGACGACCACATGCGCTGGACGGTCGCCATCAACAAGCGCCTCAACCGGGACGCCCGCGTCTACCGCGACCGCACCCACGTCTTCACGGCGTTCCAGGACCACGAGGCCACGGTCTACCGCGACGGCGCGGCGGGCCCGAGGGACTTCCACGCCCTGGACCACCCCTACGCGGGCCTGGTGCTGGAGGTCATCGACGCCGAATCCCCGGAGCAGCGGCCGGAGTTGCTGGAGTGGCTCCTCTCCCGCCACCTGCCGAAGCGACTGGCGGGCTCCCCGGCGGCGATGGTGACCGTCTTCCGCCCGACCCCCCTGCCGGGCGACCGCATGACGTACGTGAAGCAGGTGGAGGGAGTCGACACCCGAGTGACGCTCCTGTGGTTCCTGGAGACGGACCCGAGGGAGTGCTGGAACCCGTATTTCACCGACCTGGAAGACCCGACGACGGCCCGCCGCGAGCTGCTGGCGCCCTTCATTCCGACAGTTCCGGGCACAGACAAATACGTGGATCAGCTTCGCTGACCCAGGGGCGCGGGGAACTGCGCGACCAGCCCCCACACACCCGCAGCCGCACGACTACTTCAACTCATCCGGACAAGGCGTCCCGCGCGGGACGGTGTACGGCGCCGCCAACCGATACGTCCCCGCCCGCGGCGCCAGCAACATCGTCCACTTGTCCCCGTCCGCATCCTCCGGCGTCTCCATCAGACACCCGTTGACGTTCTCGAAGACCTTCGGCGAGGCGTCCGACTCCTTGGAGGACTCCGTCTCCTGCGGCGGCTCCACCTTCTTGCCGTCCGCGTCGACGATCGACAGCCAGGGTGAGTAGGGGATCCGGATGAGAATCGGCCCGGCCTTGCGCACCCGCATGGTCATCTCACCCTGCGCCGCCCGTTCGACCACCGTGTTCGGGGAGGCCAGCGGCGCCGGGTCGGTGACCCGGAACAGCTGCCAGTTCGCATCGCCCCAGATCTGCTTCAGATACGGCATCCCACGCTGGACCAGCTCCCGCTCCCGCTCGCCCCCGCTCCCGTCGGGCTCGTCCTTCGGCACGACCACGAAGTGCACGGCCCACCGCTGGAGCCACTCGTGGTAGTTCGCGGAGTTCAGGGTGTCGTCGTAGAAGAGCGGGTTGCGCTCCATGTCGGCCTGCCGGTTCCAGCCCCGGGCGAGGTTGACGTACGGCGCGAGCGCGGACGCCTCGCGGTGGGAGGCGGCCGGTACGACCTCGACGCGGCCCTTCTCGGCGCCGACCTCCTGGAGCTCGTTGACGAGCGGGGCCAGCTCACGGGCCCAGGACGCGGTGGGGGTCGTATGGACGACGTCGTCCACCGACTTGAAGCCGATCCAGACGGTGAAGCCGGCGAAGGCGACGACGACGGCGTACCACTTACGGCTGCGTTGCACGGTGAACGGCAGCGCCGCCGCCAGGGCGACCCCCGCGAACAGCATCGACAGGCGCGAGATGTTGGAGCCGATCTGGGAGCTCACCAGCCAGACCAGGACGACCGAGAGGCTGTAGACCCCGGCCGTGATCCGGACCGTCGTCCACTCGCGGGGCACGAGGAGGTAGACGAGCACACCGTAGGCGAGGGGCAGCAGCACCGAGGCGATCTTCATCGGCTGGGTACCGGAGAACGGGAAGAGCCAGGCCGACAGGGCGACCACCACGGTGGGCGCGATGCCCAGCGCCCACGCGCCGGGCCGCCGTTTCTGGAGGAACAGGGCCACCGCCACCAGGCCCACGAACAGCCCGGCGACCGGGGAGGCCATGGTCGCGAGGGCGGCGAGCGTGGCCGCGCAGGCGGCCTTGGCCCCGCGTTTGTGGCGCCAGCGGTGCGGCCAGCAGAAGACGACGGCGACCGCGCCGAGCGCGAAGACGGTGCCGAGGCCGAAGGTCACCCGGCCCGAGGCCGCGTTGCACAGGAACGCGTAGACGCCCGCGAGGGAGGCCCACAGCGGGTTCCGCACCGAGCGGCTGCGGATGAGGATCAGGGTGAGCAGCCCGGCCGAGACGGTCCCGGCCAGCATCATCGTCGTACGGACGCCGAGGACCGACATCAGGTACGGCGAGACGATGCTGTACGACACCGGGTGCATGCCGCCGTACCAGGCCAGGTTGTACGCGGAGTCAGGGTGCCGGCCGACGAACTCGGCCCAGGCGTCCTGCGCCGCGAGATCGCCACCGCTGTTCGCGAACGTGAAGAACCAGACGATGTGGAGGATGCCCGAGAGCGCGGTGACGGAGAGGACCGGGTGGCGCAGCAGCCGCTCGCGCAGCGCGTGGACGGCGGCCTTGGCGCGGCCCGCCCCGTCGTCCCCGGGCGGCCGGCCGGTGCCGGGCTCCGCGGGTACGTGTATTCGCGGGCCGGTACCCGGGCCCGGGTCGGTCTCGTCGGCGCGTGTCGGCTCCGCAGTGGCCACCTGAAGGCACTCCCCGTGGTGTCCCGTCTTCATTTCCCGGCCGCGTCCCAGCGGCGACCCGCCCCGTTTCGTGACGCTAGCACGCGGCCCGCCGACCGGAACCCCGGCGGGGTCCGGCCGACGGGCCGAGAGGGTGCGTCCGGCCCGTTTCCGGGTCAGCTGACGCGGGTCAGCTTGTCGGTGAAGCCGGGTTCGGTCAGATCCTTCTGAAGGGTGACCGGGACCTTGACCGCGCCGCCCTCGCCGTCACCGACGGTGAGGGTGCCGACCTTGGTGCCGGCCTTCGCGGTGTGCGGTACGTCGTCGGCGGCGAAGGACAGCTTCACCTTGTACCCGGACCAGCCGACGGCGGTGACGTCCTTGGTCAGCACGACCGGGGTGTGCCCGCCGAGCCCGTCGTCGACGTACCCGACGACGTCGCCCTTCTTGAGGATCTTCGCGGACTTCAGCTCGTCCTCCGCGGCGAGCAGCGCCACCTTGCTGACGTCGTTGACGGTCTTGATGATCGGCGCCTTGTGCTGGCCGAGGATCGCGCCGACGACGGTGACGGTCTCGCCGTCGACCTTCTTGCGTGCCGCGAAGAGGAGGTTGCCGCCGGCGGCGCTGGTGGTGCCCGTCTTGATGCCGATGCCGGTGTAGGGGACCAGATAGTTGTAGTTGTACCACTTCTGTCCGGACGGATCGATCCACTGTCCCATGGAGGTGATCTCCATCAGGGCCGGGATCCTCACCAGTTCGTTCCCGAGCTTCACCTGGTCCTCGGCGCTGGAGACGGTGGTCTCCTTCAGGCCCGAGGCGTCGGTGTACGTGGTGTTCTTCATGCCGAGTTCCTTGGCGGTGGCGTTCATCTTCTTGATGAACGCGGCCTCGGAACCGGCGTCCCAGCGGGCGAGCAGACGGGCGATGTTGTTCGCCGAGGGGATCATGATCGCCGCGATGGCCTGGCGCTCGGTGAGGACGTCGCCCTGCTTCACGGTGTTGAGGGTGGATTCACCCTGCTTGTTGTAGCCGCCCTCCTTCTCGGCGAGCGCGTCGACGGTGATCTTCGCGCCTTCCTCGCCGGACTTGAGGGGGTGGTCCTTCAGCACGATGTAGGCGGTCATGGCCTTGGCCACGGAACCGATCGCGACGGGGGTCTGCTTGCCGAAGTCGCCCATCGTGCCGATGCCGTTGACGTCCATCCAGCCCTGGCCCTGGGTGGGCCACGGGAGGGAGACCTTGCCGCCGTCGAAGGTGTACGAGTCCTCGGCGGTGAGGGCGAGCGTGGGGCTCGGGAGGGGACGCATGGACTGCGCGATCGCAAACGCGACGAGCAGGAGCAGGACGAGGGGCGTCCAGATCTTGACGCGGCGGGCGAAGGTGCGGAGGGGGCTGGGCGGGGGCGGCGGGGTGTTGGTCAGCTCGGCCAGGAGGTCCAGCGGGGGCTTCGGCGGCAGCGGCTGCTGGGTGGTGCGCTCGGGGCCGACCTGGGGGACGGCGGCGGTCACCTCGGGCTTCGGCCGGGGTTCGTCGAGGGGCTTCAGCGCGACGAACTTGCTGGTCCGCTCGGCCTCTGCCTCCGGCTTGGGCTCCGGCTTGTTCTCAGGGGCCGGCTTCCCGAGCTTGAGCATGGTGGTGGGCTGGTCGACGGGGGGCCGGGGGGCCTTGAAGACGGCGGTGGGCTGATCGACGGGCGGCTCTTCGTCGTCCGTCGCGGCGTCGTCCTTGGAGTCGGCGTCGGCGTCGTCCTTGGCGTCGGCGTCGTCCTCGGCTTCGGTGTCGGGGGTCTGGTCGTCGTCGTCCGTCTGGTCGCCGGCGGGGGCTGGTCGCGCAGTTCCCCGCGCCCCTGGGGTGTCGGTCTCGTCGGAGTCGAGATCGTGCTCTTCGTCGGCTGCGGCCGTGTCGGCTTCGGTGTCGGGGGTCTGGTCGTCGTCGTCCGTCTGGTCGCCGGCGGGTGCTGGTCGCGCAGTTCCCCGCGCCCCTGGGGAGTCGGGCCCGGCGGAGTCGGGGGCGTGCTCCTCGTCCGCTACGGGCGTCTCGGCCTCCGGTTCCGGCGAGTCGCTCTTCGCTTCGGTGTCGGCCGTCTCAGGCTCCGCTTCCGGTTCCGGTGCGTCGCTCTTCGCTCCGGCGTCGGACGGCTCGGGCTCCGGTTCCGGTGCGTCGGCCTTCGTTTCGGGCTCGGTGCGGCCGTCGGCCTTCGTCACCCACTTCGCCACCGCGTCCCGGAGGCGCTCGTCGCCGTCCCCGGAGGCCTCCTCGGCGTCCGGCGCGGTGTCCGCGGCCTCAGGCGGCGTCTCCGGCGCCTCGGGGGCCTCGTCCGTGGGCCCGGGGGCCGGAGACGCCGTTTCCGGCTCTGCGGGGCTCTCGTCGGCCTTCTCGGAGGCCTTCGGCAGATCCCGTACCGAGAAGATCCTCGTGGCGGTGTCGATGCCGCCGAGGGAGACGGACTCCCGGGCCACCGCGAGCCTGGGGTCGGGTGAGGAACTCCTCGCCTCGGGAACCGGACTCGCGCTCCCCGGCGTCGGTTCTCCCGACGACTCGCGCTGCTTCGACCTGTCGGGGGACTCGCCCGCCACCGATGCCTCCTCCATCTGCCGCACGTGATCGGTATCCGTCACCGTGCGTCTGCCGAACCGTTGATTCGCCGCCCGGGCAGCCGCCACACCACGCTGTCCGAACCATGTACCAGTGTCCTGTGTGTGGCCCTGCCCAAGCCGGTAGACGAGAACGACATACCTACCGGTTCCACTACAAACAGGTCACGCACCCTCGACAGACCAATGTGAGAGGGGTCACCCTGTCGTACATCCACGCGGGGAGGCATGGATGGGCAGGAGCCGCAGAACTATTCCGGAGGAGCTTCTGCTGCTGGCGTTGGACCCGACCACGGGTACCACCGCACAGCCGCAGTCGCTCGACCTCGGTCTGGCCGGAGCACAGCTAGTGGAGCTGGCGCTGGCCGGACGGATAGCCCCAGACGGGGATCGTATCGCCGTGGTGGTACCACGGCCGACTGGAGATCCGACTTTGGACTGCGCGTTGGAGTTGCTGCGAAGGCGTGGCGCTCCCGTGCGGGCAGTGAACTGGATCGGCGGGCCGCGTCTCGGGCTCCGCCAGACCTACCTCTCGCATCTGGAGCGGTGCGGCATGGTGCATGCCGTGGCGGGTCAGATGTGCGGAGTGCTGCCGACGACTCGCTACCAGGCGACGGACAACGAGATCAGCCGGGAGATCAAGGCCCGACTGGACTCGGCGATCCGCACCGGCGTACCGCCGGACCCGCGGACCGCCGCGCTCGCCGCCCTGGCACACGCGGTCGGCCTCGGCAAGCACCTGTATCCGGGCAACGAGGGACGTTCGTCCCGCTCCCGGCTGCGGGATCTGATCAGGCACGACCCCATGGGCGGTCTCGTCGCGCACGCCGTGATGGACGTCCAGAACGGCGTGGGAGCACAGCCACGCCGTAACCCGGCACCGGCCGGCCGGCAGGCCGCACCCGGGGCCAGGCCCGCGCCGGAACCCGCTCGTGGTGTTCCGATGCAACCGCGCCGAGGACCCATGGCGCGCGCCGTGGCCCACTGAGCCGCAGTCCCACGGCACCGGAACAGCACCACCGGCACGACCCGTACCACCCGCACGACCCGTACCACCCGCACCGCCGCAGCGCCGCACCGTCAGTCCCCATGAGACCGGTTCGGGAGCCGCAGGTCCGCGCGGGGCGACGGGGCCGTACGTACGTCCGTACACCGGGCGTCGGACGGTTCCGCCGCCCCGCGCGGCCGCATGTCCGGGCCCGGTCGCCCACCAGGCCGTACCAGGCCGTTCCCAACTGTCGTAAGCGCGGCGCATATACGCCGTTTCCCAGCGGTAATAAGCACCTTGGTGGCAGTCTGCTCAACAGCAGATACGCAAAGTCAAGAACGAGGCCCGCAGCCGGAGGTGCACGTCCCGTGGCGTCCAATGTCAATCCCACCGTCAGGCGGCGCCGGCTGGGCCAGGAGCTCCGCAGGCTCCGTGAGCTCAAGGGCATGACGGCCGAGGAGGTGGCCGAGCGGTTGCTGGTGTCGCAGTCGAAGATCAGCCGCCTCGAGAACGGCCGGCGCAGCATCAGCCAGCGCGACGTCCGCGACCTGTGCGGGGTGTACGAGGTCGAGGACCAGCGGATCGTCGACTCCCTGATGCAGATGGCCAAGGACTCGCGCCAGCAGGGCTGGTGGCACGCGTTCGGGGACATCCCGTACAGCGTCTACATCGGTCTGGAGACCGACGCGGAGTCGCTGCGGGTGTACGAACCCCAGATCATCACCGGCCTGTTGCAGACCCGGCCGTACGCCGAGGCCATCGTGCGCGGCGGCGCGCCGGAGGCGACGGAGACGGAGAACGACAAGCGGGTCGAGGTGCGGCTGCGGCGGCAGAGCCGGGTCTCCGCGGAGCGCGATCCGCTGCGGCTGTGGGTCGTCCTGGACGAGGCGTGTCTGCGCCGGGTCGTGGGCAGCCGGCAGATCATGCGGGAACAGCTGGAGTACCTGGTGGAGATGTCCCAGCACCCCCACATCACCGTGCAGGTGCTGCCGTTCGACGTGGGCGCGCACCCGGGGCTGAGCGGCCAGTACTCGATCCTGGAGTTCTCGGACGCGGCCGACTCCAGCGTGGTCTACATCGAGGGTGTCACCAGCGACCTGTACCTGGAGAAGGCGCACGACGTGCAGAAGTACACCGTGATGTACGAGCACTTGAGGGCCCAGGCGCTCAACGTCGACCAGTCGCGTCAGTTGATCGAGGATCTCGCGAAGGACTACGCCCGGGAGTACGCCCGTTGAGCCGCTTCCCGACAGGGCGGGCCGAATAGTACACCCCGGGCAGGCTCCACTGGAAGACTCCTCTGGAATATGCCACCAGAAGAGTGAACGGCTGCTCCGAAAGAGGAAGTCGGCGAGTAGCGTCGATCACGCCAACGATCAGTAAAGGTTGGCGTAATCCGAACACTGCGCATCTTGCTACGGAGCGGATATGGCAATTCGTCTGGGCACCCTGGACACGTGGACGACCTCCACCTACACCAACGCCAACGGGGCGTGCCTGATGGTGAGGTCGACCGAGGAGGAAGCACTCGAACTCGGCGACACCAAGATCCCCGAGGGCCCCAAGCTGGCCTTCCCCGCCGAGGCGTGGAGTGCCTTCGTCACCTCGGTCAAGGCGTGACACCACGCCACCCCTCTACAACTCCACAAGCACCACCACAGAGCCCTCTCGACCAGATCGCCGTCCTAGCCGAGGGGGCTCGGCGCATGTGCCTGCGGCGCCGCGGACGGCTTCCAGGACGCCTGCGCGTGGTGGTGAACCGCTCCCCGAGCACCTACGCGGGGCTGCGGACCGCCCCGGGCCCCTGCCCAACGTTCGTCGCTGCGGACCGCTTCCCGGGCGACCGCTCGTGGTTGAGGGGGTCTCAGCCCCCTGCTCCTGCCGGGCCGCCCCGCGCTGATCCGCGTCGCTGCGGACCGCCCGGCGCCCATGCTCGCCCCGCCCGAGCGTCCCACGCCGCTCCTCGTCGCTGCGGGCGGTTACCCGGGCCCCTGCCCTCCCCGGGGCCCCTACCCCCCGGGTCACCCCACCCCCGGTGGTGGGCCGGAGTCCAGGACTCTGGTGGTGTAGGACGCCAACTGTGACCGCATCCTCTCGCGCGGAACCCGCGCTTCCGCGGCCAGGTGCTCGATGAGGTCGGCTCGGGTGGCGGCCAGCAGGGCGTGGGCGGTGAAGTCGGGGTCGGGCAGGTCCGGGACCTGTTCCAGTACCGCTCGGAGCAGGCCGTGCCAGCGCTCGTAGTGCTCCGCCCGGTACGGGCTGCCGCCCCCGCCCTCCTCCAGCGCCAGCGCGAGGCGCCGGTTGTCGAGCTTGAAGCACAGGACGGCGTCGAGCAGGGCGACGACGCGGTCCCGCGGCGGGGTTCCGGGCCCCAGCGGTGACGGGCCGTCCTCGATCGCCTGCCTCACCGGCTCCAGTCGTGCCTCGTACACCGCGCGGAGCAGCCCGGCGCGATCGCCGAAGGCCCGGAAGAGCGTCCCCTTGCCGACGCCGGCCGTGGCCGCCACATCGGCCATGGTGACGTCCTCGGGGCTCTCGCGGCGGCTGAACAGGGCGTCGGCGGCCGCGAGTACGGCCTCCCGGTTGCGCACGGCGTCCTTGCGGGACGACTGCCGTTCGGGCATGCCAATCCTTCCGCTTGCGAAACGGACCCGCGGTCCATATCGTAACGTTGAAACGGACCCAAGGTCCGGATCCCGTCCCTGGAGGATACCCATGCCCGCATCGACCTCCCCGGCCGACCTCTCCCCGGCCGCCCCGTCCCCTGCGGACCTCTACCGCCACAGCCTGCGACTCCTGCTCGACAAGGACATCCCCGCGTGGGTCGCCCTGTGGGCCGAGGACGGCGTCATGGAGTTCCCGTTCGCCCCCGACGGCTGGCCCCGGCGTCTGGAGGGCCGGGAGGCCGTCGCCGACTACATGCGCGACTATCCCGACCACATCGACCTGCACGACTTCCCTGACCTGCAAATCCACGAGACCACCGATCCCCGCACCATCGTGGTCGAGATGCGCGGCGTCGGCCGCGTGGTGGCGAACGACGCCCCCTTCGACATGACCTACATCGCTGTGGTGACCGTCGAGGACGGACGCATCGCCTCCTACCGCGACTACTGGAACCCCCTCGCCGTCCAGCCCGGCGCCGACTTCACCGCGAGGAGCACCCGATGACCACGACCGCCACCACCCTGGTGATCGGCGCCACCGGCACCACCGGAAGCCGCACCACCGCCCAGCTGACGGCCGCGGGTCACCGCGTCAGGGCCGCGAGCCGCCGGGCCACCCCGGTCGCCGGCGCCGAAGCGGTCCCGTTCGACTGGTACGACCCGACCACCCACGCGGCCACCCTCGACGGCGTCGAGCGCGTCTACCTCATACCGCCCCTGGGCGACCCCGACCCCGCGCCGATCATGCTGCCGTTCCTCCGCCGGGCCCGGGCCGCAGGGGTGCGCCGCGCGGTGCTGCTCAGCTCCTCGGCCGTTCCCGAGGGCGGCCCGGCGGTGGGACAGGTGCACCGGGCCCTGCCCGAACTCTTCGAGCAGTGGGCGGTCCTGCGGCCCTCGTGGTTCATGCAGAACTTCACCGGCACGCACGCGCACGCCCGCGCCATCCGTGAGGAGGGCCTCATCCGCAGCGCCACCGGCAGCGGCCGGGTCGGTTTCGTCGACGCCGAGGACATCGCGGCCGTCGCCGTCCGCGCGCTGGCCGACGAGCGGGCCCCCGGCACCGATCTCGTCCTCACCGGCCCCGAGGCACTCGGCTACGACGACATCGCCGCCCTCGTCACCGAGGTCACCGGCCGACCGGTGACCCACCGCAGGCTGTCCTGGGAGCAGCAGCGCGACCACCTCGCGACGCAGGTGCCGGTGGAGTTCGCGGCGATGCTGGCCGACATGGACCGGGCCATCGCCGAAGGGGCGGAGGACCGCACCACCGACACCGTCGAGCGCCTCACCGGCCGGCCCCCGCGCAGCTTCCGAGCCCACCTGGAGGCGGCGCTGCGATGAGGCGGCCCGCACTCCTCGGTGGCGCGGCCTCGCGTGGCCGTACCCAGGGCCTGTCTGACAATTCCCCTCTGCCGCGGGCGACGACGGGAATGACAGGCGCTAGCCCAGCGCACCCTCCACCGCAGCCACGACCTCGTCCGACTCCGGCTCCGTCTGCGGGGAGAAGCGAGCCACGACCGACCCGTCCCGCCCGATCAGGAACTTCTCGAAGTTCCAGCGGATGTCCCCGGTGTGACCCTCGGCGTCGGCGAAGTCCACCAGCCGCTCGTACAGCGGGTGCCGCCCCTCCCCGTTCACCTCGACCTTCTCGGTCAGCGGGAAGGTCACGCCGTACGTCGCCGAGCAGAACTCCGCGATCTCCTCGGCGCTGCCGGGCTCCTGCCCGAGGAACTGGTTGCACGGTACGCCGAGCACGGTGAAGCCCCGCTCCGCGTACCGCTCCTGGAGCTTCTCGAGCCCGTTGTACTGCGGGGTCAGCCCGCACTTGGACGCCACGTTCACGACGAGGACGGCCTTGCCGGCGTGCTGGGCCAGGTCGGCCGCACCACCCGTGAGGGCACCGATCTCGACATCCAGGGGGGAGGAAGAAGTAGTCATGAGCGGATGCTAACTCCGCTCAGTGAATCCCCGGCCCCGGCACCTACCCCCGCCCCGGCACCGACCCCGGCTCCCGCTCACCCGTACCGGCCCCGGACGCCGTCACCAGCACCTCCCCCGCCGCCGTCCGCGCGTACAGCACCGACCGCCCCGACCGCCGCCGCTCCACAAGGCCCGCGTCCAGCAGCACCCGCAGATGCCGCCCCACCGACCCCAGCGCCTGCCCGGTCACCGCGACGAGCTGGCTGGTGCTGAGCGGGGAGTCCAGGAGCACCAGCACCCGGGCCCGCCCGGCGCCGAGCAGCGTGCCGAGACTCGCGGGCACGCTCCGGGCCCCCGGGTCGGCGAGGGCGCCGGTACAGCCGTAGACGAGGGCGTACCGTCCCGGCTCCTCCCACGTGGCCCAGCCGCGGCCCGCGGTGACCGGGACGAAGACGAGTTCGGCGCCCCGGATGTCGCGGGGCGGCCGCTCGTGCCGGTTCACCTGGAGCCGGTTGCCGCCGAGCCAGCGGGTCTGCCCCGGCAGCAGCGAGTCGATCACCGCCGCCCAGCCGCCCCGGCTCACCTGCGCCGTCCGGGCGACCACGTCCGCCTCCAGGATCCGCCGCCTGCGGGGCCAGTACGGCCGTACGGTCGCCGTCCAGACGTGCGCGAGGAGGGCCGCCGCCCGCTGGGGGAGGTCGTCGCGCTCCAGGGCGGCCGGGAGCGGGCCGCGCAGCGAGACCCGGACGTCGGCGCGGGCCGCGGCGGGGTCGGTCGCCCGGATGCGGGCCAGGGTGTCCTCCAGGGGCGTCCCGTCACGCGGCAGGGGCGCCAGGAAGTCGGCGATCCAGGACGTGCCCATCCCCGAGCGCACCAGCAGCGCGGTCACCGGGTCGGCCGCGAGCCGGGCCCGGTAGGCGGGCAGGTGGGCGCCGAGCCAGGCATCCTCACCCGGGTGCGTGCCCGTGCCGGTGTGCAGCAGCCGCAGGGCCGCGAAGGTCTCCGTGAACGGGCAGACCACGAACCGGCTGCGGACCAGGGTGTCCCCGTCGACCTGCCACCAGCCCATGAACCCCCCGGTCGTTTCGCGGACGCGCGAAAGACTAACCGTCACCCGCCGACCCCCGACGACACTCCTGCCCATGCGCAGCTACCGCGAGCTCTTCCGCACCCCGGAGTACGCCCCCTTCCTCCTCTCCTTCGCCGCCTACGCGGCTGCCCAGACCATCGGCGGCCTGGCCCTCGGCACGCTCGTCTACCGGGCCACCGGCTCCCCCTTACTGTCCGCGGTGAGCATGTTCGGGCCGCAGCTCGCCCAGTTGCTGGGCGCCGCCTTCCTGCTCTCGGGCGCCGACCGGCTGCCCCCGCGCGCGATCCTGACCGTCATCTCCCTCGCCTTCGCGGCGGGTACGGCCGTGCTGGCGCTGCCCGGCCTGCCGATCTGGGCGGTCTTCGTCGTCCTGCTCGCGCAGGGCCTCGTCGCCTCACTGGGCGGGGGAGTGCGCGGCGGCCTGATGAACGAGATCCTCCCCAAGGGCGGCTACGTCCTTGGGCGTTCGGTCTTCAACATGCTCTGGGGCCTGATCCAGATCACCGGCTTCGCGACGGGCGGCGCGCTCCTCGCGCTCCTGTCCCCGCGCGCCTGCCTGCTCCTCACCGCGGCCTGCTACCTGCTCTCGGCCGCCGTCACCCGCCTCGGCCTGACGGCCCGCCCACCCCGCGCCACCGGCCGCCCGTCCCTCTCCGCAACCTGGTCCACCAACGCCCTGCTGTGGTCCTCGCGCCCCCGCCGCCTGGTGTTCCTCGGCCTGTGGGTCCCCAACGGCCTGGTCGTGGGCGGCGAGTCGCTCTACGTCTCCTACGCCCCCTCGGACGCGGGCACGATGTACGCGTTCGGGGCGCTGGGCATGTTCCTCGGCGACCTGGCGGTCGGCCGGCTGGTGCCGCCCGCGCTGCGGCCCCGCCTCGCGACCCCGCTGCGCCTGCTCCTTGCGGTGCCGTACCTGTTCTTCTTCCTACGGCCCGGTCTCGCGCTGTCGGTCCTGGCGGTCACCGTGGCCGCGCTGGGCTTCGCTGCCTCGCTGGTCCTCCAGGAACGCCTGATGTCCCTCACGCCCGACGAACTCGCCGGTCAGGCCCTCGGGTTGCACACCACCGGCATGGTCGCGCTCCAGGGCATCGGCGCGGTCCTGGCCGGCACCCTGGCCCAACTGTCGTCCCCGGCCACGGCGATGACACTCATGGCGACCGCGTCGATCGCCGTGACCCTGACGCTCTCAGCGCTGGGCAAGCGCGAGGAACGACGTCCAGGTGCCGGGGGTGACGGTGAGCGTGGGGCCGTGGGTGTCCTTGGAGTCACGGATGTGGACGGTGCCGGGTGAGGCGGCGACTTCGAGGCACGCGCCGCCCTGCTCGCTGCTGTAGCTCGACTTGAACCACTGAAGTGCGGTGCTCATGCGTCTCCTAGCAAACGGTCCAACAGGTCTCTGCTCTCCTGCGGGTTGAGCGCCTGTGACCGCAGCATCGCATATTTGCGTTCCAGCACGGAGACCTCGTCGGGCTCGGCGACCATCCGGCCGTGGAGCTGTCCTTCGGCGTATCCGACGCGCTGGTGATCAGGCGTCTCGATCAGGATGAACGGCCCCGAGAGCCCGGCGTGGAAGTCGCGGCCGACCGGCATGATCTGGAGGGTGACGCTGGGCACGGCCGCCAGCTCACGCAGGCGGCGCAGCTGCTCCGCGTGGACCTCGTCGCCGCCGAGGCGGTCCATCACGGTCACCTCGGAGACGACGAAGCTGACGGTCGGCGGCTCCGCGCGCCGGAGGACCTCCTGGCGCTCCGTCCTCGCCGCCACCCGCTGCTCGATCTCGTCCTCCGTCAGCGCGGGCACGTCGTTCAGGAACACCGCCCGCGCGTACGCCGGGGTCTGGAGGAGGCCCGGCAGGACCTGGTTGTCGTACCAGGACAGGGCCAGCGCCTCCCGTTCCAGATCGATGTACTCCTCCGCCCAGCGCGGGAACAGGTCGATCTCCGGCATGTTCTCCAACGCGACCGACAACGCCCCCTTGGTGTCGAGGAGTTCGTCGAGCTGGGCCGCGAGGTCCGGTTTCAGCGTGCGCCGGCCCTGCTCGACGGAGGCGATGGTCTCCTCGTCCACGGCGACCTCGTCGGCGAGGGCCCGCTGGGTGAGACCGGCCGCCCGCCGGAAGGTGCCGACGAGGGACCCGACCATCTTCACGGCGGTCGCGTTCTTCCGGCGCCGCGTACTGAGGCTCTTGTTGCTCATGCCGGTGAACTCCCCATTTCGGGGCGTACGTTCACCCGTTGTCACCCGTACAGGAAATCTGTACGGGTTCCTCAGCCCTGGAGCACGCCCTGGGGCACGTGCCGGAACAGCGTCGGGTACGGGCACGGCTCCAGGGGCTTTCCGGGGCGGTCGGCCCACCGCCACCAGTGGTGCCGCTCGGCGCAGCTCCACAGCGTGCGGCAGGCGCGCGTGTCGTCGTCCTCGCGGTGGACCATGAGCATGCCGCCGGACGACAACGGCCTGTCGCAGACGGGGCAGGGTTCCCCGGTCGGCACGGGGGCACGGAACGGGGTGGGGTCGTCCACCTGGACCGGTGCGTGCTCGGTGCACCGGGCGTCCCCGTAGATCCTGAAGTACTCGTCGAGCTTCGGAGGGCGGTACTCGCGCTCGGAGGGCTTGTCCGGGGTCTTGTACCGCTCGACGACGGAGTCGGACAAGGCCTCGCACCCGTCGAGGACGTCGACTCCGGGCGCCCCCGGCTTCTTCGGGTCCGGAGGTTCAACGGCCTGGCCGATGGGCCGGTTCACGACCCGGAACACCTTGTAGAACTTCACGCGCGAGTAGTGCCGATCGCCCAGCGCGTTCGGTCGTACGAAATAGTCCGTGGGGGACTCCGGCTCCTCCGGCTCCTCCGGCTCCTCCGGCTTCGTCCTGCTGAGGACTTGCGGGTCGAACTCGAGGCCGTACCGGGCGGCGTGCCCGACCATCCACAGCAGGGGGAGGTCGGACAGACTCGAGTCCGCCTCGCCGCCTCCGACATCCGTGTGCACCCCGGCGAACCAGACCTGCCGCAGCTCCTGGCCCTGCTCGGCGGCGGCCTTCTGCTGGTGCCAGAGCGTCGGCGGGAACGCGGAGCGCTGTTCGTCGACGGCCAGTGCGTGGAAGGCGCCGTTGACCCAGCTGCTGAGGGTGGTGTCGTGGAAGGCCCAGCGCTTGTTGAAGCGGTCGACCAGCGGGCGCAGGAGCCAGGGGGCCGGGACGGGGATGCCGAGGGAACCGACCGTGTCCCAGACGCCGACGAAGCGGATCTCCGTCTCGTGGGCGTAGGCCTGGCGGAAGAGGGTGGCCGCCACGCTGGTGGGCTGCTTGGTGCGGCTGCGGTACAGCGCCCACGCCTCGGCGGTCCGGTCGGCCTGCTCCCGGCGCAGGATGCCGCAGTTGCGCACGAGTCCGGCCAGGCTGCGCGCGGTGAACGCGCCCCGGCTGAAGCCGAACAGGTAGAGACGGTCGCCGGGTTCGTAGGTCTGGACGAGGAAGTGGTAGGCGTCGAGCACGTTCCTCGACAGGCCCAGACCGAAGGCCCCGCCGCGCAGCCGTTCGGGCCGCTGGGCGCCGACCCCGCTGTGGTAGTACACCCGCTGTTCCGTGCCGTCGGCGGTGTGTTGCCGTACCGCCAGGGCCACCTTGGCCACATTGGTCTTGTACGACTGGTCGGCGCGATTCCAGGTCCCGTCGCAGCAGACCACCAGATGTCTGGCCATGCCGTGCCTCCTCTCCCCGCAGCCCCTGTAGACAGGAGTCCGCGACGGTTCGGGAGATACAGCCAGTACCGCAGGGACCGGGCCGACCCGCAACTCGAACCGACCCGGTACCGCTCAGGCCACGACCTTGAACAGCCCTGTCTTCTCGCCCAGCCGGGACAGCGAGATCTTGCCGGGGATGCCGTTGGCGTCGGCGCCCGTGTAGCCCAGGTGCTTCTGCCACTTGGCGTAGGCGGCGACGGTCGCGGAGCCGAAGGAGCCGTCCCCGGCGAAGGACTTGGCGAGATAGCCGAGTTCGACGAGGGCGGCCTCGGTGAGGTTGGTGCCGGCCATGTAGCTGACGTGGCCCTGTTTGGCCCCGGGGTCGGTCCTCGCGGCCGTCACCAGCCGGGACAGGTCCACGCGGGGCTTGTCCGGGGCGGGCTTCGTCGGCTGCGGCTTGCCGGCACCGGCCGCCAGCTGCTTCTTCACGTCGGCCCGGAAGTCGTCCATGTCGAAGCTCGGGTCGATCTTGCCCGGCTGGCACTCCTTGTGCCCGGCGACGGACCTCTCGCTCCATCCGTGCGCCCGGCAGATCGCCGCCGCCCACAGCACGGCCTGCTGGTACTGCGCCTTCGGGTAGGCGTCCTTGCCGTTGCCGAGGTTCTCGATCTCCAGGCCGTAGAGACAGTCGTTGCCGTCGGCCGTCGCCGAGTCGTCGTGGGGGAGCGGCTTCTCGTCGCGGAGCGCGTTCAGGACATCGATGTCGGCGTAACCGGCGTGGTTGGTACGGCCGTTGCCGATCATCCACAGTCCCGCGGTCTTGCCGAGCCAGGCGTGGCACAGCGGTCCGGGCAGATCGGATCTGCCCTTGTAGCAGAGCTCCTTGTCGTTGTGCCCGCCGGTGTGGTGGATCAGCACCCCGATGACGGGCCCGAACGACTTCCCGGACGCGGCGTCGCGGTTGTGGGTCTTCCAGCCGGCGTGCTCGTGCACGGTGAGGCCTTCGGCCTTCAGCGCGGCGAGCATCTTCGCGGCGGACAAGGGTGTGGCCATGGCAGCGGTTCCCTCCGTGAGGCGTGTGACGACACGTCAAGCAGGCTTCGGCGGGTGCGAGTTGTCGATACGCGATCGTCTCGCGTGCGGCTCATGATGGCGCCGATGTCCTGCCACTGTGGCGAAATCGCGACATTGACAGCCGAAGGGAGTCGTGCCGGAGGGGGTTGTGGGAGGGGAGTCGCGGCGCGGCGGTCCAAGAGGGGAAGCGGATGCGACCGCCGCGCCGTGCCGTGCCGTGCCGGGAGAGCCGGGGCCGTGGGTCAGCCCGGCGCCACCGCGCGGCCGGTCTGGGGCGAGATCATGCCGGAGCACAGCCCCTTGGCGGCCAGCGTCTGGGCGATGCGCGGGATCGCCGCGCGGGTGTTGGCGGGCCAGTCGTGCATGAGGATCACCTGCCCGTTGGTGAGCCGCCCGACCGCTGCGACGATCGCGTCGGTACTGGCGTTGTTCCAGTCCTGCGAGTCGACCTGCCAGATGACCTCGGTCAGACCGTACTTGGCCTCCACGGCCCTGACCGTCGCGTTGGTCTCGCCGTACGGCGGCCGGAACAGCTTCGGCGTGCCGCCCCCGGCGTTCGCGATCGCCTGCTGGGTGCGGGAGATCTCCGAGTCGACGGCGGCCTGGCTCTGCTGGGTCAGATGCGGGTGCGTGTAGCTGTGGTTGCCGACCCACATCCCGGCGCTGACCTGGGCCCTGACGAGCGCCGGGTTGGCGGCGGCGTTCTGGCCCGTGTTGAACATGGTGGCCCTGAGGCCGTACTGCTTGAGCGAGTTGAGCAGGGTGGTGGTGCTGCTGCCCGGGCCGTCGTCGAAGGTGAGGCCGACGTATCCGGAGCAGGCGGCGGCCTGTGGGGGAGCCGCGGAGGCGGGGACGGCGAGCGTGCCGGCGGCGGCCAGTGCGGCGGCGGCCAGTAACGGGAGGTGCGCCCGGGCCCTCATCAGCTCACCGTGATGTTGGAGCTGCCGCTGCTCTGGTAACCCTCCGTGGCGAGGATCATGTAGTACTTGAAGCTGCCCAGCGGCATGCCGGCCCGGCCCCAGGCGTCGAAGTGGTTGCCGGTGGTGATGGAGCCGCCGGTGCGCTTCGACTGCCGCACGCTCCAGTACTGGTTGAAGGTCTTGTTGCCCTCCACGGACGGGGCGTTGTAGCGGGTGGTCTGGTAGATGTCGTACGTCCCGCCGTCGCTGCTGACGGTGCCCTTGTACGCTCCGGTGGGCCGGTAGGTGCCCCAGTTGTCGACGATGTAGTACTCCACGAGCGGGTTCGAGGTCCAGCCGTAGAGGGCCAGGTAGGCGTTTCCGGACGGGTTGAAGCTGCCGGAGTAGTTCACGGTCCTGCGCGAGCCGTTGCTCCAGCCCTTGCCGGCCACGAAGTTGCCGGTGTTGCGCCAGGAAGTGCTGTAGTTGCCGCCGGAGTTGAGGGTCATCGAGACCGTGCCCTGGGAGTCCGTCCAGAACGAGTAGTAGTACCCGTTGTTGGTCCCGGTCTGGTTGGTGGTGATGACCGTGGCGGCCTCGGCGGTACCGGGCAGCGCGAGGGTGGCACCGGTGGCGAGGAGGAGGCCGCAGAAGGTGCGGCGGGTGGGGGACGTGGGGTGTGCGGGTGTGGGGTTCATGCTCCTCAGTTTTGGTCTGCCCCTGTCAAGCGTCAACAGTTTCGGCAGATGTTTCGAATGATTCGACTACCTTTGAGCTGGCGATATTTGATCACGGGCCGGACCAGCGCGTTTGAATGATCGATCTAATGTCTTCGAATCTTTCGAATGTTTCGAAGACCTTCCGGTCGGCCGGAGGCAGAGAAAAAGGCAGGGAGGTGAACCTCTCTGCCATGTTCAACCTATAGCGCACGTGGGGGCTTGCGGCAAGGCCCCCGAGGTGGCGCACACTTACCGACCTTGGATCCCACATCGGAGCTGCCGACTTGAATTCCCTGCCCACCAGCGTGTTCGACCTCCCCGAGCGCCTCGCCGCCAAGGCCGACCCGGCCCTGATCGCCGCCGACGAGCGCCACTTCGCGGCCATCGCGGCATGCCTGGAGCAGACGATCGCCGAACTGTCCGCCACTCTCGCCGCCACCCTCAGGGCGCCCGGCGGCATCGGCCAGGAGGCGATGGACCGGGACACGGAGATCCACCGCCTCAGCGCCCGGCTGCGCACCCTGCGCCGCTTCGGCCTGGACCTGTGCCTCGGCCACATGGTCACCGCCGACGACCCCGAGCCCGTGTACGTCGGACGCCTCGGACTCACCGACAGCGAGGGCCGCAGACTGCTCGTCGACTGGCGCTCCCCTGCCGCCGAGCCGTTCTTCGGGGCCACCCACGCCAACCCGATGGGCCTGGCGAGCCGCCGCAGGTACCGCTGGCACGACAGCCGTATCGGCGACTACTGGGACGAGGTGTTCGTCGCGGACGACTTCGCCGGGCACCACGCCTCGCTCGACGACCAGTCCGCCTTCATCGCCAGCCTCGGCAGCGACCGCTCGGAGCGGATGCGGGACGTCCTCGGCACCATCCAGGCCGATCAGGACGCCATCATCCGCGCGGGCTCCCGCGGCGCGCTCGTCGTCGACGGCGGCCCCGGCACCGGCAAGACCGTCGTCGCCCTGCACCGCTCCGCCTACCTCCTGCACTCCGACCCGCGCCTCGGCCACCGCCGCGGCGGCGTGCTGTTCGTCGGCCCGCACCGGCCCTACCTGGCCTACGTCTCGGACGTGCTGCCCAGCCTGGGCGAGGAGGGCGTCCAGACCTGCGTTCTGCGGGACCTCGTGGCCGAGGGGGCGGCGGCCGGGGCGGAGGACGATCCCGAGGTGGCCCGCCTGAAGTCCTCCGCCGACCTGGTGAAGGGCATCGAGAGGGCCGTCCGCTTCTACGAGGAGCCGCCCGCCGAGGGCATGACCGTCACCACCCACTGGTCCGACATCCGGCTGACCGCCGCCGACTGGGCCGAGGCCTTCGACGCGGCCGAGGGCGCCCCGCACAACGACGCCCGCGACCAGGTCTGGAACGAACTGCTCACCATCCTGGTCGACAAGCACGAGGGCGACGCCCCGGAGGCGCTGCTGCGCAGGTCCCTGCGCCAGAACAGGGAGCTGCTCACCGCGTTCAACCGGGCGTGGCCCCTGCTGGAGGCGGCCGACCTGGTCTCGGACCTGTGGACGGTCCCGGCCTATCTGCGGCTGTGCGCCCCCTGGCTGGACCGCGACGAGGTACGGACACTCCAGCGCGCGGACGGCCAGGCCTGGACGGTGTCCGACCTGCCCCTCCTGGACGCGGCCCGCCAGCGCCTCGGCGACCCGAAGGCCTCGCTGCGCAAGCGCCGCAACGAGGCCACCGCCGCCGCCGAACGCGAACGCATGGCCACCGTCGTGGAGAACCTGAGCGCGGTCGCCGACGACGAGTACGGCATGGGCCTGGTGACGATGCTCCGCGGCGAGGACTTCCACCACGCCCTGGTCGACGAGAGCGCCTTGCAGGTGACCGACCCCGACCTGCTGGCCGGCCCCTTCGCCCATGTCGTCGTGGACGAGGCGCAGGAGCTGACCGACGCGGAGTGGCAGATGCTGCTGCTGCGCTGCCCGTCCCGCAGCTTCACGATCGTCGGCGACCGCGCCCAGGCCCGGCACGGCTTCACGGAGTCCTGGCAGGAGAGGCTGCGGCGGGTGGGCCTCGACCGCGTCGGGATGGCCTCCCTGAGCATCAACTACCGCACCCCGGAGGAGATCATGAAGGAGGCCGAGCCGGTCATCCGCGCCGCCCTCCCCGACGCCAACGTCCCCACGTCGATCCGCAGCACCGGCACCCCGGTGACGTACGGCTCGGTGACGGAACTGCCCGCCCTGCTGGACACCTGGCTCGCCACCCACCCCGAGGGCGTGGCCTGTGTCATCGGCGACCCCACGTTCCAGGCCACCCCCCGGGTCCGCTCCCTGACCCCGACCCTAGCGAAGGGCCTCGAGTTCGACCTGGTGATCCTGGTCGATCCACAGGACTTCGGAGAGGGCGTCGAGGGGGCGGTGGACCGGTACGTGGCGATGACGAGGGCGACACAGCGGCTGGTGATCCTCACCCGCCCGGAGGGCGAGGTGTGAGGGGAGCGTGGTCTCGGTGTCATTCGGCCCTGATGTCGTCCACGTACACGATGCCCTTGGTCGCCGCGTCGCTCCCATGGACGAGGTACAGATTGAACGCCGTCACCTCGGCGAGGTGAGCCGCGTCGAGCACGGCTCCGGCGTGTGCGGTGTCCCAGGGGGCGGGCGTGAACTCGCTGAAGGGTGCCCTGACCTCCTGCCCGCTCGTGTCGGACAGCGGAACCTGGTACCAGAAATCGACTCCGCCGGCGACGATCTGGAGCGCCCCGCCGTTTGCGGAACCGTCGCCCCGCAGCCACAGCGCAAGGGACGTGAAGGCGGACCAGTCCGCGTCGACCGGCCTGCCTGTGCCGGTGTACTCGGCGCCGGTGAAGTCGTACGCGTAGGCCAGTCCGTAGGAGCCCGAGGACCTGTGGTCGGCCGACAGGGTGAGGGTGTGGGAGTTGACGTGGGTGTACGCCTCGCTCAGGGCGACGTCGTCTCCGGCGTATCCCTCGAAGTCGTCGACCCAGCCGGCAGGCAGCGGTGGGATCTCGCCGAGGAGGACCACGGCCGAGTCAGTGAGCGTCTTGCCGTCCACCCGCGCGCTCACGGTGAGGGTCACCGAGCGGTTGTTCCGCAAGGCCGGGTCGATCGACCAGTCGCCGGAGTAGAAGCCGTCGGCGTCGAGGCACAGCCGTCTGGCGCGTCCGCCGTTCACGGAGTAGGTGACCCGGCTCGCTTTCGCGGGCGTGACACGCACCCGGACGGTCGTCTTGGCGGCCGTTGCGCGCTGCCGGTCCGTCGGGGTCACGAGGTGCAGGAACGGGGCGTTCCCGACAGCGGTGGTGCGAGCGGAGTACACCCCCCGGAGATCGGCTGCGAACAGGGTGTAGGGGTCCTGGTGGTAGGCGGCGAAGTCCGGCAGCAGGACGTGGCCCGGGTACGGGACGTAAGCACGCTTGGTGCCTCCGAAGTTGGCCCAGGTGAGCATGTACGTCATCCGACGGGCCAGCGGGTCCGCCTTGACGGCCTGCAACAGCTGGGTGAACCACTGCGGGTTGCGGATCTCGGTGCCGCCCTCCCCGAACTCGGTGAAGGCCGGCACCTTGTCCCGCTCGTTCGCCAGCCGGACCACCATCGCCAGATCCTTCACCACACCGTCGAGCCACGGGGTGGGTCCGGCGCCCTCGTCATAGGAGTCGTAGCCGAGGATGTCGACGAAACGGTCGCCGGGGTAGGTCCTCAGGTAGCCGGTCGGGTCGCCTCCGAAACTCGAGTTGGGCGAGTAGGCGTAGAGCAGGTTGTGGACGCCCCTGGTGTCGCGCAGGTACTCGACGGTGTAGCGGAACAGCTCGATGAACTCGGCCGAGGTGGTGTGCCCTGCGCCCCACCAGAACCAGGATCCGTTGTTCTCGTGGAAGGGGCGGAGGACGACCGGGATCGCGGTGCCGTCCGGCCGCCGTGCGCCCCTGACCGCCTTCGCGACGCGGTCGAGGAAGGCGTTGAAGTCCGCGTGCTTCGCGCCTCCGGGAAGGATCTGGCCGACCACTCGCCCCGTGGTGTCGTAGAAGTTCCCGCCGGTGACGAAGTTCGGCAGGTGAGCGCTGAGGGTGTTGATCCCGCCGCGTGCGTCCCCCTGCCGGATGCACCGGCTGAGCGCAGCGATGTTCTCGGCTTCGGTCCCGCCCTCGACGCCGGGGCGTTCGTCGCCGTCGAGGATGAGGGTGTCCCAGCCGAAGACCGCGGGGTAGTCGCCCACCGCCGCCCTGGTGTCGGACGCCTTGCCGTCGGGGGTGGTGAAGGTGAAGCCATAGGTGAGGTCGTGCTGGTGACCGAAGAGGATGCCTTTGCCCTGCTGCCGCTTCAGGTACGCGAACAGCGCGCGGGTGGCGGGGGTCGCCTTGTCGTCGACGATCCGGACCGGCGCCGGAGCGCCGGCGAGCGCGGTCGGGGAGGTCGCCGCGGCGGCCACCGGTGTCCGGGCGCCGGCTGCCGCGGCCACCGTGGCACCGAGGAGGATGAAAGCGCGACGGTTCAGGGGAGAGCTGGGCATGTGTGTCTCCGTTCGACGTGGCGATCTCTCGCGAAGGGGAGGTGACCCCCCGGGGCTGGGCCTCGGTGTGGTCCATCGGTAGGTCACTTGTGTGGGGGCCCTTCCCGCGACGCGGTCGGCTGCCCCTCACGAGGACACACGTGTGCTTCAAGTGGCGCTATTCGACTAGAGGTTGGGGAAAAAAGAAAGGCCAAGCGGCCCACGAGGGACAGGCGCACTCGCGCAGGCGCAGTTCGCCGCTCGCCTGAAGAGGGCGTCACGTGGCGCAGGGAGTCGCTGCCGTCTGGCTCTGTCGTCGAAAAGGCCCCGGACCATGATCGGTCCGGGGCCTTTCGCGTGGTGCCCCCGGCAGGATTCGAACCTGCGACACCGGCTTTAGGAGAGCCGTGCTCTATCCCCTGAGCTACGAAGGCAAGCCAACGTCAGACAGGGTAGCCGATCGAGGCCCCGGTGTTCTTCCCGGTTCCGGTGCATCACAGCAGCGGGACCCGGGTGAAACGCCCCGCCGCCCGCAGCTCTCCCTCGATGCGGGACGCCGTCCGGCGCAGTTCGGGGAGGAGTTCGTCGACGCACTCCGCCGCCGTGCGGCCCGCCGCGTGCAGGGCCACGCCCACGGCGGCGACGGCCCGGCCCGTACGGTCGTGCAGCGGGACGGCGAGCGTGCGCAGACCGTCCTCCCAGTCCTCGTCCAGCAGGGCGTGGGACCGGTTCTCCGCCAGCAGCACCCGGCCCAGCGAGGTCGCCGCGGCCGGCAGCCGGGTGCCGACCCGGATGTCCACGCCCATGATCCGCGGGGACACCGCCCGTGCCGTGTACTGGATCTCCGCGTCCGGGCCCCGGGAGACCAGGATCGCCAGCGCCGTCGACTCCCTGACCCGGGCCGAGAGGTCCGCCAGGTGCGGGGCCGCGATGCGGGGGAGGGTCGTGCGGGACAGGGGCGGGAAGCCCAGGGACAGGACCCGCGGGGTGAGCGTGAAGGTCCGGGACTCCGGGTGCTGGCGGACCAGGCCCAGGTGTTCGTAGGTGATCAGGGCGCGGCGGGCGGTCGCCCGGGCCAGGCCGGTCGCCCGTGCCACGTCCGTCAGGGTCAGCGCGGCCCTGCCCTCGCCGAAGGCGGTCAGGACCGTCAGGCCGCGCGCGAGGGACTCGATGAACTCCCGGCCCAGTTCGTGCTTGGACGCGCCGATCCAGGAGGCCAGGTCGGCGGGGGGCGGCCCGGGGGCCGGGTCGGGCGCGGTCGCCAGTTCGTGCTCCATCTCGGCCACCGTCGCCCGCAGCCGCGGCAGCAGCGTGTCGCGCAGGTCGGTCGCGGTGTGCCGGCTGGTGTGGCTCACGACGTTCGCCACGCAGGCGATCCGGCCCGTGCGCGGGTCCCGTACCGGCACGGAGACCGCCACCAGGCCCGGTTCGATCAACTGGTCGTCCAGCGCCCAGCCGTTGCGCCCCGCCGCTTCCGCCCGCTGCTCGAACTCCGCGTCCGGGAAGGGCAGTTCCCGCGGGGGTACGGCCGTGAAGTGCCGGTTCTCCGGGTCCGCCGCCCGGCGCTCCCGCCAGGCCCGCCACTCGGCGTCGGTCCACTCGGCGGCGAACAGGGGCCCCGGCGCGGTGCGTTCGGCGGGGAGCAGGTCGCCGATGCGGAAGCTGAGGGACATCGCGCGGCGGCGGGTGGCCTGGTGGATGAAGCGGATGCCGTCCCGGTCGGCGACCGCCAGCGACACCGACTCGTCCAGTGCGTCGGCGAGGGCGTCGGCCCGCGCGGAGAGCAGGTCGGGCAGACGCAGGGCGGCGAGATAGGCGTTGCCGAGTTCCATGAGCCGGGGAGTCGCCACCGCGTCCCGGCCGTCGAAGCGGACGTATCCCATGCAGGCCAGCGTCGACGTGATCCGGTCGACGGTGGAACGTGCCAGGCCCGTCGCCCGCTCCAGCCCGCTCAGGCTCAGCGTCCCGCCCGCCTCGGTCAGCTCCCGCAGCACCCTGACCCCCCTGATCAGCGGTGCGACCGCCTCGGCCGGCACGGCGGACTCCGGTGCCTCCGGTGCAGGGGACGTCTCAGCGGGCATCGGTTCTCCGGTACGGCGATCGGGGCACGCCTACGGTAGTCCGCCCCGCGAGCCCCAGGGGCGCGGGGCTGTGGTGACATGCGGCTCCGCCGTGTGGGCGCGACCAGCCACGACGGACCCGCACCCGCCCCACAACCGAGCCCGGCACCACGCAGGCGCCTGGCTCCGCGTCACCCGGCGTCCGCACCCCACCAGGCGTCTGCCCTACCCCCGCGTGACCCCGACCCGGACGTTCCCCTCTTCGTCCACCCCCTCCACCCGCACCCGAAGCCCTCTGCGCGGATCCCGGAACTCCTCGCCGGTGGTGAACGGCGCGTCCGACAGTTCCGCGTGGACGTTGGGGCTGCGGGTGCAGCCGCCGCTGTCGGGGTGGGAGTCGTAGACCCGGACCGGGCCGCGCCCGGTGTCCACGTTCGCGTCGACGCGGTAGACCAGCACACCCGGCCGGCACACCGACTCGTCGTTGCCCTCACGGGTGCGCAGTTCGACGGCGTAACCGGTGCGGCGGCTCAGCGGGACGAAGAGGAGCTTCGTGCCGAGGCCCGGCCGGCCCAGCGGGGTCAGCGTGTACTGCGTGGTGCCGCGCTCGGTGACGCAGTCGACCTGCGCCGCGTCCAGCCAGCCCAGTTTCCACTTGTGCCAGCCGAGCAGGTCGTTGTCGGCCCCCCAGTCCTCGCTCATGATGTCCCAGTGGCCGACCGCGCCCCCGCCCGCCTGGGTGTACAGGTCGGGCAGCCCGAAGACATGGCCGTTCTCGTGCGGCAGCACCCGGTAGCCGGTCTGCGGGTAGGAGCCGGAGCCGTCGTCCTGGCGGGAGTACACGAAGGAGGCGTTGGCGACGGGCACCCCGTCGGCGACCGGGGCGTCGGTGTTGCCGGCGAAGGTCACCGACAGGACCGTGTCCAGGGCGGACGGGCCCGCGTTCGGGGTCACCAGGATGTTCAGGAAGTCGTACGACCGGAAGTCCACCCGGGGATCGGCGGCGGCCACGATGTCCTGGACCAGCCGCCTGTAGCCGGGGTCGAAGGGGGCGCCGCGCTCTATGCCGTAGGAGCGGAAGGACCTCGGCATGCGCAGCCAGTCGGGGATCGGGGTCTCGGGGCGGTAGTCGAGACGGCCGTAGGAGCTGGTGCGGAACCAGTCCTGGGTCTGCGGGAAGAACTCCCGGAAGCGGCTCAGCGCGGGGCCGGAGCCGGGTGCGTCGGAGAAGTCGACCATCAGGGTCAGCGCGTGGACCGTGCCGGTGGAGCGGGAGTAGCCGTTGGGGGTGGGCAGGCCCTCGGACATCTGGACGGTCGGGCCGCCGTTGATCAGGCAGGCGCCGTGGGAGTCGGAGCGGGCCAGGGCGACGGGACCGGCCGCGGTGGGGGCCTTCGCGGCGAGCGGCCCGCTGCCGGCGGAGGTGCTGACCGCGAGGGTCAGTGCCGTCACGGACACGAGGGCGGCGACCCGGCGCGGGCGTATGCGACGGCTGGTCCACGGCATGCGGGGCACCCTTCGGAGCGCGGCAGCCGCTGGTCGGAAGGCTGCACCTTTTCGATCACCCTCTGCCGGGGGAGGGGTGGGCGCGCGCTGGAGGAGACCGAACGTGGGTACCGGAAACGGTGTGACTCAGGTCACAACATGTTTTCTTCTCAACCCGAAATAACCGGGGAGCGTCTCCCCGTTTAGACCTGTGTCCGAGCGAAACGGGGACCGTGTCCCCGGATCGCGGAAACCAGACCTGAGGGGAGTACACCGTGACCGCCACGACGACCGCACCGCGCAAGGTGACCCGGCCCCGCGCCGACGCCCTGCGCAACCGCGAGCGGATCGTCACCGCCGCCCGGGAGATGTTCACCGAGTTCGGCCCGGATGTGCCGCTCGACGACATCGCCCGCCGGGCCGGCGTCGGCAATGCCACGCTGTACCGCAACTTCCCCGACCGTGACGCCCTCGTCCGCGAGGTCGTCTGCTCCGTCCTGGACCGCACGTCCGAGGCGGCGGAGCAGTCGCTCGCCGAGACGGGGGACGCCTTCGGCGCGCTGGAGCGTTTCGTGCACGCCTCCGCGGACGAGCGGATCTCCGCTCTGTGCCCGATGGTCCAGGGCGCCTTCGACCAGCACCACCCTGACCTGGAAGCGTCCCGTGAACGGATCGAGCAGCTCGTCGAGCAGCTCATGGACCGGGCCAGGGCGGCCGGCCAGCTCCGTGCGGACGTGGGCGTCGGTGACCTGATGGTCGCCGTGGCCCAGCTGTCCCGGCCCCCGGCCGGTACCGCCTGCCTCACGTTGGACGGGTTCGTGCACCGCACTCTTCAGCTGTTCCTGGACGGACTGCGGGCCCCGGCCCGGTCCGAGCTCCCGGGCACGGCCGTGACGATGGAGGGCCTCCGCCAGTCCTGACCGATTAGTTCCGAGCAGCGCAGCAGTCTCCAACAGCAGCTTTTCGTTCCCTTTTTCCGTACCGAAGTCCCGAAGTGGGTACCCCCATGTCTGAAACAGCCGCAAAGGCTCCCGACGTACCGGCACCGACCGGTGACGCCAACCGCTGGAAAGCGCTCGTCTTCATCGCGCTCGCCCAGCTGATGGTCGTCCTCGACGCGACCATCGTGAACATCGCCCTGCCCTCCGCCCAGACCGACCTCGGCATCTCCGACGGCAACCGGCAGTGGGTCGTCACGGCCTACGCCCTCGCCTTCGGCGGACTCCTGCTCTTCGGCGGCCGCATAGCGGACCTGTGGGGCCGCAAGCGCGCCTTCGTCGTCGGGCTGGTCGGCTTCGCCGCGGCCTCCGCGCTCGGCGGTGCCGCCACCTCCGGCGCCATGATGTTCGGCGCCCGCGCCCTCCAGGGCGTCTTCGGCGCGCTGCTCGCGCCCGCCGCGCTCTCCCTGCTCGCCGTGATGTTCACGGACGCCAAGGAACGCGCCAAGGCCTTCGGCATCTACGGTGCCATCGCCGGTGGTGGCGGTGCCGTGGGCTTCATCCTCGGCGGTGTGCTGACCGAGTACATGGACTGGCGCTGGACCTTCTTCGTGAACATCCCGTTCGCGATCGTCGCCGCGCTCGGCGCGTACTTCGTCATCCGTGAGCCGGAGGGCGGCCGCAACCGCAACCCGCTCGACATCCCCGGTGTCCTGCTGTCCACCCTGGGCCTGGTCGCACTGGTCTACGGCTTCACCCGCGCCGAGTCCGACGGCTGGGGCGACACCGTGACCGTCTCGATGTTCGTCGCGTCGGCCGTCCTGCTGATCGCCTTCGTCGTCACCGAGGCCAAGGTCAAGGCCCCGCTGCTGCCGCTGCGCGTGGTCACCGACCGCAACCGCGGCGGCATCTACCTCTCGCTCGGCATCGCGATCATCGCGATGTTCGGCACCTTCCTGTTCCTCACGTACTACCTCCAGATCGTGAAGGGCTTCTCGCCGATCAAGACCGGCTTCGCCTTCATGCCGATGATCGTCGGCATGATGGTCGGCTCGACCCAGATCGGCACCCGCCTGATGACCCGCCTGCCGGCCCGCCTGCTGATGGGCCCCGGCTTCCTGGTCGCCGCGGTCGGCATGCTGCTGATGACCCAGCTGGAGATCGGCTCGTCGTACGCCTCGATCATCCTGCCCGCGATGCTGCTGCTCGGCCTCGGCATGGGTACGGCGTTCATGCCGGCCATGTCCCTGGCCACCCTGGGCGTCGAGCCGCGTGACGCCGGTGTCGCCTCCGCGATGGTCAACACCTCGCAGCAGGTAGGCGGCGCGATCGGTACCGCACTGCTGAACACGATCGCCGCCTCGGCGACGACCGCGTACATCAAGGACCACATGGGTTCCGCGGCCTCCAAGTCCCAGCAGCAGCTGGTGGCGCTGGAGGGCCAGGTGCACGGCTACACCAACGCGATCTGGTTCGCCGTCGGCATGCTGGCGCTCGCCGCGGTGATCGTCGTGACCCTGGTCAACGCCGGCCGTCCGGACACCACCCCGGTGGCCTCCGGCGAGGGCGCGGAGGAGGAGCTGGCGATCCCGGTCGTCGCCCACTGACGACGACGACCGACCGGTCGTACCCCTTCGGGCCTGTCGTGCGGACGGGGACGGGGACGCCCCGCACGCACGACCACCAAGGACCTGCCCTGGCTCAGCGGAGCCAGGGCAGGTCCGCACCCGCTTCGTTCGGCTGGAGTCCCTCGGCGACGATCTGCATGATCTCGCCGAGGGACTTCTGCTGTTCCGGGGTGAGCCGGTCGAAGACGGCGTTGCGCACGGCCCGCACATGGCCCGGCGCCGCGTCCCGGAGCATCTCCAGGCCAGGGTCGGTGAGCACCGCGAACTGGCCGCGCTTGTCGTCGGTGCAGTCCTCGCGGCGCACCCAGCCGTTGCGCTCCAGGCGGGCGATCGCGTGCGAGAGCCGGGAGCGGGTGATCTTCGCCCTCATGGCCAGCTCGGTCATCCGCAGCCGCCGGTGCGGGGCCTCGGCGAGTCCGACGAGCAGCCCGTAGTAGATGTGCGGCATGCCGGCGTCCCGCTGGAGCTGGCGGTCGAGGTGATCCTCGAGAAGGGTGGTGGCGTGCACGTACGAGCGCCAGATGCGCTGCTCTTCGTCGTCGAGCCACTGGGGCTTGTCATCGGGGGCGGGTGCCGTGTTCATGGGTCCCACTCTACGAGCCCTCTCCTTGAATATTAAACAAATGAGGCGTACAGTCATATCCGAAGACGTTTTAAATTTGAAGCATCAATCGCATCGAACCCGTCCATCGCACCGAACGCATCGGAAGTACCGGAGGAGTCCCCGCCATGTCCGCCGACACGCTGGAGCGCATGCCCGCCCTCTATCTGAGTCACGGGGCGCCGCCGCTCGCCGACGACCCGATCTGGCCCGGTGAGCTGGCCGCCTGGTCCGCGGAGCTGCCCCGCCCCAAGGCGATCCTCATGGTCTCCGCCCACTGGGAGGAGGCCCCCCTCGCCCTCGGTGCGGTCACCCGTGTCCCCCTCGTCTACGACTTCTGGGGCTTCCCCGAGCACTACTACAAGGTGACCTACGACGCCCCCGGTGCGCCCGAACTCGCCGAGTCCGTCCGTAAGTTGCTCCGCGCCCCCGGCGTCCCCGTGCAGGACATCCCGGACCGCGGTCTGGACCACGGAGCCTACGTCCCGCTCGTCGAGATGTTCCCCGAAGCCGACATTCCCGTCCTCCAGATCTCCATGCCGACCCTCGACCCGGTCAAGCTCATGGAGATCGGCCGCAAGCTCGCCCCGCTGCGCGACGAGGGCGTGCTGATCGTTGGCTCCGGCTTCTTCACCCACAACCTCGCCGCCCTGCGCCACACCGGGCCCGGAGTGCCCACCTGGTCCTCGGAGTTCGACGAGTGGGGCCGACGGGCGCTGGAGGCGCGGGACGTGGACTCCCTGCTCGACTTCCTCCGCAAGGCCCCGGCCGGGCGCTACGCCCACCCCCGCACCGAGCACTTCGCGCCGCTGTTCGTCACCATGGGCGCGGCCGACGTGAGCGGCGAGCTGGACACGCAGAAGTCCGTGATCGACGGATTCTGGATGGGGATGGCCAAGCGGTCGGTGCAGTTCGGCTGAGCCTCCGCTTGAAGACCTACAGGGTTTTCTCGTACCAGGCCACATCCCAGTAGCGGCCGAACTTGCGGCCCACTTCCTCGTACGTCCCCACGTGCCGGAACCCGAAGCGTTCATGCAGCCGCGTGGACGCTTCGTTGGGCTGTGCGATGCCGGCGTAGGCGCGGTGCAGGTCCTCGCCCGCCAGGGCCTCGAAGAGGGCCTTGTAGAGGAGCGTGCCGATGCCGCGGCCGCCGGCGTCCGGAGCGAGGTAGATCGTGACCTCCACCGAGGTCGCGTACGCGGGCTTGGCGCGGAACGGGCTGGACGTGGCGTAGCCGAGGAGCCGCTGTGAGGTTCCTGTCGAATGCGTGTCGGTGGCAACCATCAGGCGGTACGGACCGTCTTCAGGGTGGGAGAGCAGCCAGGGGCGGCGCTCTTCCGGGGTGAAGGCAGCGGTATCGAATGTGATGGGCGTCTCACGGACGTAGTGGTTGTAGAGGTCGGTGAGCGCCCCGAGGTCACCTTCGACTCCCGGCCTGACCTGCACCTCTGCACGCTCCGACGGCATCACGCCTCCTCCGTGTGGCCGGGCAGGATACTGCAAGATCAGAAAAATAGAGACGCCGGAGGGAATTCTGTCCGGTTTCCAGTCGTTGTTTCCATCGGATGCAGGGCACCCGAGGAGAGTCGCGAGAGCAACGGAGCTCGGAACCCGGCGTCCAAGAACCACCCGCTGACCCGCCCCCAGTACCCCAAAGGCCTGGGGGGACCCCCACTCGCAAGGGAGCACGCATGGCAACCCGTGCCGTCGCCCGTCGTAAGTCCGCCACCGGCGGGTCTACCGACGCGGCACGCAGTGTTCGCGTCCATGGCGGCGAGATCGCCGACCGCGACCTGGTCGGCATGTACCTCGACGAGATCGCGCGTACGCCGCTGCTCGACGCCGCCAAGGAAGTCGAGCTGTCCCAGATCATCGAGGCGGGTGTGTTCGCCCGACAGGTCCTCGACGGGTTCGAGGAGGCCAAGGCGGACGCCACCCGCGAGGAGCTGGAGGCCCTGGTGGAGGAGGCGGAGCGCGCCAAGGACGTGTTCATCAGGTCCAACCTCCGCCTGGTCGTCGCCGTGGCCCGCCGCTACCCCCGCAGCGGGCTGCCCCTGCTCGACCTCATCCAGGAGGGCAACGCCGGCCTGGTGCGCGCGGTCGAGAAGTTCGACTACCGCAAGGGCTTCAAGTTCTCCACGTACGCGACCTGGTGGATCCGTCAGGCCATCACCCGCTCCATCGCCGACCAGTCCCGCACCATCCGGCTGCCCGTCCACCTCGTGGAGGAGCTGGGCCGCATCCGCCGCGTGCAGCGCGAGTTCAACCGCGAGCACGGCCGCGACCCGGAGCCCGCGGAGATCGCCGCCGAGCTCGGCTCCAACGCTGAGCGCGTGACGGACGTCCTGGACTGGGCCCGTGACCCGGTCTCGCTGAACATGTCGGTGGACGACGACGGCGACACCCAGTTCGGTGACCTCCTGGAGGACACCTCGGCGGTGTCCCCGGAGCAGTCGGTGCTGACGTTGCTGCGCAGCGAGGAGCTGGACGACCTGATCGGTCGCCTGGACCAGCGCACCGCCTCCATCATCAAGATGCGGTACGGCATCGAGGACGGCCGGGAGCGCACCCTGACCGAGGTCGGCAAGGAACACGGCCTCACCCGCGAGCGGATCCGGCAGATCGAGAAGCACGCCCTGCTGGAGCTGAAGAAGCTGGCGCGCAGCACGGGGTTCGACGCGGCTGCGTGAGCTGGGTATGCCAACCGCGTACGCCGGGTGGCGGAAGACCGCGTAAACATGGCTGTAGTAGGCCGCTTAAGCCGCCGGACCCTGGGCAAAAGACTTCAGGGTCCAGGTGTTCGGGCCGGGAGATCGCACCTCCAGGCCCACCTGAACCAAGTCCCGACGCTCACCCCCCCCCGGCGCCGGGACTCTCCCAGAGCCGGACTTCGGCGCCCCTCCCCCCGGGCGCCGGGGTCCGGCTCCATTTTCTGCGCGACGCCGGATCGCTGGGCGGAGCGGTGGCGGTTCGCTGGGCGGAGCGGTGGGTCACCCCGTACCTGAACCACGGGGTGGCCCACCGGATGGCAGATTCTGTCACATCGGCATAGCGTGCAGGCCGTGAGCAGCGAGTCGTCCGACGTCCCGGCCGCCCTTCCGGTGGCCGCCTCCCTGACCGAGCGGCGCAAGGCGGCGACCCGGATGGAGATCGCCCGGGTCGCGGGAGAGCTCTTCGTGCGGCAAGGGCCGCGGGGGACGCGGGCGGAGGACATCGCGGCGGCCGCCGGGGTGGCGCCGCGGACCTTCTACCGCTACTTCGCGACGAAGGAGGAGGCGGTCGAGCCGCTGTACTCGGCGGGGGCGCGGCTGTGGGCGGAGGCGGTGCGGTCCGCGCCGGCGGAGCTGTCGGTCGCCGAGGCACTCACCCACGGCGCGCGGCGGACCCTGACACCGGGGGAGGGGGTCTCCACCTCCTCCTGGACCTTCGTCCGCACCCTGATCCGCCTCGCGGACGGCGACGCGGGACTGCGGCGGGTGTGGGCGGAGGTGTGCCGGTCCTCGGAACGACGTCTCGCAGAGGTCCTCACGGAGCGGACCGGCCGCGAGGACGTGCGCTTCCTGGCGGCGGTGGGCAGCGCGGCGGTCCGCACGGCCGTCGAGGCGTGGGCGGCGGGTGAGGAGCCGGCGGAGGGGCTGGTGGACGTGGCGGTACGGAATCTGGGAGCCGTTGGGGGCTTTCTGGGGGGTGCCTGCGGGGAGCCGAGGGGGGCTTTCTAGGAGGTGCCTGAGGGGGCCGAGGGGGGGGCTGAAGGGGGTTCAGTCGATCCGCCCCGCCTGGTCTGCCCCGCCTGGTCTGCCCCGCCCTGAACACGGTCCCGGGATCAGATCACGGCGAGTCGGTCCACCAGCAGTTCCACCCTCGGCTCGATGTCCTGCGGCGGCAGCCGACCCGCACGGGTCAGGGTGGCCAGGCCGTGCAGGGAGGCCCAGAACAGCTCGGTGAACAGTCCCGTGTCGACACCCTCCCCGGCGACCTCGCCCAGGCTCTCCAGCAGCGCGGCGAAGGCGTCCTTCAGGGACTCCGGGGTGTCCTCCTGCGCGAAGGCCAGGCCGCCGTCGAGCTGGAACAGGGCGTCGTAGACCGCGGGATTGCGCGCGGCGAAGTCGAGGTAGGCGCGGGCGAGGGCGGAGACCCGCTCGCGCGGGCCGGTCGCCCCGGCGGTCGCCGCCCGGACCGCCACCGCGATCTCGGCCGCCCCCTCGACCGCGACGGCCCCGATGATCTCGCGCTTGCCGCGGAAGTGGCTGTAGAGGACGGGCTGGCTGTATTCGATGCGCTCGGCGAGCCGGCGGGTGGTGACCGCGTCCCAGCCCTGCTGCTCGGCGATCTCGCGGGCGGTCGCCACGATGAGGCGCTCGCGCTCGGCCCGTTCGCGTTCCTTGCGTTCCTGTACCGACATGACTCGATCCTAGCACCGCTAGACAACCGAGCGGCAGTAGTACTAGCGTTGCCTCATCGGCTAGCAACGCTAGATCCCGGAGGATCATCATGTTCAGCTCACTCGAGGTCATCACCGTCGTGGTCGTCGGACTGATGGTGGGGGTGGAGGTCGCCGTCGCCTTCGTCCTCGGTCCGATCCTCAACGCCCTGCCCGAGGACAGCGCCCAGCTCGGTCACGCCCACGGGGGCCGGATGCTCGGCGCCGCGATGCCCGTCTGGTACCTCACCTCGCTCGGCCTCGTCGCGGTCTGGGCCGTGGCGGGACGGCACCACGACCACGCCGGACTGGTCGTCACCGCCGGCGTGCTGCTGCTGATCAGCGTGATCATGTCGGTCCTGCTGCTGGTCCCGATCAACAACCGCAACAAGACGTGGACCCCGGAGAACCGGCCCGCCGACTGGAAGGAGCAGCTGAACCGCTGGAACCGCTGGCACTACGTCCGGGTCGCCGAGATCATCGCGGCTTTCGGCCTGCTGGTCACGGCTCGCGCCTAGCTCCCAGAGAGGAGCAACGTCGTGGCGCACGTCCCCCGCACCCACCCAGGGGCGCGGGGCTGTGCCGATATGCGGCTCCGCCGCGTGGGCGCGACCAGCCACAACGGACCCGCACCCGCCCGAGATCCGAACCCGGCACCACCTCATGCGACGTCCCCCGACGCCCGAACCAGTCGGCCCCCCAACTCCCGCACCGCAGTCACCAGTTCCAGCGGCTCCTCCACCCGGAACTCCACCCCCGTCATCGCCAACCGCACCGCCATCCAGTCCACCGCGTCCCCGACCGCCCCCCGCAGCCGGCACCGGCCCTCGCCCAGGGGCTCCGGAACCCCCATCCACGCCGGCACCCGGGCCGCCACCACGGACACGTCCGCCTCGAACGTCACGACCAGCTCGTACGTCTCCTGGCGCCGGTACATCGACTGCCGCAGGAACTCCGCCGCACTCCCCGTCGGCAACTCCCGCGGAGCGAACCGCGCTCCCGTGGCGAACGGCTCGCTCACCCGGTCCACCCGGAACGTCCGCCAGTCGCCGCGGTCGAGGTCGTAGGCGACGAGGTACCAGCGCCGCCCGGTGGAGACCAGCCGGTACGGCTCCACCACGCGCCGCGACCCCACCCCGTCCTTCGCCCGGTAGGCGAACCGCAGCCGCTCGTGACCGGCCACCGTGGACGCCATCACGGTCAGCGTCCCGGTCGGGATGCTCGCCCCGTCCCCACTGGTCAGCGGGGTCGTCGCGGCCTGGAGGGTGGACACCCGGTGCCGCAGCCGGGACGGCAGGACCTGCTCCAGCTTCGCCAGGGCCCGCACCGACGCCTCGTCCACCCCCTCGACCGCGTGCCCCGCCCCCGCCCGCAGACCGACCGCGATGGCCACCGCCTCCTCGTCGTCGAGGACCAGCGGTGGCATCGCCTTGCCGGCCACCAGGCGGTAGCCGCCGTCGGAGCCCTTCGTCGCCTGGACCGGATAGCCCAGTTCCCGCAGCCGGTCGATGTCCCTGCGGACCGTGCGGCGGGAGACCTGGAGCCGGTCGGCGAGCTCGCCACCGGGCCATTCGCGGGGCGTCTGGAGGAGGGAGAGGAGCGTCAGGAGCCGTGCCGGGGTGTCCGTCGTCATGAGTTCGAGGATGCCGTAGAACTAGGACACGATCTGTCCTACTGGGGTCATAGCTTCGTTCCATGACCTCCACCGAGACCACATCCACCGCTGTCGCGCCCCCCGCGGGCGACCGGCGTCGCTGGTTCGCCCTCGCCATCGTGATGACCGCGGCCTTCATGGACCTCGTCGACGTCACGATCGTCAACATCGCCATCCCGTCCATCCGGAAGGACGCCGGCGCCTCCGTCAGCCAGATCCAGTGGATCACCGCCGGTTACGCCCTCGCCTTCGCGGCCGGGCTGATCACCGGCGGGCGGCTCGGTGACATCCACGGGCGCAAGCGGCTGTTCCTCGTCGGCATCGGGGGCTTCACGCTCGCCTCGGCGCTGTGCGGCTTCGCCGCGAACCCGGAGATGCTGGTCGCGGCCCGGATCCTGCAAGGGGGCATGGCCGCGATGATGGTTCCGCAGGTGCTGTCGATCGTGCACGCGACGTTCCCCGCACATGAGCGGGGCAAGGTGTTCGGGCTGTTCGGCGCGGTCGTCGGACTCGGTGCCGTGTCCGGTCCGCTGCTCGGGGCGCTGCTGACCGAGTGGAACCTGTTCGGACTGGAGTGGCGTCCGATCTTCCTGATCAACCTGCCCGTCGGGATCGCCGGGCTCATCCTCGGCAGCCGTTTCATCACCGAGTCCAAGGCCCCGCGGGCACTGAAGCTGGACCTGGTGGGCGTGGCCATGGTCGTCCTCGGACTGCTGATGCTGCTCTACCCGCTGACCCGCGGCGAGGAGCTGGACTGGCCGCTGTGGGGGTACGTGTCGATGGCCGGCGCGCCCCTGGTGTTCGCCGCGCTGGTGGCGTACGAGAGGCGCAAGGCCGCACGGGACGGGTCGCCGCTGGTCGAGCTGTCGCTGTTCAGGGTGAAGAGCTTCGCGGCCGGGATCGCGGTGCAGACCGTCTTCGGGGTCGGGCTCGGCATCTTCTTCCTGGTGTGGACCCTGTACATGCAGACCGGCCTCGGCTGGAGCCCGCTGCGGGCGGGGCTGACCGGGGTGCCGTTCTCGCTCGCCGTCTCCACGGCCGCCGGGCTCTCCGTGCAGCAGCTGGTGCCCCGCTTCGGACGCAAGGTCCTCCAGGCCGGCGCGCTGCTGATGGCGGCGGGCGTGCTGCTCTACCTCTGGGAGGCCGACCGGTACGGCATGGGGATCCGCTCCTGGCAGATGGCGTTGCCGCTGGTCGTGATGGGGGTCGGCATGGGCCTGATCGTGGCGCCGCTGACCGACGCGGTGCTGTCGGAGGTGCCGAAGGAGCACGCCGGGTCGGCGTCCGGGCTCATCAACACCGTGCAGCAGATGGGCAACGCGCTGGGTCTCGGGCTGGTGTCGGTCGTGTTCTTCGGGGTGATCGGTGACCGGCTGCGCCCCGAGCAGGTGGGCCCGGCCTTCGTGGACGCCTTCCAGCACGCGCTCGGCTGGGTCGCGGCGGTCATGGCCGTCATCTTCCTGCTGATGTTCGCGCTGCCGAAGCGGCCGGCCCAGCATGTGGAGGGCGCGGACGACCTTCCCGCGGTGGAGGAGAAGGAGCCCGAGCTGGTCTCCTGACCGGTCGGGGAGAAGGGGCCCGGTACCTGCCCAGGTACCGGGCCCCTTCGCCGTATCCGGACCCGACCGCTCACCCTGCTCGGACACAGCCGGTCGCCGCACCCGGACACAACCGGACGTCCGTTCATGCCCGAATCGCATTCAAATCGCGCCCGAACCTGTTTACATCCCGGAAATCCGGGCGTAGCCTCCGAGCTGAAACCACACGTTCGGGCATCGGTCGGAGGCGAGCGGACATGTACGCACCGGAGCGGCAGCAGGAGATCCTCCGGCTCGCGCGTGACGGCGGGCGGGTGGACGTCGTCTCGCTGGCCGAGGAGTTCCAGGTCACCGCGGAGACCATCCGCCGGGACCTGAAGGCCCTCGACCGCGCCGGCCTGCTGCGCCGGGTGCACGGCGGGGCCCTCCCGGCCGGCCGCCTCGACTTCGAGCCGGACCTCGCCGAGCGCGAGACGACCGCGGCCGACGAGAAGGACCACATCGCCAAGGCGGCCCTCGCGGAGCTGCCGACCGAGGGCACCCTGATCCTCGACGCCGGCACGACCGTGGCCCGCCTGGCCGCCGCCGTCCCGCTGGAGGCCTCGCTCACCGTCGTCACCCACAGCCTGCCGATCGCGGCCCGCCTCGCGGACCACCCCGGCATCCAGCTCCACCTCGTCGGCGGGCGGGTACGGCACCGCACCCGCGCCGCCGTCGACGCCTGGGCGCTGCGGGCCTACGGCGAGATCCGGGCCGACGTCCTGTTCGTCGCCGCCAACGGCTTCTCCGCCGAGCACGGCCTGACCACCCCCGACCTCGCCGAGGCCGCGGTCAAGCGCGCGGCGATCGCCGCCGCCCGCCGCGTGGTCCTCCTCGCCGACTCCGCCAAGCACGGCCAGGAGCACTTCGCCCGCTTCGGCGACCTGGGCGATGTGGACCTGCTGATCACCGACAGCGGGCTGAGCCCCGAAGACACCGCCGCCATCGAGTACGGCGGCACGGAAGTAGTGCGCGCATGATCCTCACCGTCACCCCGAACCCGTCCCTGGACCGCACCTACGAGGTGCCCGCCCTCGACCGCGGCGAGGTCATCCGCGCCACCGGTGAGCGCATGGACCCCGGCGGCAAGGGCGTCAACGTCTCGCGCGCGGTCGCCGCCGCCGGACAGCGCACGGTCGTCGTCCTTCCGCTGGGCGGTGCGCCGGGCGCGCTCGTCGCCGATCTGCTCGACGCACAGGGCATCGAGGTCGCGCCGGTGCCGGTCGCGGGCGCCACCCGCTCGAACATCGCGCTCGCCGAGTCCGACGGCGTGCTCACGAAGATCAACGCGCCGGGCCCGGAACTCTCTCCCGACGAGCAGGAACTGCTCCTGGAGACGGTTCGCGCACAGTCCCGGGACGCCGCCTGGATCGCCTGCTGCGGAAGCCTGCCCCGCGGGCTCGCGCCCTCCTGGTACGCCGACGTGGTGGCCCGGGCGCACGCCGGAGGCGCCCGGATCGCCCTGGACACCTCGGGGCGCGCCCTCCAGGAGGCGCTGCGGGAACGGCCCGACGTGGTCAAGCCCAACGCCGAGGAGCTCGCGGAGGCGGTCGGACGCCCCCTCGCCACCGTGGGCGACGCCCTGAAGGCCGCGGAGGAACTGCGTGAGATGGGCGCCCGTGCCGTCCTCGCGAGCCTGGGCGCGGACGGGCAGCTGCTCGTGGACGCCTCGGGTGCCTGGTTCGGCAGCGCGCGCGTGGACGCCGTACGCAGCAATGTCGGCGCGGGCGACTCGTCCCTGGCCGGCTTCCTGATCGCCGGCGGCAGCGGCCCGGACGCCCTCGCCTCCGCGGTGGCGCACGGCGCGGCGGCCGTCCAGCTGCCGGGCAGCGTCATGCCGACCCCGGCCGATCTGGACCCGGCCGCCGTCACGGTCACGGCGGAGGTACCGGTGGACCGCCCGCTCAAGGAGCCGGTGTCATGAACGGCCCGCTCATACCGCCCCTCATGCCTCTCCCCACGTCCGCACCGCCCCTCATGCCTCTCCCCACGTCCGCACCGCCCCTCAGGGCTCTCCCCACGGCCGTACCGGCCCGCATGGCCGCTCCTACGGCCGTACCGGCGCCGTTACTCCCCGCCGCCACCCCCCTCCCGGTGAAGAACCCCCGCTGCACCCCCGTCCCCACCCCCGACGCCCACTCCACATTCCGGGCGATACGCGTGCGAAGGAGCCCGCGATGAGCGAGATGATCACCGCGGACCTGGTCGACCTCGACCTGTCCGCCGACACCAAGGAAGCGGCGGCACGTGCCCTCGCCGAGCGCATGGTCGCCCTGGGCCGGGTCACCGACCTGGACGGCTTCCTCGCCGACGTGGCCGCCCGTGAGGCCCAGATGCCGACCGGCCTCGACGGCGGCATCGGCATCCCGCACTGCCGCAGCGAGCACGTCACCGAGCCGACGCTCGCCTTCGGGCGCAGCGCCGCCGGCATCGACTTCGGCGCGCCGGACGGCCCCGCCGACCTGATCTTCCTGATCGCCGCCCCCGCGGGCGCCGACGACGCCCACCTGACGATCCTGTCGTCGCTGGCCCGGCAGCTGATGAACACCGAGTTCACGGACGCGCTGCGGGCCGCGGGGGACGCGGCGGGCGCGGCGGCCCTGATCCGTGGGGACGAGGCACCCGCCGAGGCGACCACCGCCCCGCGTGCCTCCGGGGACCGTCCCTCCGAAGACTCCGTTGCGGCATCGGCGGCGGCCTCCGCCGATGCCGCAACGGCCACCACCGCGCCGGCCCCCGCCGCTCCCGACGCCCCGGCGGCCCCCTTCCGGATCGTCGCCGTCACCTCCTGCCCGACCGGCATCGCCCACACCTACATGGCCGCCGAGTCGCTGGAGAACGCGGGCCGCGAGGCGGGTGTCGAACTCGTCGTAGAGACCCAGGGCTCGGCCGGCTTCGAGCGGCTCGACCCGGCGGTCATCGCGGCGGCGGACGGCGTGATCTTCGCCCACGACGTCCCCGTACGGGAGAAGGACCGCTTCGCCGGCAAGCCCACCGTGGACGTCGGCGTGAAGGCGGGCATCAACCGCCCCGCCGAACTCATCACCGAGGTGCGCGGAAAGGCGGCCCGCGGTGAGGTCAGCGCCTCCGCCCACGGCGGAACGCCGGTCGAGCGGGCCGGCGACCCCGGTGACGGCTACGGCACCAAGCTCCGCAAGTGGCTGATGACCGGCGTGAGCTACATGGTCCCCTTCGTCGCCGCGGGCGGTCTCCTCATCGCCCTCGGCTTCGCGATCGGCGGCTACCAGATCAACGGCGCCAAGTCGGTCTCCGAGCACTTCGACTGGGGCCAGGTCGACAGCTGGGGCGCGCTGCTGTTCCAGATCGGCGGGGTGGCCTTCGGCTTCCTGATCCCGGTGCTCGCCGGCTACATCGCCTTCGGCATGGCCGACCGGCCGGGACTCGTGCCGGGCTTCGTCGGCGGCATGATCTCCGTCAACATCAACGCCGGCTTCCTCGGCGGTCTGGTCGCCGGTCTGCTGGCCGGTGGCGTGGTCCTCGCCATCCAGCGGGTGAAGATCCCGCCGGTCCTGCGCGGCATCATGCCGGTGGTCGTCATCCCGCTGATCTCGTCGATCGTCGTCGGCTTCCTGATGTTCATCGTCATCGGCAAGCCCATCGCCGAGGCCCAGAAGGCCATGACGGACTGGCTCAACAGCCTCTCCGGCACCAACGCCATCCTGCTCG
Organism: Streptomyces sp. NRRL B-3229; assembly: GCF_000719505.1. Lineage (NCBI taxonomy): Bacteria > Bacillati > Actinomycetota > Actinomycetes > Kitasatosporales > Streptomycetaceae > Streptomyces > Streptomyces sp. NRRL B-3229. Next base: position 119,820 of record NZ_JOGP01000007.1, on the reverse strand, counting down.
GTGTCCTCCTCGGCCTGATGATGTGCTTCGACCTCGGCGGCCCGGTCAACAAGGTCGCCTACGCCTTCGCCACCGCCGGTATCGCCGTCCAGAACCCGAGCGACTCCGCGATGAAGGTCATGGCCGCCGTGATGGCCGCCGGCATGGTGCCCCCGCTGGGCATGGCCCTCGCCACCACCGTCCGCAAGAAGCTCTTCACCCCCGCCGAACGCGAGAACGGCAAGGCGGCCTGGGTCCTCGGTGCCTCCTTCATCTCCGAGGGCGCGATCCCGTTCGCCGCGGCCGACCCGCTGCGCGTCATCCCCTCCTCCATGGTGGGCGGCGCGGTCACCGGTGGCCTGGCCATGGCCTTCGGCTCCACCCTGCGCGCCCCGCACGGCGGCATCTGGGTCACCTTCCTGATCGGCAAGCCGTTCCTCTACCTGCTGGCCATCGCCATCGGTACGGCGATCACAGCCGGCCTGGTCATCGTCCTGAAGGGGCTGCGCAAGACGACCCCGGAGGCCGAGGCCCCCGCGGCGCCCGTCGCCGAACAGCAGGCGAAGCAGCCGGTCGCCGCGTAGGAACCGCCCCTTTGGGGCTGCTGTGAGGTGTTCACGGCACCTGCGAGATACGTCACGGTCCGGGGCCAAAGTCCCGGACCGTGGTGTCTACTGGACGGCATGCCTGAGCACGTCTCCGTCTACCAGCTGCTGGGTGTGACCCTTCTCGTCCTGGTGGTCTTCGCCTGGACCGCGGGGTTGGCCTACCTGCTGCGCCACGGCCGCCACGAAGCCGTCACCTGGCGCGTCGACCACGGTCTGCCCGCCTTCCCCCGCCAGCGCCTGGCCGCCCCCGGCCACGAGTCCGTCGCCCTGACCGCGGCGGAGGAGGACGCGTTCGCGGGTCTGGTACGACAGCTGAGCGGCGGCCGCTGATCTCAACCGTGGACGTCTCCGCGGCCGCTGAGCCTGACCGCAGCACGGCGGTGGACGCCGGGGCCAACCGCCGGTCGGCTCAGGACAGTTGCGCCGCGCGCCGTTCCATCGCCTCGCGGGCCGCGTCCTCGCTGACGTAGACCTCGCACATGTGCCGCCCGTCCGGCGTGGCCGTGTGCTCGACCTCCCACAGGGAGATCTCCGCGCCGTCACGCAGCAGGAACGCGTGCTCGTACAGCGAGAAACCCAGCCCGGTCCGCCCCGCTCGGCACGGGCGCCCGAAGGCCTGCGTGATCTGGTGCGCGAACGCCTCGGACAGCAGCGCCGCCGTCTCCGCGCCCGGCCGGTCCGCGTTCTCCGCGCGACGCAGCAGCCGGCGCGCGTGGTCCGGCGAGTCGTCCGGGACGTAGGCGTGCCGCGGCGGGTGCACGGACTCCAGCTGTACCGTCACCGGCAGTTCGAAGTCAGGGGTCTCCGCCGGTAAGGGCAGCCGGGCGGTCGCCGCCCGCAGCTCCTCCTCGTCGACGTACACCTCGTGCTGCGGCAGGCTGTCGCGGGCGGTGTTGTGGACGAGCTCCCACAGGGTGAGCGCGGAGCCGTCGTCGAGCAGCCAGGTGTGCCGGTACGTCTCGCGGTGCAGGCCCGCGCTGTGGTGCGCGGAGTGCAGCGAACTGTCGTACGCCAGCGCGCAGTCCAGGCGCCGGATGGTCTCGTCCGGCAGCTCGAAGGAGTTCAGGGCACGACCGAGGAGACGCGCGAGGTGCTCCTCCGGAGACTCGGGCGACTCGGGTGGTTCGTACGCTGCCGTCTCGTACGGAACGCTCAAGGTTTCTCCCGGCGTTGCTGCATGTCACCTTGTGGGTGCATACCGTAGCCCCTCGGTCGGACATCATGTCCGGGAACCGAGAAAACGTACGTCCGGAAAACGCCCGGACCGCGCGAGAAGTTCCCACGCGGCCCGATGTTCCGTCAAAAGCCGCCGGTCAGGCGGCACTTCCGGCGGTCCACTGGGCCCAGGGGAGGTTCCAGCCGTTGAGTCCGTTGTCGGGTGCCACCTGCTTGTCGGGGGAGTTCTTCACGATGACGACGTCCCCGACGATCGAGCTGTCGTAGAACCACTTGGCCGGTGTGTCGCCCTGGCCGCCCTTGACGTCCCGCAGGCCCACGCAGCCATGGCTGGTGCCGGTGCGGCCGAAGGGCGGACTGCCCTGGTTGTACCAGTAGTTGCCGTGGATGAAGGTGCCGGACTGCGTCAGCCGCATCGCGTCCGGCACGTCCGGGATGTCGTACGCGTTGGCCAGCGCGACCGTCCGGCTGTCCATGCGGATCTTCTTGTGCTTCTCGGTGATCACCATCTGCCCGTTGTAGGTGGTGAACTCCTTGCTGCCGGACGAGATCGGCACCTTCTTGAGGACCTTGCCGTCCCGAACCACCGTCATGGTCTGCGTCTTCACGTCCACCGTGGAGACCTGGGACCGTCCGACGGTGAAGCTGACGGTCCTGCGCTGCACGCCGGTGACGCCGTTCGCCCCCTCGATCCCGTCCAGGTCGATCTTCATCGTGACCTTGGAGCCGGCCTTCCAGTACTCCTCGGGCCGGAAGTCGAGCCGCTGCGAGCCGAACCAGTGCCCCACCACCCGCTGTCCGCTGCTGGAGCTGACCGTGATGTGCGACTGCACGGCCTTCCGGTCGCTGATCGCCTTGTCGAAGCTGAACGACACAGGCATCCCCACACCGACCGTCGTCCCGTCGTCCGGCGTGTACGTCCCGATGAAGCTGTTCGCCTTCGAGACGGTCGTGAACACCGACTTCGCGGCCACGGCCTTCCCGTCCGCGTCCTTCGCCGTGGCGGTGATCCGGTACCTGGTCCCGCGTTCCAGCTGCTCCGCGGGCTGCCAGCTCCCGCCCCCGGCCGCGATCGTCCCCGGCACGTCCTCGCCCGTCCCCGCCACCGTCATCTTCACGCCGGTCAGCGTGCCGTCGCTGACCTTCACGCCGGTCGAGTTGATCGAGGCGCCGGTGGATCCGTTCTTCGCGGAGATGACGATCTCCGCCGCGGACGACCGCGCGGAGTCCTTGCCGCCCTTGCCCTCACTGCCGCCGTCGGAGTCGCCTCCGCACGCGGTGAGGGTGAGGGCGCCGACCACCAGGACGGCACAGGTCCCCAGTGCGCGCCGTGCTGCTATGTCCGGCGTTGCCAAGGTCTGCTCCAGATTCATGTGAGAGGCATGGTCCGCTCCGTTCCCCGCTGTGAGGAAAGGAGGGACCCGGTCCCCGGCCGGGTTCCCCGTCCGCGCGACGAATGCCCTCGTGTGACAGAACCCGGACACAGCAAGGGGCGCACCGGGGGTGGACGGACGGCCGCACATTCAGCAGGGTGAGACACCGACCAAAATCCGGAACAACGGGGGCTCTCCGATGAACGACGGCATGATCTCCAGCGGCTGGGACGTCCTGGACGCCTCTCACCAAGCACTGCGCACGGCCGTCCGGTCCGTCCCCGACGACGGCTGGCACCTGCCCACGCCCTGCGAGCGCTGGACCGTCGCCCAGGTCTTCCAGCACGCCGTCGGCGACCAGATCGGCTTCGCCGCCGCGCTGACCGGCGAACCCGGCCCCGGCTTCAACCCCTTCGAACCCTCGGGCGACCTGGCGGGCGCCGACCCGACGGCGTTCCTGGAGGACGCTCTGGCCCGCGCGGCCAAGGCGTGGGCGGGAGTCGACCGGGACGCCTCCGCGGTCCCCACACCGGTACCACCGCACAGCATGTCCCCGTGGTCCGGCTCCGCGGCCTGCGGGCTGGACGCGGCGGTCCACGCCTGGGACCTCGCCGCCGCGACCGGCCGGCCGTCCCCGCTCCCGCCCGAACTGGCCCGCCCCCTCCTCAAGGTCGCCCAGGAGATCGTCGAACCCCTGCGTGCCTACGGCGCGTACGCCGCCGCCCTGCCCGTCGAGCCGGGCGACGACGACACGGCCGTCCTCCTGCGCCACCTCGGCCGCGACCCCCACTGGAGCGCCTCCTAGGCCGAGGACCCCCCGTACAGCGACTCGTACGACGGCCACACCCCGCCGGGCCCGTCCACGGACTCCGCGGCCCGGACGGCTCGCACGATCGCCCGGGTGACCACGTCCGCCCCCGCCGCGAGGACGTCGTTGAGCGCGAGCGGATCGCCCGGGTCCAACGTCCGCGCCCCCGTCGCCAGCGCGAACACGGTGTCCCCGTCGTGCAGCAGATGCACCGGCCGTACGGCGCGGGCGATCCCGTCGTGCGCCGTACCGGCCACCTTCTGCGCCTGCGCCTTGGACAGCTCCGCGTCGGTGGCCACCACCGCGAGCGTGGTGTTCAACGACGGCGGCGGCTGCCGAGCCGAGAGCTCCGCGAGTCGCCGGCGCGCGGCCTCGTGCACCCCCTCGTCCGGATACCGCACCCGCCCCTGGAACAACTCCCCGTACAGGACCCCCGTCTCCGGGTCCGCCACCGCGCCGACCGCGTTGACCACCACCAGCGCCGCCACGGTGATGCCCGACGGCAGCAGGACACTCGCCGACCCCACCCCGCCCTTCATCCCCCCGGCCACAGCCCCCGTACCGGCCCCCACGCACCCTTCCGGCACCGCCGAACCCACCGCACCGGCCGCTGCGGCCTCGACGGCGGCCCGCCCGGTCGCCGCGTCCGGCCGGGCCCGGAAGTCCCCGCCCCGGCCCAGGTCGAAGACGCACGCGGCGGGTACGACCGGCACCACGTGCGAGGGATCCGGCCCGACCCGCACCCCCCGCCCGCGCTCCTCCAGCCAGGCCATCACCCCCGAGGCCGCGTCCAGCCCGTACGCGCTCCCGCCGGTCAGCACGATCGCCTCGACCTTCTGCACCACGTTGCGCGGATCGAGCGCGTCGGTCTCCTTGGTCCCGGGACCACCCCCGCGCACATCCACCGCCGCCACCGCCCCGCCCTCCGGGGCGAGCACGACGGTGGTCCCGGTGAGCCACCCGCCCCCGACACGCGTGGCGTGCCCCACCCGCACTCCGGTGACATCGGTCAGGGCGTCAACTGTCATGTCGCAGGTCCCCGTCCGGCCCCGACCTCGGCCCCGTTGTCGGTCGGGTCCACCCTCTCCCGGGCCGCGCTGCGCGAGGTGAGCGTCGTCCCGGTCACCACCGCCAGCCCCGCCACGAGGCCCGCCGCGAGCACGGCCCCCTCGCCCAGGAAGGTGCAGCAGAGCACCAGCAACGCGGTGACCGGCAGCACCAGTTGCTGTGCGATGCCCACCTTGAAGAACCGGGAGTGCAGCAGCCACACAGTGAGCAGGTAGAGCGCCGTCGGCAGAGTCACCGCGGCCGACGCGGCGAGCGTCGAGATGTGCGCCTTGCCGACCGCCTGCTCCACGGCCACCTCGAGGCCCGCCCCGATCGCGGCGGCGGAGGCGAACACCACGTAGTGGCCGTAACCCCACAGGAACGCCTGTCTGTTGGAGCGCAGACGGTCATGGATGGGCACCACGAAGTAGATCCACCAGGCGGCGAAGATGATCAGCAGCCCACCCGCCGCGATCGGCAGGAGTTCCCCCAGCGCGTCCTGCTCGTCGATACCGGACTTCACGGCGACCGTGGCGGCGGCGATCGTCTCACCGAGCACGATGATCGTGAACAGTCCATAGCGTTCCGCGATGTGGTGCGGATGCCACGACGTCGGATGGTCCCGCTCGGCGAACGGCGGCACACACATCTCCAGCACCGCCATCACCAGGAAGACCCAGGGCCGCCCGCCCTCGGGCAGCACCAGCAGTCCCAGCCAGCCGACCTGGCACAGCAGCACGCCGAACGCGTACCGCAGCGCCATCGTCCGCTCCGCGCCCTCGCTCGACCACGCCACCCGCAGCCACTGCGTGATCAACGCCAGCCGCATGATCAGATAGCCCAGCCACACGGCCAGGAACTCGTGCTGCTCGAACGCCCTGGACACCCCGGCCGCCAGCACCAGGACACCGGCGATCTGCACCAGGGTGACGACCCGGTACAGCGCGTCGTCGTTGTCGTAGGCCGAGGCGAACCAGGTGAAGTTCATCCAGGCCCACCAGATGGCGAAGAACACCATCGCGTAGTTGAGGACGCCCTCGCCGGCGTGCCCCTCGGCGACCGCGTGCACCAGGGCGACGCCCGCCTGCGCGATGGCGACGACGAAGCACAGGTCGAAGAAGAGCTCCAGCGGCGACGCGACCCGGTGGGCCTCGTCCCGGCCGCGGGCGGTGAGTCTGCGCAGTGGACTGTGGGGCGGGCTGGACGTCATGGACCCAAGCACAGCAGATCCGGACCGGAAACGCTCATGGATGGGTGTGTGGATGTCGAGGTCACAGGCGTTGGGGCCATGGGTGCCGGGTCCGTGGGCGTCCGGTCCCGGAGAGTCGGGGTCATGTGGATCGGAGCCATGGGGGTCGAGGCCTCGGGTGTCGGATCCACGGTGTCGGTGGGCCGGCAGGTCGGGGACTGCGCCCCGCTCGGCCGTACCGCAGGTCCCCGTACCCTGGACACATGACCTCCGCCCCCGCCCCCGAACCCGCCGAGCCGAAGCCCGGGCTTGTCTTCGACGATCCGCTGGACCAGCAGTCGTCGGACGACACCGACCGCGGCTGGGGCGACCGACCGCGGTCCGACGGGGACAGCGCGGCCGACCTGAAGCGCTTCCTCGACGAGAAGCCGCCCCACCACATCTGAGCCGATCGCTACGGCTCCCTGTGCCCCGAGCCCCGCTGCGCGACCAGCGCGTCGCGGATCTCCTTGAGGACCTCCAGCTCGGTCACCTCGATGACCTCGCGGGTGCCCTCCTTCGCCTTCTGGCGGGCCTCCACGCGGGCCAGGTACTTCGCCATCGGCAGCACCATCAGGAAGTACACGACGGCCGCGGTGATCACGAAGCTGAGCGTGGCACCGAGCACCGAGCCCCACAGGATCGTGATGCCCTGCTGGCCTTTGCACGAGGAGCTCAGGCACGAGCTGTAGTGGTCGAGGTTCTTGGTCCCGATCGCCCCGACCAGCGGGTTGATGATCCCCTTCACCACCGAGTTCACGATGTTGGTGAAGGCGGCGCCGATGACCACCGCGACTGCCAGATCGACGACGTTCCCGCGCATCAGGAAGGCTTTGAAGCCCTCCCAGACGCTCGGCTTCTTCTCGCTCACCCGCAGGCCTCTTCTCGTACGTACAGGTTGTGGAACAAACAGCTCCGCAACCTACGTCAACCTGAGGCGACCCTGTCCAATTGGGTAGCTCGAAAGGGCGACTTGACATGAGTCGGCGCAACAGGCTGACCACGCGGCTCAACACAGTGTCACCGCCAGCCGCGCCGTGGAGCTCGCCCCGACGAGACGGGCCGCCGTGGACCGCGGCACCGACAGCACCACCAGGGCCCCGCCGTCGCCCGCACCCTCCAGCGCCTCCGGCACCTTCGACACGCGTGCCCCACGCGCGATCACCCGCGCGTCGCCGCCCCCCGTCGCCGTCTCCTCCGCGGCGATCACGTCCACCCGGTCCCCGGGCCGCAGCAGCCGCACCGTCGCCGCGTCGGCGATCCGCACCGGCGCCGACACCGTCGCGACGGCTCGGTGCTCGCGTACCGGTGCGACCACCGGATGTCCGCGTGCCCCGTCGGCGTCCCGGGGGCCGGCGGCCACCAGCGCGGCCGCGGTGACGGCCAGTCCGACGGCCACGGCACGTCGTCGGTGCCGTACGAGCTGCCGCAGCTGATACCGCCCGCCGCGCACCCGCACCGGCGCGAAGTGCGGTACCTCGCAGGTCGGCGGCGTCTCGGTGCCGGGTGGGTGCGCGGCGAGAGGAGAAGGGGAGAAGGGCGGGGAGGAGGGAGAGGGAGCGAAAGGTGCGAAGGGCATGAGGACCACCACCAGCGTCGAGGGATCGGCTTGCGGTCCCACGATGAGGCTTCGCGCCGGATCCCGCCGGAGCCGGTGGACAGTCCACCGGTTGTGGAAAACTCCCTCACCTGAACGAGAGCGTCCGCCCTGAACGGGGGTGTTCGCCCTGAAAGGGGGTATTCGCCCCAAAAAGGGCGTCCGCCCCAAATGGAGCGTTCGCCCCGAACCCCGTCCCGGCTAAGGCAGTTCGAACCCCGGATCCATCCCACCCAGCGCGTTCACGCACAGGCAGTCCCGCTCGTCCGCGGCCGGCAGCGCCGCCACCGCGTCGAAGAGCACGCCCCGCAGTCGGTCCACGTTCGCCGCGAACACCCGCAGCACCTCGTCGTGGGAGACGCCCTCGCCGGTCTCGGCGCCCGCGTCGAGGTCCGTGACCAGGGTCAACGACGTGTAGCAGAGCTCCAGTTCACGGGCGAGGGCGGCCTCCGGGTGGCCGGTCATGCCCACCACCGACCAGCCCTGCGCCTGGTGCCACAGCGACTCGGCGCGGGTGGAGAACCGCGGCCCCTCGACCACGACGAGCGTGCCGCCGTCCACCGCCTCCCAGTCCCGCCCGCGAGCCGCCTTCAGCGCGGCCGTCCGCCCGACGGGGCAGTACGGGTCGGCCAGGGACACGTGCACCACGTTGGGCACCCCGCCGCCCGGCAGCGGCAGCCCGTCGAAGTACGTGCCCACCCGGGACTTCGTGCGGTCGACCAGCTGGTCCGGCACCAGCAGCGTGCCCGGACCGTACTCGGGGCGCAGCCCGCCCACCGCGCAGGGACCGAGGATCTGCCGTGCCCCCACCGACCGGAGCGCCCACAAGTTGGCCCGGTAGTTGATCCGGTGCGGCGGCAGATGGTGGCCGCGTCCGTGCCGGGGCAGGAAGGCGACCCGCCGCCCGGCGACCTCGCCGAGGAAGAGGGAGTCGCTGGGCGGACCGTAGGGGGTGTCCACCTGGACCTCGGTCACGTCCTCGAGGAACGAGTAGAAGCCGGACCCGCCGATTACGCCGATCTCTGCGTTCGCCATGCCCGCACAGTATCCGGCCCCGAAATCCCGCGGTGACCGGCTCCGGGAATCGCGAACCGCCCGGGACCGCCGGGTACGGCTCCGGCAACGCCGAGGACCCTGTCGTCGTACGACGACAGGGTCCTGGACGTGCGATCTATGCGGCGGAGCTGCTGCTCGACGAAGTGCCCGTGCTCGACGACTTCGAGTCCGAGGAGGACGAAGAGGTCGAGGACGAGGAGTCGGACGAGCTCGAGGAGCTGGACGTCGACGACTTCGAGGACGACGCCGGGGAGCTGCTCGACGAGGAGCCGCGGCTGTCGTTGCGGTAGAAGCCGGAGCCCTTGAAGACGATGCCGACCGCGGAGAACACCTTCTTGAGGCGACCATGGCAGTTGGGGCATTCGGTCAGAGCGTCGTCGGTGAACTTCTGCACCGCCTCGAGGCCCTCGCCGCACTCGGTGCACTGGTACTGGTAGGTCGGCACTTGTCTTCCTCCTGGCACTCTCACTCAATGAGTGCTAACGAGGGTCCATAGTGACGTATTCCCGGGGATCAGTCCACTGCCACCGGCACTCGGTGACCCACACCACGTGCGACAGTCCGGCCCCGGGGCCGCCCGACCAGGTGGGAACGCAGCGCCAGCAGGGTCGCCAGGGCGAGCAGGGTGCCGGCCATCGGCACCAGGAACCCGGCGCCGCTCCAGAAGCGGTCCTCCAGCTGTCCGGCGATCGTGACCGCGGCCGCCTGGCCGAGGGCCACCGCTCCGGTGAGCCAGGTGAAGGCCTCGGTGCGGGCGCCGGCCGGCACCAGGTTCTCCACCAGGGTGTACCCGGTGATCAGGGCGGGCGCGATGCACATGCCGACCAGGAGGCCGAGGCCCGCGAGGACGAGCACGGAGTGCGCCGCCCACAGGCCGGAGGCCGTCAGGGCGAGGGCGCCGTAGCCGATGACGAGGCGTCGCTGCGGGGCCACCTTCCAGGCGATGGCGCCGCAGACCAGGCCGGAGAGCATGTTGCCGGCGGCGAAGACGCCGTACAGGACGCCGTTCAGGCCGGGCTCGCCGATCGACTCGCTGAACGCGGCGAGCGAGACCTGCATGCCGCCGAAGACGGATCCGATGCCGAGGAAGGTCACGATCAGGACCCGCACACCGGGCAAGCGCAGTGCCGAGGCGTGCTCCACGCGCGCGTGCTCGCCGAGCACGACCGGCGGCTGGGTGCTCCTCTGCGCGGCGAACAGCAGACCGCCGAGCAGCGTCAGGGTTGCCTCCGTCAGCAGACCCGCGGCCGGGTGCACGGCCGTGCACAGGGCGGTGGCCAGCAGCGGGCCGAAGACGAAGGTCAGCTCGTCCGTGACCGACTCGAAGGCCGCCGCCGTGGTCATCAGGGGCGAGTCCTGGAGCTTCACGCCCCAGCGGGCGCGCACCATGGGCCCGATCTGCGGCACGGAGGCGCCGGTGGGCACGGCCGCCGCGAACAGCGCCCACAGGGGGGCGTGGGAGAGGGCGAGCGCCGTCAGGGACAGGCCGGCCAGGGTGTGCACCAGGACACCGGGGACGAGCACGGCGCGCTGTCCGTAGCGGTCCGCGAGACGGCCGCTCCAGGGCGCGAAGAGTGCCATGGAGACGCCGGTGACGGCCGCGACGGCGCCCGCCGCGCCGTAGGAGCCGGTGGTGTGCTGCACGAGCAGCACGAGGGAGAGGGTGAGCATCGCGAACGGCTGGCGGGCCGCGAAGCCGGGGAGCAGGAACGTCCAGGCGCCGCGGGTGCGCAGCAGCTGCCCGTATCCCGGGCGGGAGGAGGTGACCGTGGATGCCACGGCCCGTGCCTTTCTGCCGCCTGGTAGCGCCGCTCCCGTCCGGGGCGGCACCGAGAGCTGTCCTCTTGCGCGGACTGCGGTAGATGCCGAAGACCACGTCACGAGGGACGTCCCGGCCGCCATACGGTCGCGCCAGCTCTGCGTCAGGCAGAGTTGGTTCGATCAGGGGTGCGCCCCCATCGTACAGGGGGCGCGAAACACGGCCTTAACCTGAGACGCCTCCTCCTCCTCCGCCGCCGCCTCCTCCGCTGCTGCCACCGTCGCTGCCCGTGCCCCTGCCGCCGCCCGTACCCAGCCAGTCGGCCAGCTTGCCGCCGCGGCCCACCGCGCGGAGCCGTCGTTCGGCGGCGTCGCGGACCGGGTCGGTGGTGACGACGAGCAGTTCGTCCCCGCGCCGCAGCACGGTCGTCGGCAGCGGAACGAACGATTTTGCGTCGCGGACGACCAGGGTGACGGCGGCTCCGGCCGGCAGCCGCAGCTCGTGGACCTCGACGCCGTGCATCCGCGACCCCTCGGGGATCGCGACGGACAGGAGGTGCCCGCGCAGCCGCTCCAGGGGCGCCGACTCGATGCCGAGGTCGGCGGCCTCCGGGTCGCCGCCGAGGCGCAGCTTGCGGGCCAGCCAGGGCAGCGTCGGGCCCTGCACGAGGGTGTATACGACGACCAGGACGAAGACGATGTTGAAGATGCGCCGGCTGCCGTCGACGCCGTTCACCATGGGGATCGTCGCCAGGATGATGGGCACGGCCCCGCGCAGCCCGGCCCAGGACATGAGGGTCTGCTCCTGCCAGGGCACCCGGAACGGCGTCAGGCACAGCACCACGCTCAAAGGCCGCGCGACCATGGTCAGCACCAGGCCGATGACGAGCCCGGGCAGGACGTCGTCGCCCAGCTCGTGCGGGGTGACCAGCAGGCCCAGCAGGACGAACATGCCGATCTGGGCGATCCAGCCGAGGCCGTCGGCGAACCCGCGGGTGGCGGGCCAGTGCGGCAGCTTGGCGTTGCCCATCGCCATGGAGGCGAGATAGACGGCGAGGAAGCCGCTGCCGTGGGCCAGGGCGCCCGCCGCGTAGGCGGTGACGGCGATCGCCATGACCGCGATGGGGTAGAGGCCGGAGGCGGGCAGGGCGACGTGCCTGAGGCCCCAGGAGCCGAGCCAGCCCACCGCGATGCCGACGGCGGCACCGATGGCCAGTTCGAGGGTTATCTCGCCGATCAGCCGGTACCAGTGCTCGACCGGACCTGCCTGGGAGAAGGCGACGACCAGGATGACCACGGGGGCGTCGTTGAAGCCGGACTCGGCCTCCAGGGTGCCCGTTATGCGTGAGGGGAGGGGGATCTTGCGCAGCACCGAGAACACCGCCGCCGCGTCCGTCGAGGAGACGACCGCCCCGATGATCAGCGCCTGCCGCCACTCCAGCCCGATCAGGTAGTGCGCGGCCGTCGCCGTGACCCCGACGCTCACCGCGACCCCGGCCAGCGCCAGCGCGGTCGCCGCGGGCAGAGCCGGTCCGATCTCCTTCCACTTCGTGCCGAGGCCACCCTCGGCCAGGATCACGACCAGGGCCGCGTACCCGATGACCTGGGTCAGTTCGGCGTTGTCGAAGTGGATGTCGCCGATGCCGTCCTGGCCCATGGCGATGCCGATCCCCAGGTACACGAGCAGGCTGGGGAGCCCGCTGCGCGAGGAGATCCGGACCGCTGCCACGGCGACGAGCAGGACGAGCGAGCAGACGAGCAGGAGCTGGTTGAGGTGGTGGACAGTCAGCGGCCGTTCCCTTCCCTGGCTCACGCGCATCACGCGCGCGTGAGCTCACGTACATAGGACACGAAGTGGTGGGACTCCGCATCCAAGTACTTCGTTACCTTACCTAACTCTTGACGATTTCTTGACGCTCGGCGAGGCAAGATCGAACGCTCGTCCGCGTTGGTTCCCGACTCCGCGTCAAGTGCCCTCAGGCGCTGCGCCTATGGTTGCTCCAGCGCGCAGAGCCTGCGTCACACAGGCTCTGAGTCGAATGCACCAGCCCGCCCTGCCGCTCGCGTTAGGACAGCAAGGACAGCGATGCCCCCCACCACCACCGCCTCCTCGGGTCAGCAGCCCGGCAAGTCCGGCAGGAAGAAGGGGCGCAGAGCCCGTCTGATCGTGCTGGTCCTCGTCCTGGCCCTCGTCGGCGCTGTCGCCTACGGCGGCTACTGGTCGGTGAGCACCGTGCGCGCGTCGTTCCCGCAGACCAAGGGCTCCGTCGAGCTCCAGGGCCTGTCGGGCCCGGTCGACGTCAAACGCGACAGTTACGGCATCCCGCAGATCTACGCCTCCTCCGACGAGGACCTGTTCATGGCGCAGGGCTACGTCCAGGCGCAGGACCGGTTCTACGAGATGGACGTACGCCGGCACCTGACCGCAGGGCGGCTGTCGGAGATGTTCGGCAAGGGGCTGGTCGACAGCGACGAGTCCCTGCGCACCATGGGCTGGGACCGGGTGGCGAAGAAGGAGTACGACACCAAGCTGTCGGCCTCCACCAAGAAGTACCTCCAGGCCTACTCCAAGGGAGTCAACGCCTACCTCCAGGGCAAGAGCGGCAAGGACATCTCCCTGGAGTACGCGGCGCTCGGCTTCGTCAACGACTACAAGCCCGAGCAGTGGACCCCGGTCGACTCCGTCTCGTGGCTGAAGGCGATGGCCTGGGACCTGCGCGGCAACGTCAAGGACGAGATCGACCGCGCCCTCATGACCAGCCGCCTCGGCCCGAAGCAGATCGCCGACCTGTACCCGGAGTACCCGTACAGCCGGAACAAGGCGATCGTCCAGGAGGGCCAGTACAACGAGCTCACCGGCACGTTCGAGCAGGACGGCAGCTCCAAGGACAACGGCCTGTCCGGCTCCGGCAGCTCCACTAGCGGCTCCGGGACGTCCTTGGGGGGCACCGGGACCTCCACGGGCGGCACGGGGACGTCCACGGGCGGTACCACCGGCACGTCGTCCTCCGTCGGCTCCGGTACGGCCGCCTCGGCCCTCCAGAGCCAGCTGTCGGGCCTGTCCCAGGTCCTGGCCGACGTCCCGACCGCCGTCGGCGTGAACGGACAGGGCATCGGCTCCAACTCCTGGGTCGTGGCGGGCGAGCACACCATCACCGGGCACCCGCTGCTGGCCAACGACCCGCACCTGACAGCCTCCCTGCCGTCCGTCTGGTACCAGATGGGCCTGCACTGCCGGAGCCTGTCCAGCAAGTGCCAGTACGACGTCACCGGCTACACCTTCGCGGGCATGCCCGGCGTGGTCATCGGCCACAACGGGAAGATCGCCTGGGGCATGACCAACTCGGGCGTCGACGTCACCGACCTCTACCTGGAGAAGCTCTCCGGGGACGGCTACCTGTACGACGGCAAGACGGTTCCCTTCACCACGCGTGAGGAGACCATCAAGGTCGCCGGCGGCGCCTCCAAGAAGATCGTCGTCCGGGAGACCAACAACGGCCCCCTGCTCTCCGACCGTTCCGACGAGCTGGTGAACGTCGGCAGGAAGGCCACCGTCGACAACGCGGCCCCCGACCGGGGTGACGGCTACGGCGTCGCCCTGCGCTGGACCGCGCTGGACCCGGGCACCACCATGGACGCCGTCTTCGCGATGGACAGGGCGTCGAACTGGAGCGACTTCCGCGCGGCGGCGGCCCTGTTCGACGTCCCGTCGCAGAACCTCGTCTACGCCGACGCCACCAACATCGGCTACACCCTGCCGGGCCGCATCCCGATCCGGGCCAAGGGTGACGACGGCTCCCTCCCGGCGCCCGGCTGGGACCCGAAGTACCGCTGGACCGGCAAGTACATCCAGCAGGACGAGCTGCCCTACGAGTACAACCCCTCGCGCGGCTACATCGTGACCGCCAACCAGGCCGTGGTCGACAAGGACAAGTACCCCTACACGCTCACCACGGACTGGGGCTACGGCACCCGCAGCCAGCGCATCACCGACCTGATCGAGCAGAAGATCAAGGGCGGCGGCAAGATCTCCACCGACGACATGCGCCAGATGCAGCTCGACAACAGCAGCGAGATCGCCAAGCTGCTGGTGCCCAAGCTGCTGAAGATTGACATGGACGACAAGGACGTCCGCCAGGCGCAGGAGCTGCTGGAGGGCTGGGACTACACCCAGGACGCCGACTCGGCGGCGGCCGCCTACTTCAACGCGGTCTGGCGCAACATCCTCAAGCTCGCCTTCGGCAACAAGCTGCCCAAGGAGCTGCGGGTCAAGGGCCAGTGCCTGTGGGTCGACCGGGTCAACACCACCGGCCCCGCCGACGAGACCGACAAGACCCGCGAGTGCGGGCAGCGCGACGCCGACGAGGCGCAGCCGGACGGCGGCGACCGCTGGTTCGAGGTCGTGCGCAACCTCATGAACGACCAGAACAGCGACTGGTGGAAGACCCCGAAGGGCGCCGGCGACCGCCCCCCGGCCACCAACCGCGACGAACTGTTCAAGCGCGCCATGATCGACGCCCGCTGGGAGCTGACCGCCAAGCTCGGCAAGGACATCGACACCTGGAGCTGGGGCCGGCTGCACCGCCTGTTCCTGAAGAACCAGACCCTGGGCACCCAGGGCCCCGACATCGTCCAGTACCTGCTCAACCGGGGCCCCTGGAAGCTCAGCGGCGGCGAGGCCACGGTCAACGCCACCGGCTGGAACGCCGCGGGCGGCTACGGCGTCGTCTGGGTGCCGTCGATGCGCATGGTGGTCAACCTCGGCGACCTCGACAAGTCGAAGTGGATCAACCTCACCGGTGCCTCCGGGCACGCCTACAGCGCGCACTACACCGACCAGACCGGCAAGTGGGCCAAGGGCGAGCTGCTGGACTGGTCCTTCTCGGACGCCGCCGTCGACAAGAGCACGAGCGACACCCTGGTCCTGAAGCCGTAGGACCGCGGCAGGACCGAAGCGAGGGCCCCTCCACGCACGCGCGTGGAGGGGCTCTTCCTCATGCCGGGGCGGGGAAGCGGCGCACGCCCGACGGCGTCACCACCACGTGCACCGGCCGGTCGTGCGCCTCCGCCGGGACCTCGGCGACGACCTCGGTGTCGTACAGCAGCACCACCAGCGCCGGTCGTGCGCCCGCGCGCTCCAGGCGCGCGAGCACCCGGTCGTACGACCCCCCGCCGCGCCCCAGTCGCATGCCGCGCCCGTCCACCGCGAGGCCGGGCAGCAGCACCACGTCGGCGCCGGTCACGGCGTCCGGGCCCAGGCGTTCGCCCGCGGGCTCGAAGAGCGCCATCTTTCCGCCGTGCTGGACCCGCGCGACGGAACCCTCGCCGGTGTAGGCGCCCCAGTCCAGATCGTTGTCCGGCAGCAGGGCGGGCAGCAGGACCCGCACGCCCCGCTCGCGCAGCGCGTCCAGCAGCGTGAGGGTGCCGGGTTCGCTCCCGACGGAGACGTACGCCGCGACCGTGCGCGCCTGCGCCAGCTCGGGCAGCCCGAGGGCCCGGCCGGCCAGCGCGGAGGACGCTTCCCGCACGTCATCGGCCGTCAACCTGCTCCTCACCGCCAGGTATTCTCGCCGCAACCCTCGCTTGTCAGGCTTGGCGGGATGTCCGATGTGGCTCAAAGTCTGCACCCGTACCCTTCCAATACGCTCATATGAGAGCTTATTAACCGGAGCCTCATATTCCAGGCAAAGGCACCGGATAGGGTTGCGGCCATGACTCTGTCGCACCCTCGGATCAGCAAGGCTGTCATTCCGGCAGCCGGGCTCGGCACCCGCTTCCTGCCGGCAACCAAGGCCACTCCCAAGGAGATGCTGCCGGTCGTCGACAAGCCGGCGATCCAGTACGTGGTCGAGGAGGCCGTCTCGGCGGGCCTCGACGATGTCCTCATGATCACGGGACGCAACAAGCGGCCTCTGGAGGACCACTTCGACCGCAACTACGAGCTGGAGTCCGCCCTCCAGAAGAAGGGCGACGCCGGCCGGCTCGCCAAGGTCCAGGAGTCCAGCGACCTCGCCACCATGCACTACGTCCGCCAGGGCGACCCCCGCGGCCTCGGCCACGCCGTCCTGTGCGCGGCCCCCCACGTGGGCCACGAGCCCTTCGCCGTCCTCCTCGGCGACGACCTGATCGACGCCCGCGACGCCCTCCTCCAGCGGATGATCGAGGTCCAGGAGCAGCACGGCGGCAGCGTCATCGCGCTCATGGAGGTCGCCCCCGAGCAGATCCACCTCTACGGCTGTGCCGTCGTGGCGGAGACCGAGGACAGCGACGTCGTCAAGGTCGGCGGTCTCGTCGAGAAGCCGGACGCGGCCGACGCCCCCTCGAACTACGCGGTCATCGGCCGCTACGTCCTCGACCCGCACATCTTCGAGATACTGCGCAAGACCCAGCCCGGCCGCGGCGGCGAGATCCAGCTCACCGACGCCCTCCAGCAGCTCGCCCAGGACGAGACGGTCGGCGGCCCGGTGCACGGCGTGGTCTTCAAGGGCCGCCGCTATGACACCGGTGACCGCGGCGACTATCTGCGTGCCATTGTCAGACTCGCGTGCGAACGTGAAGACCTGGGCCCGGAGTTCCGGACCTGGCTTCGCAGCTTCGTAGCCGAGGAGATGTAGGGATTTGAGCAGCGCCGCGCCCCGTCCCACCGACCAGGACGACCTCTGGTCGGTGGACGAACACCTGGAGGACATCCTCGCGACCGTCCGCCCCCTCGAACCCATCGAGCTGCAACTGCTCGACGCCCAGGGCTGCGTCCTGGTCGAGGACGTCACGGTCCCGGTGTCCCTCCCGCCGTTCGACAACAGCTCCATGGACGGGTACGCGGTACGGGTCGCGGACGTGGCGGGCGCGAGCGAGGAGTTCCCGGCCGTCCTCGACGTCGTCGGGGACGTCGCGGCAGGGCAGGGGGCCGATCTGCTCCATGTCGGCCCCGGCCAGGCCGCCCGCATCATGACCGGCGCCCCGCTGCCGCCCGGCGCCGAGACCGTCGTCCCCGTCGAGTGGACCGACGGCGGCCTCGGCGAGGGCCCGGTCACCGGGATGCGCGCCCGCAGCCTCGCCCCCGAGGGCGCCGAGGGGCATGTGCACGTGTACCGGTCCGCGGAGGCACGCGCACACGTACGCGCCCAGGGCAGCGACGTCCGGGCCGGTGACCGCGCCCTGGACGCCGGCACCGTCCTCGGGCCGCCCCAGATCGCCCTGCTCGCCGCCATCGGCCGCGGCACCGTCCGGGTACGCCCGCGCCCGCGCGTGGTCGTCATGTCCACCGGCAGCGAACTCGTCCAGCCCGACGAGAGCCTCGGCACCGGCCAGATCTACGACTCCAACAGCTTCGCCCTCACCGCGGCCGCCCGGGACGCCGGCGCCATCGCCTACCGGGTGGGCGCCGTCGCCGACGACGCCGAGACCCTGCGCTCCACCATCGAGGACCAGCTCGTCCGCGCCGACCTCATGGTCACCACGGGCGGCGTGAGCGTCGGCGCCTACGACGTCGTCAAGGAAGCGCTGACCTCCGTGGGCGACGAGGACGAACCCGGCAGCGGCGTCGACTTCCGCAAGCTCGCCATGCAGCCCGGCAAGCCCCAGGGCTTCGGCACCATCGGCCCCGACCACACCCCGCTGCTGGCCCTGCCCGGCAACCCGGTGTCGTCGTACGTCTCGTTCGAGCTGTTCGTCCGACCCGCGATCCGCGCCCTCATGGGCCTCGACGACCTCCACCGCCCGCGGACCCGTGCCACCCTGAGGGCGGACAAGGCGCTGAGCTCGCCCAAGGGCCGCCGGCAGTTCCTGCGCGGTGCGTACGCCGACGGCACGGTCGCCCCGGTCGGCGGCGCGGGCTCCCACCTGGTTGCCGCCCTCGCACAGGCGGACGCGCTGATCGTCGTACCGGAGGACGTGGAGTCCGTGGAGCCCGGCACCGAGGTCGAAGTGGTCCTGCTCGGCTGAGCACCCCAGGTTGGCGGTACCGTGTCGCGCACAACGCCGGGACCGGGAGCGCCGCACACCATGAGTACGCAGGACCGACTGACGCACATCGACGAAGCGGGAGCCGCCCGCATGGTCGACGTATCCGGCAAGGACGTCACCGCGCGCACCGCGCGCGCGAGTGGACGCGTCCTCGTCTCACCCCGGGTGATCGAGCTGCTGCGCGGCGAGGGCGTCCCCAAGGGCGACGCGCTGGCCACCGCGCGGATCGCGGGCATCATGGGCGCCAAGCGCACCCCGGACCTCATCCCGCTGTGCCACCCGTTGTCGGTGTCGGGTGTGAAACTGGATCTGTCGGTCGCGGACGACGCCGTGGAGATCCTCGCCACCGTGAAGACCACGGACCGCACGGGTGTCGAGATGGAGGCCCTCACCGCGGTCTCCGTCGCCGCGCTCACCGTGATCGACATGGTCAAGGCGGTCGACAAGGGAGCGGTCATCGCGGACGTGCGGGTGGAGGAGAAGACGGGCGGCAAGTCGGGCGACTGGAGCCGGTCATGACGTACCGGGCTCTCGTCGTCACCGCCTCCAACCGGGCCGCCGCCGGTGTCTACGAGGACAAGGGCGGCCCGCTGATCGCCGACGGCCTGAAGCGGTGCGGCTTCGCGGTCGACGGCCCGCAGGTCGTCCCCGACGGGGACCCCGTGGAAGCCGCCCTGCGCGCGGGCGTCGAGGCGGGTTACGACGTCGTCGTCACCACCGGTGGCACCGGCATCTCGCCCACCGACCGCACCCCCGAGGCGACCCGCGCGGTGATCGGGTACGAGGTGCCCGGCATCGCGGAGGCCATCCGGGCCTTCGGGCGGGACAAGGTGCCCACCGCCGCGCTCTCCCGGGGCCTGGCCGGGGTGGCGGCCGGCACACTGATCGTCAACCTGCCGGGCTCCAGCGGCGGGGTGAAGGACGGACTGGCCGTCCTGGAGCCCCTGTTGAAGCACGCCGTCGACCAGATCCGCGGCGGCGACCACGTCGGACCCGGCGCCGGTGAGGGGGGTGCGAGCTGAACAGCCCGTCATGGCCCGTCGTACTGGCGGACGGCGACGTCGTCCTGAGGCCGATAAGGATGCGCGACCAACGCCTGTGGCGTGAGGTCAACCGGCGCAACCGGGACTGGCTGCGCCCCTGGGAGGCGACGATTCCGCCGCCCACGCCGAGCGGGCCGATCGCCCACCGGCCGACCTACCGGCAGATGGTCCGCCACCTCAGGTCCGAGGCGAACGCCGGCCGGATGCTGCCGTTCGTCATCGAGTACCAGGGACAGTTGGTCGGGCAGTTGACGGTCGCCGGAATCACCTGGGGCTCGATGTGCTCGGGGCACGTCGGTTACTGGGTGGACCAGTCGGTCGCCGGGCGGGGGGTGATGCCGACCGCCGTGGCGCTCGTCGTGGACCACTGTTTCCGCACCGTCGGTCTGCACCGCATCGAGGTCTGCATTCGCCCGGAGAACGGACCGAGCAGGCGGGTCGTGGAGAAACTCGGATTCCGCGAGGAGGGGCTGCGGCCGCGCTATCTCCACATCGACGGGGCCTGGCGGGACCATCTCGTGTTCGCGCTCACCGCGGAAGAGGTACCGGACGGACTGCTCCGACGCTGGCAGCGGGCCCGCGTCGGCAAGCAGGTTCCGGATACAGGTCCCGGTAATTGAATAAGTGTTCGAAAATGATCGGTGCATGACCGTCTCGGGGCATTGAATTCACGGCTGAGGCGGTCTGCTGATCGGATCGGTCGCAAAAAAAGCTCGAAATATCAGCCAGATCGTGCGACACACCGGCTCAATTGGCAGATGGCCTCACGCAAACCCCTCTACCGTGTGAGGCGTGAGCAGCAGCGGCCTCATCTACGCAGTCATTGTCGGGGCCTGGGCCGCCTACTTGGTGCCGATGTGGCTCCGTAGGCAGGACGAGCTGAACGAGGCCCGTCCGACGGAACGCTTCAGCACCGCCATCCGGCTGCTGTCCGGACGGGCGGGCATGGAGCGCCGATACGCCAAGGACCTGCGCGCGCGCTCCACCGACGAGGGGGAGGACGGCGCCGACGATCCGGACGCCGTCACCGACTCGGTGGACGTCCGGTCCTTCGCCATGCCCCCGACCCGTCCACAGGCCAGGGCGACGGTCCAGCCGCCGTCCACGGGACGTCCCCCGGAGCCGGCGCGTGAGTCCACGCGGGACGCGGGAAGGGAAGCAGGGCGGGACGCGGGACGAGAGGCGGCGCACGACGCCGGCGTCCCCACCCGCAAGCAGCCTCCCGTGTCAGCCGCCCGGCGCACGGCCGCCGCCGAAGCGGCCGCGGCGCGCGCCCGGCGCACCAAGTCCCTCGCGCGCCGACGGCGTACCACCGTGATGCTCTTCGCGGCGTTCACGCTCGGCGCGATCGTCGCCGCCGTCGGGGGACTCACCTTCCTGTGGGCGCCCGGGGTGCCCGCGGTGATGCTCAGCGCGTACATCGCCTACCTGCGTTCCCAGGAACGCCGCCGGTTCGCCTACCAGATGGACCGGCGCCGGGCCGAGGCCGCCGCGCAGCACCTGCGGGAGCGGGCCCGCCAGCCGCGTCGGCGGACGTCCGTCGGCACCGAGGTGGACGCCGACGAACCGGACGGAGGACCAGAGCAGGTCACCGACCCCGGGCTCTCCGCCCTCGCCGCCGACCGGCGCGCCCTCGTCGAGCAGACCGACCACGCCGAGTGGGTCGACCAGCAGCGTGAGCGGCAGCGCAGGCCCGGCCACGGGGACAGCTGGGACCCGGTACCGGTGCCGCTGCCGACCTACGTCACCGCGCCGGTCGCACCGCGGGCCACCGCGGACGTGGACCTCGGGGCACCCGACGCGTGGAGCTCGGCACGCTCCAGCACGGTCACCCCGGAGCACGAGGCGGCGCCCGTCGCCGAGGACGGGGGATCGGAGGAGCTGTCCGGCGACGCGGACGACACGCCCACGGCGGACGGCCGCACCGACGCCCGCCGCGCCGCCTCCGCCCGCCGGGCACGCGAGCGTGGCCGTACCCCCCTCTTCGACCAGTACGAGGAAGGCGAACGGCCGCGCGCGGCCAACGAGTGACGCCCGGGGCGGGAACGCGAGGCTCGCGGACCCCCGTCCCTGACCAGCCGGGAACGGATTTCCAAGCACCCGGACGGGGATGCTAGAGTTTCACTCGTTGCAAGGGCCTGTGGCGCAGTCCGGTAGCGCACCTCGTTCGCATCGAGGGGGCCAGGGGTTCAAATCCCCTCAGGTCCACGCATCATGAAGACCCGCTCCTGATTCAGGAGCGGGTCTTCTGTCATCTGTCCGCGCGCGAGCGGTTTCTGTCAGCGCGCGAGCGGCTTCGCGAAGCAGCGGCTGTCCTCGTAGTGGCGGTAGTAGCCGAACTTGGCGCAGGGCTCGTAGCCGCTGGAGGTGTACAGCGCGATCGCCTCCGGCTGCTTGGTGCCGGTCTCCAGGACCATGCGCAGGCGGCCGGCCGCGCGGGCGTCCTCCTCCAGGGCGGCCAGCACGCGGCGGGCGAGACCGCGGCCGCGCATCTGCTCGATCACGTACATCCGCTTGAGCTCGGCGTCGCCGTCCAGATTGCCCTCGCCGTTGGCGTCCTGGGCCCGCCAGCCGCCCGTGGCGACGGGGCTGTCCAGGGCGTCGTACGCGATCAGATACACGCCGTTCGGGGGCTGGAAGTCCGCCGGGGCCAGCTCGGTGGCGTCGCCGCCGTCGCCGTAGCGGACGTGGTACTCGGCCTGGACCTGGTCGTTGAGCTTGACGGCGTCGGGGTGGTCGAAGGGGACACGGCGGATCATCATGCCCTCCAGTGTGCCGGTATCGTGCCGGGGTGCTCACTGTGACCTCCGCCAATGTGAACGGGCTGCGTGCCGCCGCGAAGAAGGGCTTCGTGGAGTGGCTCGCGGACACCTCCGCCGATGTGCTCTGCCT
This sequence comes from Streptomyces sp. NRRL B-3229, assembly GCF_000719505.1. Taxonomy (NCBI): domain Bacteria; kingdom Bacillati; phylum Actinomycetota; class Actinomycetes; order Kitasatosporales; family Streptomycetaceae; genus Streptomyces; species Streptomyces sp. NRRL B-3229. The sequence continues at coordinate 97,290 of NZ_JOGP01000007.1, read as the reverse complement.
CCAGGAGGTGCGCGCCGAGCCGCAGCAACTGCCCGACGCGGTCCGCGCTCCCGAGGGCTGGCACGTGACGCACGCGCCCGCCGCCGCCAAGGGGCGGGCCGGGGTCTCCCTCTACTCCCGCCGTGAGCCGGACCGGGTCCAGGTCGGCTTCCGGTCGGCCGAGTTCGACACCAGCGGACGGTATGTGGAGGCCGACCTGCCCGGGGTCACCGTCGCCTCCCTCTACCTGCCCTCCGGCGAGGTCGGCACCGAGCGGCAGGACGAGAAGGTCCGCTTCATGGACGAGTTCCTGACGTACCTGAAGGGTCTGCGCGAGCGTGCCGCCGCCGACGGCCGCGAAGTCGTCGTCTGCGGCGACTGGAACATCGCCCACCAGCAGGCCGACCTCAAGAACTGGCGCTCCAACCAGAAGAGTTCGGGCTTCCTGCCGGAGGAGCGCGCCTGGCTGAGCCGGGTCCTCGACGCCGAGGACGGCGGGTACGTGGACGTCGTACGGTCGCTGCATCCGGACGTGGAGGGGCCGTACTCGTGGTGGTCCTACCGGGGGCGGGCGTTCGACAACGACTCCGGATGGAGGATCGACCTCGCTGTCGCGACTCCCGGGCTGGCCCGGCGGGCGGTCAAGGGGTTCGTGGAGCGGGCCGCCACCCATGACGAGCGATGGTCGGACCACGCTCCCGTGACGGTCGTCTTCGACATGTGACGTGTCCCGCGGGGGGGCGTCATGCGGGCGGCGTCTGCGCCGGCCGCCGTCTCACGGAGGTGATCACGTTGGTCACGAGGGCGGTCGCGGCGAGGCTCCCCATCATGACCATCACCACGCCCACCATGAACTGGCCGGTGGAGTCGTCCGACCAGTCGACGAAGGCGGCGAGGGTCAGGCCGGCAGTGGTGCCGAGCACGGCTGAGGTGACGTGGCGACGCGATGCCGCCCAGTACACCGCCACCAGCAGGGTCACCACCAGCCCGATCACCTGCCAGGCCTCGTACGGACCGGTCGACGCGCCGTCGGGCTGCACGTCGTAGTGCTGGTCCCAGCCCAGCCAGGCAGCCCACGCCGCCATCGACACGCCGGCCGTCACCAGGGTCGGCACCACGTGGGAAACGCTTCTCAGAGGTCGGTTTCGCATGCTCCGAGTGTTTCCGCTCGTCCCGTCCCCGCCCAGAGCGTCCGTACTCAGCCCGGCCTGAGTACGGCAGCGGCCTCTCAGTCCCGCTTCCGCAGCCGCCGGTCCAGGGCCAGGGACAGTTCCGCCTCCACCACGCTCCGGGCCAGGGGGCGCAGGCGGTGGAGGTCGTTCTCGGTGGTGTGGCGCAGGACCAGGTCGGCGAACATCTCGGCCAGGGCGTCGACGTGTTCGCGGACCTGTCGGCCGGCGGTCAGGACCTCCGCGAGCGGGATGCCCTCGCGGACCAGGGCCGAGGAGACGTCCAGGAGGCGGCGGCTGATGTGGACGATCTCGTCGCCGTCGGTGCCGAGGTAACCGAGGTCGAGGGCGGCCGCCAGGTTCTCCGCGGTGACCTCGCCCTCGAAGCGGGCGGCGAGTTCCTCGGGGGTGAGGCGGACCGGCTCCTCCTCGGTGGGAGGGGTCACCCCCAGGACGTCGGCGACATCGCGGCCGTGGTCGAGGGCCTCCGCCAGTTCCGCGATGCCCGTGAGGGTGTGCCCGCGCTCGAGGAGCGCCGCGATCGTGCGCAGCCGGGCCAGGTGGTGGTCGTCGTACCAGGCGATACGGCCCTCGCGGCGGGGCGGTGCGATCAGCTTGCGTTCGCGGTAGAAGCGCAGGGTGCGCACGGTGATGCCGGCCAGGCGGGCCAGCTCCTCCATGCGGTACTCGTGTCGTCCTCCGTCTTCTGCCACGCCCGCACCCTATGTCGTACTCCCGGTAACTTCCTTCTTCCCGACCCCTACCCATCGGTACGGAGCCGCTCTATCCTCCCATTGCGCCAGTGTTCACTGGCAGAGTCGCAGGGAAGGCGTCGGCATGGCCGAACACGAGCATGTGCGGGTGGCGGTGGTCGGATCCGGGTTCGGTGGGCTGGGGGCCGCCGTACGCCTGCGGCGGGAGGGCGTCACCGACTTCGTCGTGCTGGAGCGGGCCGGCAGCGTCGGCGGCACCTGGCGGGACAACAGCTATCCGGGGTGCGCGTGCGATGTGCCGTCCCACCTGTACTCCTTCTCCTTCGCGCCCAACCCCGACTGGCCGCGCACCTTCTCCGGGCAGGAGCACATCCGGGCCTACCTGGAGCACGTGACCGACGTCTTCGGGCTCCGGCCGCACCTGCGCCTCAACTCCGAGGTGCTGCGGATGACCTGGGACAGCGAGACGCTGCGATGGGACATCGAGACCACCGGCGGCAGGCTGTCTGCCGACTTCGTCGTATCCGCCACCGGGCCGCTGTCCGATCCGAAGATCCCGGACATCCCCGGCCTGGACTCCTTCCCCGGCAAGGTCTTCCACTCCGCCCGCTGGGACCACGACTACGACCTGCGCGGCAAGCGCGTCGCCATGGTGGGCACGGGCGCCTCGGCCATCCAGATCGTGCCGGCGATCCAGCCCCTCGCCCGCAACGTCACCCTCTTCCAGCGGACCCCGCCCTGGGTGATGCCCCGCATGGACCGGGCGATCAGCGGCGCCGAGCGGCGGCTGCACCGGCAGCTGCCCTTCACCACCCAGGCCCGGCGCGGACTGCTGTGGGGCATCAGGGAGTTGCAGGTCCAGGCCTTCACCAAGCACCCGGGCCAGCTCGGCGCGGTCGAGCAGCTGGCCAAGCGGAACATGGCCCGCGCCATCAAGGACCCGGCGCTGCGGGCCAAGCTCACCCCCGACTACCGCATCGGCTGCAAGCGGATCCTGCTGAGCAGCACGTACTACCCGGCGCTCGCCCAGCCCAACGTGGACGTCGTCGCCAGCGGCCTGAGCCGGGTCGAGGGGTCGAAGCTCGTCGCCGCCGACGGCACCGAGGCCCAGGTCGACGCGATCGTCTTCGGCACCGGCTTCCACGTCACCGACATGCCCATCGCCGACCGGGTCGTCGGCGCGGACGGGCGGACGCTCGCCGAGGCGTGGAAGGGCGGCATGGAGGCGCTGCGCGGTGCCTCCGCCGCCGGCTTCCCCAACTGGATGACGGTCATCGGCCCCAACACCGGGCTCGGGAACTCCTCGATGATCCTGATGATCGAGTCCCAGCTGAACTACCTGGCCGACTTCGTACGGCAGTTGGACGTGCTCGGCGGCCGGGTGGCCCTCGACGCCCGGCCCACCGCCGTACGGGCCTGGAACCACCGGGTGCAGGAGCGGATGAAGCGCACGGTGTGGAACACCGGCGGCTGCACCAGCTGGTACCTGGACGCGAACGGCCGCAACAGCACGATCTGGCCCGGTACGACGACCGAGTTCCGGCGGGCGACCCGGCGGGTGGACCTGGCCGAGTACGAGGTGCTGCGGCCCGCCGCGCAGGGAAGCGCGGCCCAGGCCCAGGACGAGAACGCGGAGGCCGCCGTATGAGCCGCCCAGCCCCTGCCGGCCGCCGTATGAGCCGGCTCGCCCATGTCGACTCCGGGCCGTACGCCCCGCCCGTGCCGGCCGGCGAACTGACCGTGACCTCCGCCGACGGCGCCCGGCTGCACGTCGAGGTGCACGGCCCCGAGGGCGCGCCCCCGGTCGTGCTGGCGCACGGCTGGACCTGTTCCACCGCCTTCTGGGCCGCGCAGATCCGCGAACTCTCCGTGGACCACCGGGTCATCGCGTACGACCAGCGTGGTCACGGACGCAGTCCGGCGAGCCCGGCGTGCAGTGCGGACGCCCTCGCCGACGACCTCGTGGCCGTGCTGGAGGCGACCCTCGCGGCGGACGAGAAAGCGGTCGTCGTCGGTCACTCCATGGGCGGGATGACGGTGATGGCGGCGGCGGACCGGCCGGCGTTCCGGGAGCACGCGGCGGCCGTCCTGCTGTGCAGCACCGGGTCGTCGCGGCTGGTCGCCGAGTCGACCGTGGTGCCGATCCGGGCCGGGCGGCTGCGCACCTGGCTGACCCGGCACGTCCTCGGGGCGCGGGCGCCGCTCGGGCCGGTCACACCGCTCGCGCTGCGGATCCTCAAGTACGGCACGATGGGCCCCGGTTCGGCCCCGCACATGGTGGAGGCGTGCGCGCAAATCGTGCACGCGTGTCCGCGCAAGGTGCGCCACGCATGGTCGCAGGTGCTCGATCTACTCGACCTGGACCAGGGCGTACGGCAGCTCGCCGTGCCCACGGCCGTCCTCGTCGGGACCGCCGACCGGCTCACCCCGCCGGCGCACGCACACCGGTTGGCCGCCGCGCTGCCCCGCAGTCTCGGGGTGACCGAGCTGCCCGGGCTCGGCCACATGACGCCGGTCGAGGCGCCCGAGCTGGTCAGCGCGCGGATCCGGGAACTCGTCAGCAGTTACGTCCAGGTCAGGGAGGGCGCATGAGCAGGGTCGGTCTGGAAGGGCAGGTCGCGGTCGTCACGGGGGCCGCGCGGGGCGTGGGCGAGCTGCTCGCCCGCAAGCTGTCCGCGCGCGGCGCGAAGGTCGCGCTGGTCGGCCTCGAACCGGACGCGCTCAAGCAGCTGTCCGAGCGGCTGCACGGCGACAGCGACCACTGGTACGCCGACGTGACGGACCACGAGGCGATGGCGCGGGTCGCGGAGGAGGTGAAGGAGCGGTTCGGGAAGGTCGACATCGTGGTCGCCAACGCGGGGGTCGCGACCGGCGGGCCCTTCGTCGACTCCGATCCCGAGGCATGGCGGCGGGTCATCGAGGTCAACCTCGTCGGATCGGCCGTCACCGCACGGGCGTTCCTCCCGGCGCTCGTCGAGAGCCGGGGGTACCTGCTCCAGATCGCCTCGCTCGCCGCGATCACGCCGTCGCCGATGATGACGGCGTACTGCGCGTCCAAGTCCGGTGTGGAGGCGTTCGCGCACAGCCTGCGGGCCGAGGTCGGCTACCGGGGCGTGCGGGTCGGGGTCGGGTACCTGTCGTGGACCGACACCGACATGGTGCGCGGGGCCGACCAGGACGACGTGATGCGGGAGTTGCGGCAGCGGCTGCCGTGGCCGGCCAACAAGACGTATCCGCTGGGGCCCGCCGTGGAGCGGATCGTGGCCGGGATCGAGCGGCGCTCCAGCCATGTGTACGGGCAGGGGTGGCTGCGCGGGATGCAGGGCCTGCGCGGGGCTCTGCCGGGGCTCATCGGGACCGTCGGACAGCGGGAGATGCGGCGGTTCGGACAGCGGTTGGAGGGCATCCGCACCGGGCTCGTCGGTGCAGGTGGGGCGGCGGACGAGGAGGCTCGCGCTACGCACCGTAGTTGATCGAAATGCGTTCTTTGTCCGGCCGTGTGAATCTGGTCGAGGCCCCGGACCGGGGCTCTTCCCTCACCCCCACGGGAGTGAACCCACATGGGTATCAAGGACCAGTTCCAGGACAAGTCCGAGCAGTGGCAGCAGCAGGCCAAGCAGAAGGCCCAGGAGGGCCGGGAGCAGGCCCAGCGGGGTCGCCGCGGCGAGCAGGACAGCGAGCGGATGCGGGACGAGGAGTCCGAGCGGATGCGGCGCGAGGAGCAGGAGCGGCTGGACCCCGACTACGACATGTAGTCACTGCTTGAAGTGCGGGGTGCCCTCTGGTTGTTGGAGGGCGCCCCGCGCTTTGTGTTCGGCTGCCGGCCGGTGGGGCTTCTCGCGCAGTTCCCCGCGCCCCTAAGGGCAAGAAGCAAAAAGCACCTACCTGGGCGGCAACTTCGGCCTCGACCTGTTCGGGACGTCCCGGTAGTCGGGCGGGGTCGCCGGGGGGTTCGCCTCCAGCAAGGTCAGTGCGAGCTGTACCGCGTCGTCGAGTTGGGCGTGCCGGCCCTCCGCCCAGTCCAGCGGGGTGCGCAGGATCTCCAGGTCCGGGGTCACTCCCTCGTTCTCGACGGACCAGCCGTACGCGTCGAACCAGGCCGCGTTCATCGGGACCGTGATCACCGTGCCGTCGCCGAGCTGGTGGCGGCCGGTCATGCCGACCACCCCGCCCCAGGTGCGCTGGCCCACCACCGGGCCCAGCTTCAGGAGTTTGAAGGCGGCCGTGATCATGTCGCCGTCCGAGGAGGTCGCCTCGTCGGCGAGGGCGACCACCGGGCCGCGCGGGGCGTTCGAGGCGTACGACACCGGCTGGGCGTTCCTCGTCAGGTCCCAGCCGAGGATGGTGCGGGTCAGCTTCTCCACCACCAGTTCGCTGATGTGGCCGCCCGCGTTGCCGCGGACGTCGACGATCAGGGCGGGGCGGGAGACCTCCATGCGCAGATCCCGGTTGAACTGGGCCCAGCCCGAGCCGCCCATGTCCGGGATGTGCAGATAGCCGCAGCGGCCGCCGCTCAGCTCCCTGACCACGGCCCGGCGTTTGGCCACCCAGTCCTGGTAGCGCAGGGGGCGTTCGTCGACGAGGGGGACCACCGCGACCCGGCGGGAGCCGCCCTCGCCCGCGGCCGGGGTGAAGGTCAGCTCCACCGTCGTACCGCCCGCCGCCGCGAGGAGAGGGTACGGGCCCGCGACCGGATCGACCGGGCGGCCGTCCACGTGGGTGAGGACCGCGCCCTCGCGGATGCCCGTGCCGGCCAGCGGGGAGCGGGCCCTGGAGTCCGAGGAGTCGCCCGGGAGGATCCGCCGGACCGTCCAACCGCCTTCCCTCAGCTCGAAGTTGGCGCCCAGCAGGCCCTGGCGGCGCTGGTAGTGGGGCGGGCCCTCGTTGCGGCGGGCGGGGGTGACGTAGGCGTGGGAGGTGCCCAGTTCGCCGAGGACCTCGCGCAGCAGGTCGGCGAACTCGTCGGGGGAGGCGACCCGTTCGAGCAGCGGACGGTACTGGTCGAGGACCGCGTCCCAGTTGATGCCGCACATCCCGGGGTCCCAGAAGTACGCCCGGATCAGCCGGCCCGCCTCCTCGTACGACTGGCGCCACTCCGCGGGCGGGTCGACCTCGTGCAGGATGCGGCGCAGGTCGATCCAGACGGTCGAGTCGCTGTCGCCGGACTCCGTCGCGGGGGTCGCGCGCAGCTCGCCCTCGTCCACCAGGACCAGCCGGGAGCCGTCGCCGCTGACCGCGAACCAGTCCAGATGCTCGACGAGTTCGGTCTTCTTCGCCTTGCCGACGGCGAAGTGTTCGAGGGTGGGGCGCTCGGAGGTGTCGTCCGGGTTGACGAAGGTCTCGCCGAGCGCGCCCGAGATCGGCCAGCGCAGCCAGACCAGGCCGCCGCCCGCGACCGGGTGCAGCGCCGAGTACTTGGAGGCGGGGACCGGGAACGGGGTGACCCGGCTCTCCAGGCCCTCGGTCTCCACGGTCACGGCGGCCCCGTCGCCGTCCTCGTCGGTGGGGAACGGGTCCAGGCCCCCGGCGGCCGGGCGGCCCTCGGGGTTGAGGGCGAAGGGGGAGGGGGTCGCGGAGGACAGCGGGACCAGATAGGGGCGGCAGCCGAGCGGGAAGGACAGGTCGCCGGTGTGGACGTCGTACACCGGGTCGAAGCCGCGCCAGGAGAGGAAGGCCAGGTAGCGGCCGTCCCTCGTGAAGACCGGGTTCTCGTCCTCGAAGCGGCCGTTGGTGACGTCCACGATCAGCCGGTCGCCTTCTCCCTTCGGAGCGATACGGGCCATCTTGATCTGGCGCAGCGAGCGGCCGATGCCGGGGTGCGACCACGTCAGCCAGTTGCCGTCCGGCGAGAAGGCGAGGTCGCGGACCGGGCCGTTGACGGACCGGATCAGCTCGGTGACCTGCCCGTCTGAGTCCTTCGTGGCGTTCAGCTCGGTGACCTCCCCGTCGGAGCCCTCCGTGCCCGCGGCGTCAGCCGCACTGTCAGGCACGGTCAGGAGCAGCAGGCGGCCGTCGTGCGAGGCGATGGCCAGGCGTTCGCCCCGGGGGTCGGAGACCAGCTCCAGGACCCGGCCGAGGCCGCCGGAGGCCAGGCGCCGGGGCGCGCGGTCGCCGGTCGCCCGGGGCAGGGACGCGATCTCGACGGCGTCCTCGCCCTCCGCGTCCGTCACGTACGCGACCTGGCCGACGGAACCGAGCATCTCCGGGAGCCGGACCCGTACCCCCGGGGTGTCGGTGATCGTGCGCGCGGGACCGTCCCGGTGGGTGAGCCAGTACAGGCTGCCCCGGACGACGACCGCGCTCGCCCGGCCCGTCTCGTCGACCGAGATGCCGTCCACGTGCTGGGCGGCGGGCACCTGGTACGTACGGCGTCCCGCGCGCGGCCCGCTCAGCCGTACGTCGAGCCTGCGGGGCTCCGCCGACGCGAGGTCGTCCACGATCCACAGGTCGCCGCCGCACTGGTACACCACCCGGGTGCCGTCGCTCGCCGCGTGCCGGGCGTAGAAGGCGTCGTGGTCGGTGTGGCGGCGCAGGTCGGAGCCCTCGGGAGTGCAGGAGTAGAGGTTGCCGACGCCCTCGTGGTCGGAGAGGAAGGCGATCCGGTCACCGACGAACATGGGGGAGTGGAGGTGGCCGTTCAGGTCCGGCAGCAGGCGTTCGCCGTGCAGCCAGAGCCGGCCGGTGGCGCCGCCCCGGTAGCGCTTCCAGGCGGCCGGTTCGTGGGGCGGGGTGCCGGTCAGCAGGAGGGTCCTGCGGTCGGCGACCTGGATGTCGGAGACCGGGCCCCAGGGGAGTTTGCGGCCGGGGGAGCCGTCGGTGGGGACCTTGTACGCCCAGGTGAAGTAGGAGAAGGGCTCGCCGTGGGAGGCGACGGCGAGGATCTCGCCGTTCGGGGTCCAGCCGGTCACCTGGGTGTCCGAGGAGCCCCAGTAGGTGAGCCGCCGGGCCGGTCCGCCGTCCACCTCGGCCAGGTGGATCTCGGGCATGAGGCTGCGCCAGCTCGTATACGCGATGCGGGTGCCGTCGGGGGAGAAGCGGGGGTGGCCGACCTTCGTGCGGTCCACGGTCAGCCGCCAGGCGCGGCCCGGGGCGTCGAGGGGGGCCAGCCAGAGGTCGTCCTCGGCGACGAAGCACAGCAGGTCGCCGCTCAGGTGCGGAAGGCGCAGATAGCTCACCTCCCCATGCTTTTCCGGGGGATGGACCGGAGCAACTTATGAAAAATCTCCTGGACTCGGGTGCAGGGGTAACTCATGAGTGACCGAGGGATGACCGGGAGGTGACCCATCACACGAACGAAACCGTTTCGTTTCGCTTGTGTATGCGCTACATTCGAGTCGTACGAAACAGTGTCGTTCGATGTCCTGAGCGGGAAGGGTGAGTGGCATGACCGAGGTCACGACAGCACGTCGCAGCCGTATCACCCCCGAGCGTGAGGCCGAGCTCTACGGGGCCGTGCTCGACCTGCTGAGGGAGGTCGGGTACGACACCCTGACCATGGACGCCGTCGCGGCGCGCACCCGGTCCAGCAAGGCCACGCTCTACCGGCAGTGGGGCGGCAAGGCCGAGCTGGTGGCGAAGGCGGTCCGGCACTCCAAGCCCGGCGCCCTCGGTCTCGACGAGGTCGACACCGGTTCGCTCCGGGGCGACCTGCACGCCCTCACCCTGCGCTCGGACGACTGCAAGATGGAGCAGGACTCCGCGCTCATGCGAGGGCTGGCCATGGCGATCCACGGCAACCCGGATCTCCTGAAGGCGTTCCGCGAGCACCTCATCGAGCCCGAGATGGAGGCGTTCCACCGGATCGTGCAGCGGGCCGTCGACCGGGGTGAGGTGCGCGCCGACAACCCGGCCATCGGCTTCATGATCCACATGATGCTCGGCGGGTTCGCCGCCCGCACGATGATCGACGAGCTGCCGCCGACCCAGGCCTACCTCATCTCGTACATCGACGCCGTGGTCCTCCCGGCGCTGGGCATTCGCCACGACTGACCCGCCCACCGGCTCCCCGACCGACCCGCTCACCAGCTCCCCGCTGCCGTCGGCCGGCCCAGATAGGTGACCGGTCCGGGATCCGGTACGGCTATCTCGTGGAAGCCGAGACGGTCGTAGAAGGCGCGGGCCGGGGTGTTGGCGGACAGCATGCACAGGTGCACGGCGGGCACGCCCTTCTCGTGGAGGGCGCCCAGCAGACTGCCCATCAGCGCCCGCCCGTACCCGCGCCCCTGCCAGTCGGGCAGGAGGTCGATGTGCAAGTGGGCCGGATACGCGGCGACTTCGGGCACCAGCATCCGCTCCGGATCGTGCAGCAGCGCCACGATCTCCTCGTCCGGGGTGCGCGGCGGCCCGGCGGGCCTCGGATAGCGGTCGGCCACGAGCGGAATCCACTCGGCACGGTAGTCCGCCACGAACCGGGCCGTGTCCGCGGTCCCCACGACGTACCCGACGGCCCGCCCCTCGCCGTCGTCCAGCACGAAGACCAGTTCCGGCTCGAGATGGGCGTACGGCTGCGCGAAGGCCGCCGGGAAGACACCGGGGTCGCGGTAGTGGGGGCGCGCGTCCTGGCCGACGTGCGCGGTGCGGACGCAGATGTCGTCGAGGGCGGCACGGTCCTGGGGGCCGTAGGGGCGTATGCCGGGAGTCGGGGTCATCGCAGCATCCTGCACGACGGGAGCGGGAACCGGAACGCTCCGTGGAACAGGGTCGCGTGGCCCGTACACCCACCGCTAGCGTGACGGACATGACGACCGAAGACGCCGCCCACCCCCGTTTCACCGAGGCCCTGAGGGAGCTGGGACTCGACGAGCTCAACGCGAAGGTCCGCCGTTTCCCGGACGCGACCCGGACCGCCGCCGAGGCCGCCGCGGCCGTCGGCTGCGAGCTCGGACAGATCTGCAAGTCGCTGATCTTCGCGGCGGACGGGGTGCCGGTGCTGGTGCTGATGGACGGGGCCTCACGCGTCGATGTCGAGCTGGTGCGCCGGGAGCTCGGTGCCGACAAGGTCACCCGGGCCAAGGCCGACGTCGTACGGGAGACGACCGGATACGCCATCGGAGGTGTGCCGCCGTTCGGGCACCGGACGCGGACCCGGGTCCTCGCCGACCGGGCGCTGCTCGACCACGACCTCGTGTGGGCCGCCGCCGGAAATCCGCACGCCGTCTTCCCCATCGCGCCCAAGGACCTCGTCGCCCACGCCGGCGCCACCCTCGTGGACGTCCGCGAGCACACCTCGTGACCCCGCTCGTCACCGCGGCCGTCCTTCTCGCCGCGGTCACGCACGCCAGCTGGAACGCCATCGCGCACCGGATCACCGACAAGCTGGTCGGGTTCACGCTGATCTCCGGCGGCGGCATGCTCATCGGGCTCGCGATCATCCCCCTCGCGGCGGTTCCGGCGGCCGGGGCCTGGCCGTATCTGCTCACCTCCTCCTGCGTCCACATCGCCTACTACGCGCTGCTGATGAAGTCCTTCCGGCTCGGCGACTTCGGGCAGGCCTATCCGATCGCGCGCGGCACCGCGCCCCTCGTCGTCACGGTGCTCGCCGCCCTGTTCGCCCATGAGGTGCCCGACGGCTGGGCCGCCGCCGGGATCGCCCTGTCCTGCGCGGGACTCACCGGGGTCGCCCTGTGGGGGCTGCGCGGACGGCGGCCCGACTGGGCGGCGATCGGCGCCGCGCTGGCGACCGGCCTCAGCATCGCCGTGTACACGCTCGTCGACGGACTCGGCGTGCGCGCCTCCGGCTCCTCCCTCGGCTACATCGCCTGGCTGATGGCGGTGCAGGGCGTGGTGATCCCGGCGTACGCGCTCACCCGCTGGCGCGGTCAATTCGTCCCTGTTCTGCGTCCGTTCGCCCCCGTCGGCCTCCTGGGCGCCGCCCTCTCCGTGGCCGCGTACGGCCTGGTCCTGTGGGCGCAGACGAAGGCCGAACTCGCCCCGATCGCGGCCCTGCGCGAGTCCTCCATCATCGTCGGCGCGGCCATCGGCGCGGTCTTCTTCAAGGAGCGGTTCGGGGCGCCGAGGATCGTCGCGGCGGGTCTGCTGGTCGCGGGGATCGGGCTGATGCTGCACGCGGGTTAGGCCGCCGGGCCCGGTCCCCGGCGGTCTTTCTTGAGCGGGCGGGTCAAGCCCCGCCGGACCCCACTCCCCGTTTGCCCTCCCTTGCCGTCCTTGCCGAGGCCTTGACGGTTCGTTCCCTGAGCGTTCAGGCGGGGGTTCGCGGTCTGGCCGTGTGCCGTCCCTAGGGTCCCTCCGGAACCGGAAGAGGGGACTCATGGACACACGGCACGCGGTCCGGGCCCGTGGGATCAGCAAGGGGTTCGGGGACGTCGTCGCGCTCGACGGCGTCGACCTGGACGTGACGCAAGGTCAGATCCACGGCCTGGTCGGGCCGAACGGGGCCGGGAAGACGACCCTGCTCGGGCTGCTGCTGGGGCTGGCCGTCGCCGACAGCGGCACTCTGGAGATCCTCGGGGCCCCGGTCGGGCGGGAGTTCGCCGCCCCCGGCTCGGTCGCCGGATTCGTGGACGGGCCCGGTCTCTACCCCTCGCTCACCGCCCGGCAGAACCTCGCCGCACTGGCCCGGCTCCGGGGCGGACGGGAACGTACCGCGGACGTCGACGACGTGCTCGACCAGGTCGGGCTCACCGCCGTCGCCGACGAACGGGCCCGCGGCTTCTCCCTCGGCATGCGCCAGCGGCTCGGGCTCGCCGCCGCGCTGCTGACCCGGCCGCGGCTGCTGGTCCTCGACGAGCCCGCCAACGGCCTGGACCCGGCCGGAAAACGGCATGTGCACGGCGTGCTCGACCGGCTCGCCGCGGGCGGCACCGCTGTCGTGGTCTCCAGCCACCGCATGGACGACCTGGAGGCGCTCTGCTCCGAGGTCACCCTCCTCGCCACCGGACGCGTCGTGTTCTCCGGCCCGCTCGGCAAGCTGGCCACGGAGAGCCGCGCACTCGACTACCGGGTACGGACCTCCGACCCGGAGGCCGCGCGCCGGCTGGCCGACGGCACCGACGGGGTCCGGATCGTCGACGACGAGGCGGCCGTACGACAGGACGCCGGACTCGTCGTCCGCGCACGGGTGCCCGCCCTCGACGAACTCGTCGCGCGGCTCGTGACGTCGGGCATCGCGGTACGTGAACTGGCCCCCGTGGTCTCGCCGTTGGAAGCGGCCTTCCTGGAGCTCACCGCGTCCCGGGAGGCGGACGGATGACGGCCACCGCGATCCGGGAGACCACCGCCCCCGCGGTCCCGGTCTCCCGCGTCTACCGCTTCGAGCTGCGCAAGCTCCTCGCCCAGTGGCGCGTCCGGCTCCTGCTCCTCGCCTGCTGGATCGCTCCCGGGCTCTTCGTCGCCGGGGTGTCGCAGCAGAGCACCCTGCCCTCCGACACCCTCTTCGGCCGCTGGATGCACGCCACCGGCTGGGCCGGCCCTCTGGTGGTCCTCGGGTTCGCGGGCACCTGGGCGCTGCCGCTGCTGACCTCGGTGGTCGCCGGTGACGTGTTCGCCGCCGAGGACCGGCTCGGCACCTGGCGGCACCTGCTGGTCGCGGTCCGCTCACCGCGGCGGATCTTCGCCGCGAAGGCGCTGGCCAGCCTCACCGTCGTCCTGCTGCTGGTGACCGGACTGGCCGTCTCCGGCACGGTCGGCGGCCTCACCGCGGTCGGCGACCAGCCGCTGGTCGGCCTGGACGGACACCTCCTGGCACCCGGCGACGCGGCGGCGCGGGTCCTGCTCGCCTGGACCGCGGTCCTCGCCCCCACCCTCGCCCTCGCCGCGATCGGCCTGCTCGGGTCGGTCGCGCTGGGCCGGTCCCCAACGGGCCTGCTGCTGCCGCCGCTCCTCGCGCTCGCGATGTCGGTCGCCCAGATGCTGCCCCTGCCCGTCGCCGTCCGCCTCGCCCTGCCCGGCAACGCCTACGTCACCTGGAACGGCCTGTTCACCGGCCCCGCCCAGCTCGCCCCGCTCCTGATCGGGATCGCCGTCTCCCTGGTGTGGGCCGCGCTCGCCACCACACTGGCCTGTCTGCTGTTCCTGCGGCGGGACTTCACCAACCTCGCCTACGACGGTGCCGGGCGCCGCGCGTTCACCGCGGGGCTGCTCCCGCTCGCCGGTCTTCTCGCCCTCAGCGTCGTGGTGATCGCCGTGGCCGTCCCCGCGGACGGCATCCAGCGGACCAAGGTCCAGCGCTCCCTCGCCACGGCCTTCGCCCACCTCTACCGGATGCAGACCGGCCAACTGCACCGGCCCGCCGTCACCGAGGCCCAGTTGCGGGCCTCGGCGGCCTGCACCAAGAGCGACGGACAGGCCGCGCAGCAGGGTCCGGGCAACGACTGGCGGTGTGTCGTGACCTGGCATCTGCCCGGGACCGCGGTCGCGGGGACCGCCGTCTACCAACTCGACGTCGGATCGGACGGCCGGTACGTGGCCGACGGGGACGGTCCGAAGGAAGTCAACGGCTACTTCCTGGTGCGGACCGAGACCGGGGACGCCCCGAACCCGCTGTGGCAGTTCGACGGAAACGTCGACCTGCTCGACACCACCTCGAAGGGATAGGTCCATGCACGTAACGCGCCGTATCAGGGAGAAGCAGCCGGCCGGACGCCGGACCCTGCTGGTGGCGGCCGGCATCGCGGTCGCCCTGGGCGTCACCGGCACCGCGGTCGCCTCGACCTACCAGTTCGGCACCCAGCAGGTCGCGCAGGACACCGCCAAGGGCGAGGTCATCTCCAGCGACCAGTACCTCAAGCCGTACGGCAGCCGGACCGTCATCAACGACGGCAAGATCATGTCGTCCACGGTCAGCCCGGACGGCACCCACCTCGCGGCAGCCGTCGCCGACGGCGACGCGGCCCTGGTCATCATGGACCTGGCGACCGGTCAGGTGAAGCAGAAGATCGGCGCCAACGCGGCCGACGACCTGCGCATCGGCAGCGCCGCCGTCGGTCAGGAGGGCCCGGTCTACTCGCCCGACGGCAAGCAGCTGTGGCTGGGCCAGGCCACCGGCTACACGAAGTTCACGGTGAACGCCGACGGCACCCTCTCCGACCCGGTGGCCGTCCCGATCCCGACCGTCGGCTCCCAGCAGGCGCTGGTGGGCGGGGCCGTCTTCTCGCCCGACGGCTCCACCGTGTACGCGGCGGTCAACGGCCAGAACACCGTCGTCGCCCTCGACGCGGCGACCGGCACCGTCGAGCAGACCTGGTCCGTCGGCACCGCGCCGCGCGGAATCGCCCTG
The DNA here is from genome assembly GCF_000719505.1 of Streptomyces sp. NRRL B-3229. Taxonomy (NCBI): domain Bacteria; kingdom Bacillati; phylum Actinomycetota; class Actinomycetes; order Kitasatosporales; family Streptomycetaceae; genus Streptomyces; species Streptomyces sp. NRRL B-3229. The sequence continues at coordinate 82,195 of NZ_JOGP01000007.1, read as the reverse complement.
GTCGACGGCAAGTTGTACGTCAGCAACGAGGGCGGCCGCCCGGCGAAGCCCGGCGAGACCACCATGAACTCGTACGGCACCCAGGTGCCCGCGAACCCGGACACCGGTGCCTCGACCACCGGCACGGTCAGCGTCATCGACACCGCCAAGCCCACAGCCGCCGTCGGAACGATCACGGTCGGTCTGCACCCGACCGCCGTCTACGCCAAGCGCGGCACGGTGTTCGTCACCAACACCGCCGACAACAGCGTCTCGGTGATCGACACCCGCAAGGACAAGGTCGTCCAGACCATCGCCACCCAGCCGTGGCCCGAGGCGAGGGTCGGCTACGAACCCGACGCGGTGACCCTCACCGACGACGGCCGCCTCCTGGTGACCCTGGGCCGCGCGAACGCGGTCGCCGTCTACCGCTACAAGTCCCCGCAGGAACCGGCCGGTTACGTGGGCCTGCTGCCCACCGACTACTTCCCCGCCGAGATCGCCACGGCCGGCGGGAAGGTCGTCGTCTCCAACACCCGCGGCATCGACGCCCGCCGTCCCACCACCGCCACCGGCCACGGCACCCACGACACCACGTCCAGCCTGACCGAGTTCACGCTGCCGAGCGACTTCGTGATCAGGTCCCAGACGGCCAAGGTCTTCCAGCAGAACGGCTGGACGCCGGGCTCGGTCCGCACGGCGAAGAAGGCCAAGAGTGCGAGGCCGGTCCCCGTCCCCGCCCGCCTCGGCGACCCCTCGACCATCAAGCACGTGTTCCTGCTGGTCAAGGAGAACCGCACCTACGACCAGGTCTACGGCGACCTGCCCCAGGGCGACGGCGACCCGGCGCTCACCACCTTCGGCGCGAACGTCACACCCAACCAGCACGCGCTCGCCGAGCAGTTCGGCCTCTACGACAACTTCTACGACATCGGCACCAACTCCGCCGAGGGCCACAACTGGCTGATGCAGTCGGACAACCCGGAGTACACCGAGTCGTCCGCCGGTGAGTACACGCGCAGTTACGACACCGAGAACGACGTCCTCGGTCACCAGAAGTCCGGGTTCCTGTGGACCGGGGCGCAGGCGGCAGGCGAGTCGGTCAAGGACTTCGGCGAGTTCCAGTCGACGGAGTCCAAGCCGGCCGGGGCGACCTGGCAGAACCTGTACTGCGACTCCAAGACCATGGCCGCTACCGGGGCGCCTACCCAGTACCCCATCCAGATCGGCTCGGCGATCCCCTCGCTCAACAAGGTCTCCGTGCAGGGCTTCCCGATGTTCGACCTCGACGTCCCGGACATCTACAAGGAGCAGATCTGGCAGCAGGACTTCGAGAAGAACGGCCCGGCGAACCTGAACATGTTCTGGTTCTCCAACGACCACACCGGCGGCCCGGCGAACGCCGCCGCCGAGGTCGCCGACAACGACCTCGCGGTCGGCCGGATGGTCGACGAGATCTCCCACAGCACGTACTGGAAGGACTCGGCGATCTTCGTCGTCGAGGACGACTCGCAGAACGGGCTCGACCACGTCGACGGCCACCGGGCCCCGGTCCAGGTCATCAGTCCGTACGCCCAGCACGGCACGGTCGACAGCCACTACTACACGCAGATCACCATGATCCGCACCATCGAGCAGATCCTCGGGATCCACCCGATGAACCAGAAGGACAGCGCGGCCACCCCGATGTACGGGGCCTTCACCCCGAAGGCGGACACCACCCCGTTCACCGCGGTGCCCAACCGCACCTCGCTGACCCTCGGCGTGAGCCCCACGCCCTCCTGCGGTGCCGACACCCCGGCCGCGCAGGACACCGACGCGGCCCCGGCGCCGACGTCCGCCGCCGTGCCGAAGGCAGAGCAGCCGCTCGCGGCACAGTGGAAGGCCTGGGCCTCGCACCAGCGCCTGACCGGCCCGCACGCGGTGCCGGACTACGCCAACAACGAGCAGATGAACCGCTACACCTGGTACCAGACCCACAACTGGACCAAGCCCTACCCCGGCGACAAGAAGGTCTTCGCCCCGAACGACGTACCCGGCGCCTACCTGCCCTCGGCGGAGTCCGACGGCTGACCCCCCGTGCGCCGCCGCCCGCCGAGGAGCACCCTGGAAACACACGCTTCGGAGGCGATCGTCATGACACACACCGCTGTGGGATGGCACATCGAGCTGGAGTTCCAGGAGGACGACCAGCACACGCGGGCGGCGGCGATGGTCCGGCTGCCGGACGGCACCGAGGTACGCACGCACGGGCACGCCACCCGCCATCACACCGACAGCAACCAGCCCAGGGTGGGGGAGGAGGTCGCCGGTGCCCGGGCGCTGAACGAACTCGCGATGCAACTGCTCGTCAAGGCGCACGGCGAGATCGACGACGCGTCCGGCCGGACGTCCCACCCGATCAACGTCTAGCGCCGCCCGGCCGGACGTCCCACCCGATCAACGTCCAGCGCCGCCCGGCCGGACGTCCCCTCCCCCCCCGGATCAACGTCCAGCGGTCACAGGGCCGCCCGCACCGCCCTGACCAGGGCCTGCGCCCGCGGGTCCGCCGTCACCGTCTTGCGGAAGCCGTTGGTGACATAGCCGAGGGCGATGCCGGTCTCCGGGTCGGCGAAGCCGAGGGAGCCCCCGCGGCCGGGGTGTCCGAAGGAGCCCTCGCCGAGGAACGGCGAGGCGCTGCCGTGCAGCATGTAGCCCAGGCCGAACCGGGTGTTCACGACGAGCACCCGGTCCGGTCCCGCCGACTCCTCGGCCCGGGCGAGCTCCACCGTGGCCGGGTCGAACAGGCGCACCCCGTCGACCTCGCCGATCAGCGCCGCGTAGATCCGCGCCAGCCCGTCGGCGGTCGCGATCCCGTTGGTCGCGGGCAGCGCGCTCGCCCGGTACGCCGGCTCGTTCTGGTCGGGGAACGGCGTGATCGCGGCGAAGGCGCGCCGGGTGAGGGAGTCCGGGTCCTGGTAGGCCTCGGTGACCGACCGCCTGGGCCTGGCGCGCAGCGCACCGGTCGGCTCCGGCGCCTCGACGCGGCCCACCCGTCCGGTCCGCCCGGCGGCCTCCTCCGCTGCGGGCAGACCGAGCCAGAACTCCGCCCCGAGCGGCCCGGCGATCTCCCGCGCGATCCACTCGCCCGCGCCGAGCCCGGTCACCCGGCGCACCAGCTCGTCCAGCATCCAGCCGTACGTCAGCGCGTGGTACCCGTGGTCGGTGCCGGGCTCCCAGACGGGTGCCTGGGCGGCCACCGCCTCGGGGCCCCGCAGTGGGTCGAGGGCCTCCTCGGGGGTGAGCGGCCGGTCGATCACCGGCAGCCCGGCCTGGTGGTTGAGCACGTGCCGCACCAGCACCCGCTCCTTGCCGTGCCCCTTGAACTCGGGCCAGTGCTCGGCCACCGGCGCCTCCAGGTCGAGCTCCCCGCGCTGCCGCAGCAGCAGGAGTACGGCGGCGGCGACACCCTTGGTCGCCGAGCGCACGACCTGCGCGGTGCCGGGTTGCCAGGGCTCGGTGCCGTCGACGTCCTTGGCGCCGGCCCACAGGTCGACCACCTTGCGCCCGTCCCGGTACACGGCGAGGGCCGCACCCCGGTCCCCGAGCGTCTCGAAGTTCCGCGCGAACGCGACCCTGACCGGCTCGAAGCCCTCGGCGACTGTGCCGTTCACGTCCACGTCCGCACTCCTCCCACTGCTGCCTGCTGCCCCCTCAGCCAAGCAGAATGGTCACGTCGATGTTCCCGCGGGTCGCGTTGGAGTAGGGGCAGACCTGGTGGGCCGCGTCCACCAGCTTGGCCGCGAGGTCCGCGTCGAGGACCGGCAGGGAGACGCTGAGGGCGACCGCGAGGCCGTAGCCCTTGGTCCTGTTGGGGCCGATGCCGACCTTCGCGGCGACCGTCGAACCGGTGAGGTCGTAGCCCGCGCGGTTGCCGACGAGGATCAGCGCGTTGTGGAAGCAGGAGCTGTAGCCGGCGGCGAACAGCTGTTCAGGGTTGGTGCCGCTGCCGTCCCCGCCGAGCGCCGGCGGCATCGCGACCTTCAGCTCGATCTGGCCGTCCTGGCTGGTGACATAGCCGTCACGGCCGCCGTGCGCGGTGGCCTCGGCGACGTACATGATCTTCGTCGGGCGGGTGTCGACGGCGGTGTCGTCACTCATGGCTGGCTCCCCCCAGAAAAGGTGCGCACAAGAACATCGTGCACAAGATACCGGCCGGTAGGGAGAGAGGGTGCCGTCAGGGGGCGGCAACCCGGGGTAACCCGAGGTCGGGGAGTGTGCGCGGGGCCAGCGGGAGCGTGTGCGCGGGGTCAGCGGGTGGGCGTGCAAGGCGTCAGCGTGTGCGAGAGGTCAGCGGGAGCGGGCCGCCGCCGTGCCCGCCCGTTCCGCGAGCCGCCACAGCTCGCCGCGCAACCGCTCGGCCTCCGCCCCGTCGAGCTCGGTCGCCGCGAGCAGGGCGCCCGGTATGGCAGCCGCCCGCTCCCTGAGTTCCTCCGCGCGCCCCGTGCACGCGACGCGGACCGAGCGCTCGTCGTCCACCGCCCGCTCCCGGCGGACCAGCCCGGCGCCCTCCAGCCGCTTGAGCAACGGCGAGACCGTACCGTAGTCCAGGCGCAGGGCCCCCGTGAGCTCCTTCACCGTCGTCTCGCCGCGCTCCCACAGCACCAGCAGCACCAGGTACTGCGGGTAGGTGAGCCCGAGTTCGTCGAGGAGCGGCCGGTACGCGGCGGTCACCGCACGCTGGGCCGTGTACAGCGCGAAGCACAACTGGTCGTCAAGGAGCGGAGATCCGGCGTCCTCTGCGTTCGTCACGCGCCCATTGTCACGGACCGCGGATCGAATCCGAAGGGCAGCTCCAGCCGGTGGGCCCGCATCAGCTCCTCGTCGGTGAGGAGTTCGCCGGTCCGCCCGTCCGCGGCGATGGTGCCCTCGCTCAGGATCAGCGAGCGCGGGCACAGCTCCAGGGCGTACGGCAGATCGTGCGTGACCATCAGGACCGTCACGTCCAGCGAGCGCAGGATGTCGGCGAGTTCGCGGCGGGAGGCCGGGTCGAGGTTGGAGGAGGGCTCGTCCAGGACGAGGATCTCCGGCTCCATGGCGAGCACGGTCGCCACGGCCACCCGGCGCCGCTGCCCGAAGGAGAGGTGGTGCGGGGGCCGGTGGGCGAACTCCGCCATGCCGACCCGCTCCAGCGCGGTCCGCACCCGCGCCTCCAGCTCGTCCCCCTTCAGCCCGGCCGCCGCCGGTCCGAACGCCACGTCCTCGCGCACGGTCGGCATGAAGAGCTGGTCGTCGGGGTCCTGGAAGACGATGCCGACCCGGCGCCGGATCTCCGCCATGTGCTTCTTGTCCACGGGCAGTCCGGCGACCTTCACCGAGCCGACCCCGCCGCCCAGGATGCCGTTGAGGTGCAGCACGAGGGTGGTCTTGCCGGCGCCGTTCGGCCCGAGCAGCGCCACCCGCTCACCGCGCGCGATCGAGAAGTCCACGCCGAACAGGGCCTGGTGCCCGTCGGGGTAGGCGAAGGCGAGTCCGGTCACTTCCAGGGAGGCTGTCACAGGGTCCATCCCACCACGCAGACGACGAGGGCGGTCACGGGGAGCGCGAAGGCGTACGACCACTGCGCCCGGGACGCGGTCACCTCGTCGATGACCGGCATCGAACCGGCGTACCCGCGGCTGACCATGGCCAGGTGCACCCGCTCGCCGCGTTCGTAGGAGCGGATGAACAGGGCGCCGGCCGACTTCGCGAGGACGCCCCAGTGCCGCACGCCGCTCGCCTCGAACCCCCGCGACTCCCGCGCGATCCGCATCCGCCGCATCTCGTCGGTGATGACGTCGCCGTAGCGGATCATGAAGGACGCGATCTGGACGAGGAGCGGCGGGAGCTTCAACCGCTGGAGGCCGAGGAGCAGTTCGCGCAGTTCGGTGGTGGACGCCAGCAGGACGGACGCGGCGACGCCGAGGGTGCCCTTGGCGAGCACGTTCCACGCGCCCCACAGACCGCTCACGCTCAACGACATCCCGAGCACCTCGACCCGCTCGCCCTCCGCGACGAACGGCATCAGCACCGCGAACGCCACGAACGGCACCTCGATCAGCAGCCGCTTCAGCAGGAAGCCGGCGGGCACGCGCGCGAGACGGGCGACGACGCCCAGCAGGACGGCGTACAGAGCGAACGCCCACATCGCCTCCCGCGGGGTCGAGACCACGACCACCACGAAGGCGAACACCGCCGCGAGCTTGGTGTGCGGCGGCAGGGCGTGCACGGGGGAGTGCCCGTGCCGGTACAGCCGGTGCGCGTGCCCCGCCCCCACGTCAGACGCCGCTCGTGCTCGCCGGCGAGACGTCGGCACTGCGACGCCTGCGGACCGCCCAGAACACCCCGGTGCCCGCGACGACGGTCACGCCGACGCCGATCACGCCCGCCAGCCCCCCGGACAGGCGGGCGTCCTCGACGTCCTTCACGCCGTAGTCGGCGAGCGGCGAGTCCGCCGAGGCGTGCTCCTCGGTCTTCGCGTCGATGCCCTGGTCGGCGGCGACCTTCTCCAGACCGTCGGGGCTGGCGGAGGCGTAGAAGCTGACGAACCCGGCGAGGACCAGGGAGGCGGCCAGGCCCGTGATCCAGACCTTGCGGGGGGAGCGGGCGGCGGCGACGGGCGCGGTGTCCGGTACGTCGACCAGCTCACCGCCGACCCGCAGCTTCAGCTTCTGCCGGAGACCCCGCGCGCCGTACACCAGGTCGGGGCGTACGGCGACGACGGCGCCCACGGTCAGCGCGGTGATGGCCGCCTCGCCGATGCCGATGAGGACGTGGACGCCGATCATCGCGGTGGCGACCTTGCCGATCGAGACGTCGGTGGTGCCGCCGACCGCGTAGATCAGGGTGAAGGCGACGGCCGCGGCGGGCACCGAGAGCACGGCGGCCACGAAGGAGGCCGCGGTGATCGCACCGCGTCCGCGGGGCAGCACCTTCACCAGCCCGCGGAAGACGGCGTACGCCACGACCGTGGTGACCACGGCCATGTCGGTGATGTTCACGCCGAGCGCGGTCAGCCCGCCGTCCGCGAAGAGGATGCCCTGCATGAGGAGGACCACGGAGACACAGAGGACCCCTGTGTACGGGCCCACGAGGATCGCGGCCAGCGCCCCGCCCAGGAGGTGGCCGCTGGTGCCCGCGGCCACCGGGAAGTTCAGCATCTGCACGGCGAAGATGAACGCCGCGACGAGGCCGGCCAAGGGCGCGGTGCGTTCGTCGAGTTCACGCCGGGCGCCGCGCAGGCTCACCGCGACGGCGGCCGCGGCGACGACTCCGGTCGCTGCCGAGATGGGGGCGTCTATGAATCCGTCAGGCACATGCACCGTTCGATGATAGTGGCTTGTTGCGAACTCTTTGCAAGAGAGTCGGGTGACGAACAGCAAGTCACGGGCTTTCGGTCCCGGGAGCGGAATCCGGGAAATGTGCGACGCTGGAGAGGGAATGGATGCACAGCTTCCGCACAGGTTACGCAGCGTGAGAGGCCCGTCACGATGTCTGTAGTCGAACAGTACGCGCGAGCCCACATCGTTTCTGACGCGGACATCGCGGAGGACGAGGCGATCCCCGTCGTGCTGCGCTACGACCCGGACACCGACCCGCGTTCGGTGCGGGTCGGCCTGCCGGGCACCGACGAGTGGACCTTCTCGCGAGCCCTGCTGGAACAGGGACTCAGGGCACCGGCCGGCAGCGGCGAGGTGCGGGTGTGGCCGTGCGGCCGGGTACAGGCCGTGGTGGAGTTCCACTCGGACCATGGGGTGTCGGTGGTGCAGTTCGAGCAGAAGGCGCTGCTCAGATTCCTGCGGCGGACCTACATGGCCGCCGCCCCCGTGCGGAGCTGACGTGAGGGGCTGCCCCGAGAGGCTGACGTGAGGGGCTGACCCGAGGGGTCAGCCGCCGATCTTCAGCAGGGCCGCCACGATCGGGCCCGCCGTGTCGCCGCCGTGGCCGCCCGCCTGGGCGACGCCCGCGGCCGCGAGGTCGCCGCGGTAGGCGGTGAACCAGCCGTTGGGCTTCTTCTGGCCGTCGACCTCCGCGGAGCCGGTCTTCGCGCCCACGTTGCCGGTGACCCCGGACATCGCCTCGGCCGCCGTGCCGTAGGCCGCCGTGTACGACATCAGCTCACGCAGCGCCGACAGCGTGGCCGGCGACATCGTGCGCGAGGCGGTGGCGAGCGTGCGGTGATCGACGCTCGGGGACACCAGGTAGGGCTGCTTGAAGGTGCCCGACTCGACGGTGGCCGCGACCGACGCCATGTTCAGCGGGTTCATCCGCACCCCGCCCTGGCCGATCAGCGAGGCCGCCTTCTGGGCCGCGCTCTGCACCGGCACCGCGCCGTCGAAGGACGGAACGCCGATCGCCCAGTTGTCCATGGACAGACCGAAGACCTGCTGGGCCTGCTTGGTCAGGGAGTCGTTGTCCAGCTTGCCCGCCTGGCTGATGAAGGCGGTGTTGCAGGAGCGGGCGAAGCTCGCCTTGAAGGTGCCGCCCTTGATCTCGAACTTGTCGTCGTTCTGGAACTTCCAGCCCCCGTACGTGAAGTACTTCGGGCACGGGTGCGGCTTGTCCGGGGACGCGAGGTCCTTCTCGATGAGCAGCGAGGAGGTGATGACCTTCATCGTGGAACCGGGGGCGAGGGAGCCCTGGAAGGCGGTGTTGAAGCCGTGGCCCGCGTTGGCCACCGCGAGGATCTCGCCGGTCGAGGGGCGCAGGACGACGACGGAGGACCGCGCCTGCGTGGTGACCTGCCGCTCGGCCGCCGCCTGGAGCGTCGGGCTCAGGGTGGTCTTCACGGTGCCCGGGGTGCCCTTGCTGAGTTCGGCCAGGGTCTTGTCGGACGACTTGCTGTCCTTCGCGCGGACCACCCGCAGTTCGATGCCCGCCTTGCCGCCCGCCGTCTTGCCGAACTTGTCGCGCAGCCCGTCCAGCACAGTGCCCAGCGACGGGTACTTGGCCGCGGTGAGCTCGCCGCCGTCCCGGTCGAACGCCTTGACCGGAGGGGTCCCGGACTCACCGGTGACCAGGGTGTCCCCGTCCGCCAGGTCCGGGTGCACGAGCGAGGCGGTCCAGTGGACCTGGGGCTTGCCGGTGGTGGTGTTGCGGACCACGGTCAGGGAACTGCCGTACGTCAGGGGCTTGCTGAGGCCCTTGTACGCCACCGTCGTCTTCACGGAGAACGGCACCTTGTCGCCGGTGCGGGGGCCGGGGGTGAGGGTGGTGGCGGTGAGGTGGGCGTCCTTGGTCCAGCCGGTGAGCAGGGCGGTGGCGGCCTTGCCGTCGCTGGTCGCGGCGGCGGCCGTGGCCACCTTGCCCTGCTGCCAGGAGGTGAGGAACGCGGTCGCGGTGGAGGTGACCTCGGCCGCCGACAGCGGGCCGGTCTTCACCTTCGGCTTGTGGTCGGCCGCGGAGGTCTGCGTCCGGTCGTCGGCCGCCGCCCCGCCGCCGTACAGCGCGTAGACGCCGATGCCGGCGCCGCCGACGACCACGGCGATCATCCCGGCGACCACGGCCGGCCTGGTCTTCCGTCGCTCGGCGACGCGCCTTCTGTTACCCACGACTTACGCTTCCTCCGCGCTGTTCCAGGGTCCCCGTTGCCCTCATGCACCTCAACGACTGCAACAGACTAGAGTCCCTGTCCCACAGGGGTGACGTCAGCCTGCGGCTCGTAGCACAGCTGCGACAATCGGGCCGGCCGCGTCGCCGCCGTGGCCGCCCTCCTCGGTCATGGCCGCCGCCGACACGTCGTTGCGGAAACCGGTGAACCAGCTGTTGGACACCTGCTGTCCGTCGACCTCCGCCGAACCGGTCTTCGCACCGATCTCCCCGCGGAGACCCGCCATCGCCGTGGCCGCCGTGCCCTGCGTCGCGGTCAGCTTCATCATCTGCTTCAGCTGAGCGGCGGTGTTGTACGGCAGACCCTTCGCGGTCGCCAGTTCGCGGTCGTCGAGCTCGGGCGAGACCAGGTAGGGCTGGCGGAAGGTGCCGGTGATGGCGGTGGCCGTCACCGAGGCCATGTTCAGCGGGTTCATCTGGACCTGTCCCTGGCCTATCGCGTTGGCCGCCCGGTCCGGGCCGCTGACCGCGGGGACCTTGCCGTCGAAGGAGACGATGCCGGTCTTCCAGTCCTGGCCGATCCCGAACCGGTTCTGGGCCTCCAGGGTCAGCGACTCGTCGGTGAGCGGCTTCTCGTCGATCAGCTTGATGAAGGCGGTGTTGCAGGACCGCATGAAGCTGTTGGCGAGGGTGGCGTTCTCGTCGGGCTTCAGGGTGGCGAGGTTCTTGAAGGTCTGCCCCTGCCACACGGCCTCGGGAGGACAGGGCGCCGGGCCGTTCATCGAGGTCACGCCGTTGTCGATGAGCATCGCGGCGGTGATGATCTTCATGGTGGAGCCGGGGGCCTTGGTGCCCTCGAAGGCCGCGTTGAAGCCGTCCGTACGGTTGTTGGCGACGGCCAGCACCTCGCCGGTGCTGGGCTTGACCGCGACGACCGACGACTGCTTGTACAGCTTCACGGCCTTCTCGGCGGCGGCCTGCGCGGTCGCGCTGATCGTGGTCCGCACCCTGCCCGCCTTGCCGTCGGCGAGGGTGAGCAGGGAGGTGTCGGGGGTCTGGTCGGGGTGCTTGACGACCAGCTCGATCCCGGGGGTGCCGCCGGCCTCGCTGCCGTATCTCTCCCGCAGGGCGTCCAGAACCGGGCCGAGGGAGGGGTACTTCTCCTTGGTCAGCACCTGGCCGCCCCGGTCCACCGCCTCGATGGACGGGCTCGCGGACTCGCCGGTGACGAGCCGGTCGTCGCGCTGGAGCTTCGGGTACACCACGGAGGGCTGCCAGTCGACGAGCGCCTTGCCGGTGGTCACCCCGCGCACGACGGTCAGCTCGCTGCGGTAGGCCAGCGGCTTGGACTTGCCGCCGTACGACACGGTCGCCTTGACGCTGTACGGCACGGTGGCGCCGGTCGCCCTGCCGGGCGTGATCCTCACGTCGCCGATGTGTGCGTCCGCCTTGTAGCCCGTCAGCAGGGTCTCGGCGGTCGTGTTGTTGTTGGTGAGCGCGGCGGCGCCCGCCGCGTCGCCCTTCTCCCAGGCGGCGAAGAAGTCCCGGGAGGTCTCCTTGATCTCGTCGTCGGTGGGCGGCCCGCTCCGCTTGGCGTCCCCGACCCCACCGCTGCCGTCGTCGCTCAGCGCCGACACGAAGTTGTACGCCCCGTACCCGGCCCCGCCGACCATCACGGCGAACACCGTGCTGACGACAGCGACCTTCACCCCCTTGGCCATGGTGTGGCCCCCTCCCCGATTCCCCGTTGTTGTGGGCAGCCTAAGCGGGAGGTGTGACACCCGGGGCAAGAGTTTTCCGATTGCTCGACCCGGGTGCTCAATTCACGTACGTGAACAGGGAGCTGTCAGACCCAGGTGTCGATCCACATCCGCGACCGCCAGGAGTCGATCGGGATCGCCGTGCCCGTGTACAGGGGCCAGAAGTAGATGAAGTTCCAGGCGATCAGGAGGACCAGGACGCCTGCCGCCGTCGCGCCCGCCACGCGGCGGGTGTCGCTCGCTCGGGGTGGGCCGATGAGCGCGCCGACCAGCATGGCCACGGCCAGGCAGAGGAAGGGCAGGAAGACGATCGTGTAGAAGAAGAAGATCGTGCGCTCCTGGTAGTTGAACCAGGGCAGGTACCCCGCCGCGATGCCGCAGGCGATGGCGCCGGCCCGCCAGTCGCGGCGGAAGAACCAGCGCCACAGCACGTACAGGATCGCGAAGCAGGCGGCCCACCACAGCAGCGGCGTGCCGATCGCCAGCACCTCGCGGGCGCACTTCTCGCCCGCGTCCGCCGGACAGCCGTCGGTGCCGGGCGAGGGCGACTCGTAGAAGAAGGAGATCGGGCGGCCGTCGACGATCCAGCTCCACGGGTTGGACATGTACGTGTGCGGCGAGGACAGCCCGACGTTGAACTTGTAGACCTCGTGCTCGTAGTGGACCAGGCTGCGCCACCAGTCGGGCAGGAAGGTCCAGTGGCCGCCCTTGCCGTCGGTCGCCGCCCAGTTGCGGTAGTAGCCGCCGCTGCCGTCCGCCGGGGAGAGGATCCAGCCGATCCACGAGGTGAGGTAGGTGACGACCGCGACCGGCACCATGGCCAGGAACGCGATCCCGAGGTCGTACTTGAGGACCGCCTCGTACGGGTGCCGCGCCCCCGCGACCCGGCGCGAGCCCACGTCCCACAACACGGTCATGACGCCGAAGGCGACGAGGAAGAACAGGCCGTTCCACTTGGTGCCGATGGCCAGGCCGAGGAGCAGGCCCGCCAGCCAGCGGTAGGGGCGCCATCCCAGGCGCAGGGTGTCCCCGACGTGCGCGTCGGGGCGCACGAGGCCGTAGGAGTCGACCGGCAGCGCGGCGGCGAGTTTCTCCCGGGCCCGGTCGCGGTCGATGACCAGGCACGCGAACGCGGCCACCACGAAGAACATCAGCACACCGTCGAGCAGCGCGGTCCGCGCCATCACGAAGGCCAGCCCGTCCACCGTCATCAGGGCACCGGCCAGGCAGCCCAGGAAGGTGGAGCGGAAGATCCGGCGGCCCACCCGGCACACGATCAGCACCGCCAGCGTCCCCAGCACCGCCGTCATGAACCGCCAGCCGAACGGGTTGAACCCGAACATCAGCTCGCCGAGCCCGATGACGTACTTGCCGACCGGGGGATGCACGACGTACGCGGCGTCCGTCGGCAGCGGGACATGCCCGTTCGAGGAGAGGATCTGGCTGTCGGCGTTCTTGTCCCAGCTCAGCTCGAAGCCGCGGTGGACGACCGCCCACGCGTCCTTGGCGTAGTACGTCTCGTCGAATATCACCTTCTTCGGGCTGCCCAGGTTCCAGAACCGCATGATCCCCGCCACCAGCGTCACCAGCAGCGGCCCGAGCCAGCCCGACCAGCGCGAGATCCGGTCGGAGAGCACCCGCGGAACCCCCAGCACCTGCCACATCCGCGGGCTGGGTGCCACATAGGGCGGGACCAGACGCTCGCGCACGTCGCCGCTGGTCTGCGCGGTGTAGCCGAAACGGCGCAGCCTCTGCTGCCACGACGGCCGCCGGTCCTGGGGGGCCTGGTCCTGCCGGGTGTCCGTGGAGGACGCGGTACTGGTCACCGCGCCATCGTAGGGAACCGTGCTGTGTGAGTCCCGTGCATGGGTGGATGCGTCCGGTTCGCGGCGCCCCTGGGAGGATGGACGGGTGACTGGAACCCTTGTCCTGGCGGGCACCCCTATCGGCGACATCGCGGACGCTCCTCCCCGGCTCGCGGAGGAACTGACCGGGGCCGACGTGATCGCGGCCGAGGACACCCGGCGGCTGCGCCGGCTGACCCAGGCGCTCGGCGTGACGCCCAAGGGGCGGATCGTGTCCTACTTCGAGGGCAACGAGGCCGCCCGGACCCCCGAACTGGTCGAGGAACTCCTCGGCGGCGCGCGCGTGCTGCTGGTCACGGACGCCGGGATGCCGTCCGTGTCCGACCCCGGGTACCGGCTGGTCGCCGCCGCCGTCGAGAAGGACGTCCGCGTCACCGCCGTGCCGGGACCGTCCGCGGTGCTCACCGCGCTCGCGCTGTCCGGACTGCCGGTGGACCGGTTCTGCTTCGAGGGGTTCCTGCCGCGCAAGGCCGGGGAGCGGCTCTCGCGGCTTCGGGAGGTCGCGGAGGAACGGCGGACCCTCGTCTACTTCGAGGCACCGCACCGGCTCGACGACACGCTCGCCGCGATGGCCGAGGTGTTCGGGACCGAGCGGCGGGCCGCGGTGTGCCGGGAGCTGACCAAGACGTACGAGGAGGTCAAGCGGGGGCCGCTGGGCGCGCTCGCCGAGTGGGCCGCGGACGGGGTCAGGGGGGAGATCACCGTCGTCGTCGAGGGGGCGCCCGAGAAGGGGACCGCGGAGATCGACGACGCGGAACTGGTGCGTCGGGTGCGGGTCCGGGAGGAGGCGGGGGAGCGGCGCAAGGAGGCGATCGCCGCGGTGGCCGTCGAGGCCGGGATCCCCAAGCGCGTGGTGTTCGATGCCGTTGTCGCGGCGAAGAACGCCCCTTCCTGAGGGGGCGCATGAGGTGGGTCACACCGCCTCTGAGCAGGGCGCATGACGTCTGAGCGCGCGCCCCATGTGCTCGCAAAGCGGTGTCTCGGAATGCAAAGGTCCACACGGCGTGGCGGGTCCGTTTGGCAAGGAAAGTCCAAATCGGCCTCAACAGTCGACAGGGTCTGTCGCCTTCGTCCTCCCTGAGGCGTCCACTGGGGTGAGGGACGTACCCGTCCTTCGAACCAGCGGACACACAGGAGCTGGCATGAGCGAGATCGCAGGGCACCCCGGTGCCACGGCAGTCGTCAACGAGTCCTACTCCTTCGCCTGCATGCGCTGCGGGCACGGGTGGGAGCAGTCGTACGAGATAGAGCACCACATCGACGGCGACGGCCGGGAGTTCGTGCAGTACACGGCGGACGGACGGGTCGTGCCCTCGCCGCTCTCCAGGCCCACGTGCGAGAACTGCGACCACCACGTCGTGCGGATCATGCGGCCCGGCCGGGTCGCCGCCACCCGCGACGCGGCGCACCGGCAGCACCGCACGCCCCCCGCCGGTCCCGTGGAGGTGCCCGCGGGCACCGACGGGGCGCCGGAGCCCGGCGAGCACCACTGGCACCTGTCCGACCTGCTGCACGTGTTCCAGCGCAAGGCGAGCTGAACCGGGCTGACCCGGTCTCCCGCCGGGCGGGGTGTGCCCCTTTCGTAGGATCGGGGCATGCCTTCGAACAGCCCCCGCGACAAGAACGCGGCACCGCCGCTCCCGGAGCCCCTGCGGGTGCCGGTCGCCGACTCCCACACCCACCTGGACATGCAGGACGGGACCGTGGAGGAGGGGCTCGCGAAAGCCGCGTCGGTCGGGGTGACCACGGTCGTCCAGGTCGGCTGCGACATCCGCGGCTCGCGGTGGGCCGCGGAGACGGCGGCCCGCCACGACGCCGTCCACGCGACGGTCGCCCTGCACCCCAACGAGGCCCCGCGCATCGTCCACGGCGACCCGGACGGCTGGTCCCGGCAGGGCGCGCGCACCCCCGGCGGCACCGGGGCGCTCGACGAGGCGCTCGCGGAGATCGACCGGCTGGCCGCGCTCCCGCAGGTCAAGGGCGTCGGCGAGACCGGCCTCGATTACTT
The DNA here is from genome assembly GCF_000719505.1 of Streptomyces sp. NRRL B-3229. Taxonomy (NCBI): domain Bacteria; kingdom Bacillati; phylum Actinomycetota; class Actinomycetes; order Kitasatosporales; family Streptomycetaceae; genus Streptomyces; species Streptomyces sp. NRRL B-3229. Next base: position 67,016 of record NZ_JOGP01000007.1, on the reverse strand, counting down.
CCGCACCGGGCCCGAGGGCAAGGAGGCGCAGGAGGCGTCCTTCCGCGCCCACATCGAGATCGCCAAGCGGCACGGCAAGGCGCTCGTCATCCACGACCGCGACGCCCACGACGACGTGCTGCGGGTGCTGAAGGAGGAGGGCGCTCCCGAGCGGACCGTCTTCCACTGTTACTCAGGCGACGCGGAGATGTCCGAAGTGTGCGCCCGCGAGGGCTACTTCATGTCCTTCGCCGGCAACGTCACCTTCAAGAACGCGCAGAACCTGCGGGACGCGGTGGCGGTGGCCCCGCTGGAGCTCCTGCTCGTGGAGACCGACGCGCCCTTCCTGACGCCGGCGCCGTACCGCGGACGGCCCAACGCCCCCTATCTCATTCCGGTCACGGTGCGCGCGATGGCCGCCGTGCGCGGCATCGGCGAGGACGCGTTGGCCACGGCACTCGCCGCCAACACCGCACGCGCCTTCGGTTACTGACCGCTCGAACGTAACTCCGGGTAGTCGCGTCGCTTTGGAGAGTGACGGTCGCTCCGCTAGGTTCTGGGGGCCCGATCCGGACCCCTGGAGCGTGTCGTCGTGAGCAACTCGCCGTACGAGACGTACGAGGCCTACGTCCCCACCGAGCCGTATCCCGAGCCCTCCACCGCGGACACGCTCCCGTACGAGGTGTACGAGACGCCTTTCCCGCCGTACGAGGACACCTACCGGCCCGCGTACGAGACGTCCGAGCCGACCCTGCCGCTCCAGCACTCGGGGCGGCGGGCCGCGCGTCGGCGCAGGGCGCGGTACATCGAGCGCTCCGACAGCACCGTGCGCCGGCTGCTTCCGCAGGCGCTGGTCGTCGCCTTCCTCGCCGGCGGCACCACCGCGTTCGTCGCCGAGGACAAGGCGGTCGAGCTGACCGTCGACGGCAAGCCGCGCACCCTGCACACCTTCGCGGACGACGTGACCGAGCTGCTCGCCGAGGAGGGCGTGACGGTGGGCGCGCACGACGTCGTCGCGCCGGCCCCCGGCGAACAGCTCGCCAGCGGGGACGAGGTCGAGGTCCGCTACGGCCGTCCCGTCCGGCTCACGCTCGACGGACAACGGCGCGAGGTGTGGACGACGGCGCAGACCGTCGAAGGGGCGCTGAAGCAGCTCGGAGTGCGGGCCGAGGGCGCGCACCTGTCCACCTCGCGCTCCCGGCGGATCGGGCGGGAGGGGCTCGCGCTCGACGTGCGCACCGAGCGCTCGGTGACCGTCATGGCGGACGGCCGGGCCCGTACGATCCGCACCAACGCGGCGACCGTGGCGGAGGCCGTGCAGGAGGCCGGCGTCACGCTCAGCGGCATGGACACCACCTCGGTGCCGTCGGGGAGCTTCCCGCGCGAGGGCCAGACCATCACCGTGCTGCGGATCACCGGGACGAGGGAGGTCCGGGAGGAGCAGATCCCGTTCCGCGAGCAACGGACCCAGGACGCCTCCCTGTTCAAGGGCACGGAGGTCATCGAACAGGCGGGGCAGCCGGGCGTACGACGGGTCACGTACTCCCTGCGTACCGTCAACGGCGTCAAGCAGAAGCCGCGCCGGATCCGGGTCGAGACGGTGCGCGAGCCCCGGGACCAGCTGGTGCGGGTGGGCACCAGGCCGATGCCGACCTCCGTCCAGGGCGCGGACCACCTGAACTGGCAGGGCCTCGCCCACTGCGAGTCCGGCGGCCGCCCCAACGCGGTGGACCCGTCGGGAACGTACGGCGGCCTCTACCAGTTCGACACGAGAACCTGGCAGGGCCTCGGCGGCTCCGGCCGCCCCCAGGACGCCCCGGCGGCGGAGCAGACCTTCCGGGCGAAGAAGCTGTACGTGAGGCGGGGGGCGAGCCCTTGGCCGCACTGCGGAACCCGCTTGCATGGGCCCACCTAGGCGCGTGCATGGGCCCACCTAGGCGCGCGGGGAACTGCGCGACCAGCCCCCACGAGCCCGCAGCCGAAATGCGAGCCACGGGCCCCGTACCCTGGTGCCCGTGAGCAGCAGCCCCTCTCCAGACGCCCTACTCGGCCCCGCCGACATCCGAGAACTCGCGGCCGTGCTCGGTGTCCGCCCCACCAAACAGCGCGGCCAGAACTTCGTGATCGACGCGAACACGGTCCGAAGGATCGTGCGGACCGCCCAGGTGAAGCCCGAGGACGTCGTCGTGGAGGTGGGCCCCGGTCTCGGCTCACTGACTCTCGGACTGCTGGAGACCGCAGACCGCGTCACCGCCGTCGAGATCGACGACGTACTCGCCGGAGCGCTCCCGGCCACGATCGCCGCTCGCATGCCCGACCGTGCCGACCGCTTCCAACTCGTGCACTCCGACGCCATGCACGTCACCGACCTCCCGGCTCCGTTGCCGACGGCACTCGTCGCGAACCTTCCCTACAACGTCGCCGTACCCGTGCTGCTGCACATGCTCGACACCTTCCCGAGCATCGAGCGCACCCTCGTCATGGTCCAGGCCGAGGTCGCCGACCGGCTCGCCGCGGCGCCCGGTTCGAAGGTGTACGGCGTCCCGTCCGTGAAGGCCAACTGGTACGCCGAGGTCAAGCGGGCCGGGTCGATCGGGCGCAACGTGTTCTGGCCCGCGCCGAACGTCGACAGCGGCCTGGTCGCACTCACCCGCAGGACCGAGCCGGTCAAGACGACCGCCTCCAAGCGCGAGGTGTTCACCGTGGTCGACGCGGCTTTCGCCCAGCGCCGTAAGACCCTGCGGGCCGCGCTCGCCGGATGGGCGGGGTCGGCCGCGGCGGCCGAGACGGCTCTCGTGGCGGCCGGGGTCTCGCCCCAGGCCCGCGGCGAGTCGCTCACCGTCGAGGAGTTCGCGCGGATCGCCGAGCACGCACCGAACAAGGAGCCCGGTCACCAGTGAGCGTCACCGTCCGTGTCCCCGCCAAGGTCAACGTCCAGCTCGCGGTGGGCGCCGCCCGCCCTGACGGCTTCCACGACCTGGCCAACGTCTTCCTCGCGGTCGGCCTCCACGACGAGGTGACCGCGACGCCCGCCGAGGAGCTCCGGGTCACCTGCGAGGGCCCCGACGCCGCCCAGGTCCCCCTGGACCGCACGAACCTCGCCGCGCGGGCCGCGCTCGCGCTCGCCGGGCGGTACGGCATCGAGCCCGCCGTGCACCTCCACATCGCCAAGGACATCCCCGTCGCCGGCGGCATGGCGGGCGGCAGCGCGGACGGCGCCGGCGCGCTGCTGGCCTGCGACACCCTGTGGGGCACGGGCGCCTCCCGGGAGGAACTGCTCGACATCTGCGCCGAGTTGGGCAGCGACGTGCCGTTCAGCCTGGTCGGCGGCGCCGCGCTCGGTACCGGACGCGGCGAGAAACTGCGTCCCCTGGACGTCGGCGGCGACTTCTCGTGGGTGTTCGCGATGGCGGAGCGCGGTCTGTCGACCCCGGCCGTCTTCCGCGAGTTCGACCGGCTCACCGAGGGCCTCGACGTCCCCGAGCCCGTCGCCTCCGAGGCCCTTCTCGACGCGCTGGCGGAGGGCGACCCGGAGGCACTCGCCGCCGCCGTCTCCAACGACCTCCAGCCCGCCGCCCTCTCGCTCTTCCCGGAACTGGCCGACACCCTCGCGGCGGGCAGTGCCGCGGGCGCCCTCGCCGGGCTGGTGTCGGGATCGGGCCCGACCACGGCCTTCCTGGCCCGGGGGGCCGGGGCGGCGCTGGAGATCGCGGACGCGCTGCGCGCCTCGGGCACCTGCCGGGCGGTGCGCACGGCCTCGGGGCCGGTGCCGGGTGCGACGGTGATCCGGGCGTAGCGGTCGGACTACCCTGGAGGGTCGATCGATCCCCCTGGGCAGGAGAGAAATGGCCGTCAATCTGGTCAATGTCGAGAACGTCAGCAAGGTGTACGGCACCCGTGCCCTGCTGGACGGTGTCTCGCTCGGCGTCTCCGAGGGCGATCGCATCGGCGTCGTGGGCCGCAACGGCGACGGCAAGACCACCCTGATCCGCATGCTCGCCAAGCTGGAGGACGCCGACACCGGACGCGTCACCCACTCCGGCGGGCTGCGCCTGGGCGTCCTCACCCAGCACGACTCCCTGGACCCGGCGGCGACCGTCCGTCACGAGGTCATCCGGGACATGGCCGACCACGAGTGGGCCGGCAACGCCAAGATCCGGGACGTGCTGACCGGACTGTTCGGGGGACTCGACCTGCCCGGCTTCCCGCAGGGCCTCGACACCGTCATCGCGCCGCTCTCCGGTGGCGAGCGCCGCCGTATCGCCCTGGCCAAGCTGCTCATCGAGGAACAGGACCTGATCGTCCTCGACGAGCCCACCAACCACCTCGACGTCGAGGGCATCGCCTGGCTGGCCAAGCACCTGCGCGAACGCCGCTCGGCGCTGGTCTGCGTCACCCACGACCGCTGGTTCCTCGACCAGGTCTGCACCCGCATGTGGGACGTGCAGAAGGGCGACGTCTACGAGTACGAGGGCGGGTACTCCGACTACGTCTTCGCGCGGGCCGAGCGGGAGCGGATCGCCGCCACCGAGGAGACCAAGCGGCAGAACCTCGTCCGCAAGGAGCTGGCGTGGCTGCGGCGGGGCGCTCCCGCCCGTACGTCCAAGCCGCGCTTCCGGGTCGAGGCGGCGAACGAACTCATCAAGGACGTGCCGCCGCCGCGGGACACCAGCGAGCTGATGAAGTTCGCGTCCTCGCGGCTGGGCAAGACCGTCTTCGAGCTGGAGGACGTGACCGTCCAGGCCGGTCCGAAGGTGCTGCTGAAGCATGTGACCTGGCAGCTGGGCCCCGGGGACCGGATCGGTCTCGTCGGGGTCAACGGCGCCGGCAAGACCTCGCTGCTGCGGGCCATGGCCGAGGCCGCGCGGACCGAGGGCGAGACGCAGCCCGTGGGCGGGCGGGTCGTGGTCGGCAGGACCGTCAAGCTCGCCTACCTCTCGCAGGAGGTCGCCGAACTCAATCCCGCGCTGCGGGTGCTGGAGGCCGTCCAGCAGGTGAGGGAGCGCGTGGACCTCGGCAAGGGGCGCGAGATGACCGCCGGGCAACTGTGCGAGACGTTCGGCTTCAACAAGGAGAAGCAGTGGACGCCGGTCGGGGACCTGTCCGGTGGTGAGCGGCGGCGGCTCCAGCTGCTGCGGCTGCTGATGGACGAGCCCAACGTGCTCTTCCTCGACGAGCCGACGAACGACCTCGACATCGAGACGCTGACCCAGCTGGAGGACGTCCTCGACGGCTGGCCCGGCTCGATGGTCGTCATCTCCCACGACCGGTTCTTCGTCGAGCGCACGACCGACCGGGTCTTCGCGCTGCTCGGTGACGCCACCCTGCGGATGCTGCCGCGCGGCATCGACGAGTACCTGGAGCGGCGGCAGCGGATGGAGGAGGCGGCGGCCGCGGTCACCCCGGCCCCGGTGAAGGCCGTACCCGAGAAGAGCGCGGCGGATCAGCGGGCCGCGAAGAAGGAGCTCCAGAAGATCGAGCGGCAGCTCGACAAGATCTCCGAGCGGGAGAACAAGCTGCACGCGCAGATCGCCGACAACGCCACCGACTTCGCGAAGGTCGCCACGCTCGACGCCGAGCTGCGGGATCTCGCGGGGGAGCGGGAGGAGCTGGAGATGCGGTGGCTGGAGCTGGCCGAGGACGCGTGACGGTCGTGAGAACGCGTGAAGGCCGTGAGAATGCGTGAAGGTCTCGCACATCGTCCTCGAACGCCAGGAAAGCCGGGAATTCAGCACTTCCGGGACACTTCTCGCCGGTAGGGGAAGCGCAACGTCGAACTAGCGTGTAGCTTCCGGGTGCATGAAGGGCGGGGGGCTGGGAGAGGGCCTCTGTCCGCGCGGATCAGTGGGCATCCATAGTGGGGCATTCACGCGGATCCATGGGGGGACTGGGGGGTTGCTCGATGGGAGTTCGGCTCATGGTGGTCGACGACCACCGATTGCTCGCCGAGGCGCTGGCCTCGGCACTGAAGCTGCGGGGGCACCGGGTGCTCGCGGCGGCGGCGCCTGCCGCGGGGGCGGCGGAGCTGGTGATCAGCCGGGCGCCCGAGGTGTGCCTGCTGGGTACGGCCACGCCGGCCGAGCCGGGGATGTTCGACCCGGTCGTGAAGATCAAGCGGGAGCGGCCGCAGGTGGCGGTGCTGGTGCTGGGGCCGGTCCCGAGCCCTCGCGGGATCGCCGCCGCGTTCGCCGCGGGGGCCTCCGGCTATGTGCGGCACGACGAGCGGATCGAGGGTGTCGAGCGGGCGATCATGAAGGCGCGGGCGGGAGAGGCGGCGGTGGCGCCGCAGTTGTTGCAGGGGGCGTTCAGCGAGCTGCTGAATCCCGCGGCGCAGCCGGACGACGAGGGGCAGCGGTTGCTCCAGATGCTGACGCCTCGGGAGGTGGAGGTGCTGGTGCGGGTGGCCGACGGGGAGGACACGCGGCTGATCGCGGCGGGGATGGGGATAGCGCCGTCGACCGCGCGGACGCATGTGCAGCGGGTGCTGATGAAACTGGGAGTCGGGTCTCGCCTGGAGGCGGCGGCACTGGCTGCGCGGACGGGCCTGTTGGACCGCGCCGGCCCGGTGCCACCGGCGGCGGGGCCGTGACGTCTGCGGCTGGGTGGGGGCGGGCGTTCTTGCGCAGTTCCCCGCGCCCCTGAACGCCTGGCTCACATGGACTGCACTCCTTGGGGGCGCGGGGAACTGCGCGACCAGCCACAACGGACCCGCAGTCGCCCGCCAACCGAACCCGGCACCCCTCAGGCGCCGTCCTCACCCTCCGGTGGATCCACCCGCACCGGCGCCGCAGGCTTCAGCTTCAGCCAGACCAGGAAGAAGATGCCCAGGAGCAGCATCCCCAGGCCCGTCCACAGGTTGATGTTGATGCCCTCCGACTTGTCGAGGGAGGAGTCGGAGGGGTTGATGCCGGCGATCGTGACGATGATGCCGTAGAGGACGAACAGGCCGCCGATGATGCGGCGCAGGTCGAAGATGCGGGCCGCCGTGGCCGACTTGGCCTGGAGTTCGGAGACTTCCCGCTGGACGTCGTGTTCGGACATGGTTCCTCGAATCCTCCGCGATCAGAACGAGAACGGGATGTAGCAGGCGGCGGCCAGCACGACCGCACCCCAGCCCAGCAGCGCCGGCCGCCGGTACCACGCGTCGTCGCCCGCGGCCGGCGGCTCGGACATGCCCGGGGACGTCGTGCCGTAGACCAGGCCCTGGAGTTCCTCCGCGGGCTTCGGGGCCGTGAAGAGGGACACCGCGACCATCACCACCGCACCCGCCACGAAGCCCACGATCGCGGAGACGAAGTTGGCGCCCTGGTCGGTCGGGATGTCGATGATGCCCTGCTTGTAGATCCAGAAGTAGTTCACCATCGCCGCGACCGTGCCCGCGAGCAGACCCCAGAAGCCGGACTTCGCCGACGCCCGCTTCCAGAACATGCCGACGATGAAGACGACGAACATCGGCACGTTGAAGAAGGAGAACAGCGTCTGGAGGTAGCTCATGATGTTCGAGAAGGAGGAGGCCAGGAAGGCCGTTCCCACGGAGGCGCAGACGCCGATGACCGTGATCAGGCGGCCGAAGCGGACGTAGTACTCGTCCTCCCGGCCCCGCCGCACGTAGCGGCCCCAGATGTCGTTGGTGAACACGGTGTTGAAGGACGAGACGTTCGCCGCCATGCCGGCCATGAAGGCGGCCAGGAGGCCGGTGACCGCGATGCCGAGGACGCCGTTCGGCAGGAGCTGTTCCATGAGGTAGGGGATGGCGTCGTTGTACTGGTAGCCCGAGTCGGCCGTGCCGAAGCCGGGGATCAGGGCGGCCGCCACCAGGCCCGGGATCATCACCAGGAACACGATGAAGATCTTCGGGTACGCGGCGATGAGCGGGGTGCGCTGGGCCGCCGAGAGGTTCTTCGCGGACAGGGCCCGCTGGACCTCCGCGAAGTTCGTCGTCCAGTAGCCGAAGGACAGGACGAAGCCCAGACCCAGCACGATCGTGAGCCAGTTCGCGCCCAGCGGGTTCGCGCTGCCGATGCCCGTGCCGCCCCAGGCGGTGGTGAAGTTGGCGCCGTGCTCCGCCGTCAGCTTGTCGGTGAGGCCGCCCCAGCCGCCCACCTTCTTCAGGCCCAGGACGACCAGAGGGATCAGGGCCGCCAGGATCACGAAGAACTGGAGGACCTCGTTGTAGATGGCGGAGGACAGGCCGCCGAGGGTGATGTAGGCGAGGACGAAGGCGCCCGCGACCACGATGGCCACCCACTGGGGCCAGCCGAGCAGGGCCTCCACGACGATTGCCAGGGCGTAGAGGTTCACGCCCGCGATCAGGATGGCCGCGAAGGCGAACAGCGCCGAGCTCAGCAGGTGGGCCCACTTGTCGAAGCGCAGGAGCAGCATCTCGGGGACCGAGCGCACCTTGCTGCCGTAGTAGAAGGGCATCATCACCAGGCCGAGGAAGACCATGGCCGGGATGGCGCCGATCCAGTACCAGTGGACCGTGTAGGCGCCGTACTGGGCGCTGTTGGCGGCCATGCCGAGGATCTCGGTCGCCGCCAGGTTGGCCGAGATGAAGGCGAGACCCGTGATCCAGGCCGGCAGGGAGCGGCCTGAGAGGAAGAAGTCCAGGCTCGTCTTCACCGAGCGGCGGGCGGCGAAGCCGATCCCGAGGACGACGACGAAGTAGATGCCGAGGATCGTGTAGTCGAGCCAGTTGGTGGGGAGCCTCAGCTCGGCCGCGAGGTATGCGTTATGTGCGGCGTATGCGCCGTTTGTGGGGGATTGCATAGTCAGCAATTGAACACCTCGACTGATGCGCTTTGTTTGATTGCGGTGTTGACGCAGGTGGGCGGTTATGGTTATTTGTGTTTAGTTATGTTTGGGTGAAGGAGTTCAGCGGTGAAGAAGACCTCGACCCGGCTGGCCGACGGTCGCGAGCTCATCTACTACGACCTGCGCGACGACACCGTCCGCGACGCCGTGGACCGGCGCCCGCTGGAGCGGACTGTCACCACGTCCGAGGTTCGTCGGGATCCGCTGCTCGGCGACTCCGTGGCCATCGCCTCGCACCGACAGGGGCGGACCTACCACCCGCCCAAGGACGAGTGCCCGCTGTGCCCCTCGCAGGGTGAGCGCCTCAGCGAGATCCCGGACTCGTCGTACGACGCCGTGGTCTTCGAGAACCGTTTCCCCTCGCTGGCCGGCGACTCGGGGCGCTGCGAGGTCGTCTGCTTCACCTCCGACCACAACTCCTCCTTCGCGGATCTCACGGAGGAGCAGGCGCGACTCGTCCTGGACGCGTGGACCGACCGGACGTCGGAGCTGTCTCATCTGCCCTCCGTGGAGCAGGTCTTCTGTTTCGAGAACAGAGGTGCGGAGATCGGTGTGACCCTGGGTCACCCCCATGGCCAGATCTACGCGTACCCCTTCACCACCCCTCGCACCGCCCTGATGCTGCGTTCTCTCGCCGCGCACAAGGACGCGACCGGAGGGGAGAACCTCTTCGACGCCGTACTGGAGAGCGAGCTCGCCGGTGAGCGGGTGGTCCTGGAGGGCGAGCACTGGGTCGCGTTCGTGCCCTACGCCGCGCACTGGCCGTACGAGGTGCACCTGTACCCGAAGCGCCGGGTGCCCGATCTGCTCGGGCTCGACGAGGAGGCCCGCACAGAGTTTCCTCAGGTCTATCTGGAACTCTTGAAGCGCTTCGACCGGATTTTCGGCGAGGGTGAGCCTCCGACGCCGTACATCGCCGCCTGGCACCAGGCGCCGTTCGGTGCGCTGGAGGACTTCGAGGGCGTCAACCGCGACGACTTCGCGCTGCACCTGGAGCTTTTCACCATCCGTCGTACGTCCGGCAAGCTGAAGTTCCTCGCGGGCTCCGAGTCGGGGATGAACGTCTTCATCAACGACATCCGGCCGGAGGCCGCGGCACAGCGACTGCGAGAGGTAGCGAGTTCATGAAGTACCTGGTGACAGGTGGCGCGGGGTATGTCGGCGGGGTCGTGGCCCAGCACCTCATCGAGGCGGGCCACGAAGTCGTCGTCCTCGACAACCTCTCCACCGGCTTCCGCGAGGGAGTGCCCACGGGCGCCTCGTTCATCGAGGGCGACATCCGCGACGCCGCCAAGTGGCTCGACTCCTCCTACGACGGCGTGCTCCACTTCGCCGCGTCCTCGCAGGTCGGCGAGTCGGTCGTGAAGCCCGAGAAGTACTGGGACAACAACGTCGGCGGCACCATGGCCCTGCTCGGCGCGATGCGCGAGGCCGGCGTCAGGAAGCTCGTCTTCTCCTCCACGGCCGCCACGTACGGGGAGCCCGAGGAGGTGCCGATCGTCGAGTCGGCGCCCACGAAGCCCACCAACCCGTACGGCGCCTCCAAGCTCGCCGTCGACTTCATGATCACCAGCGAGGCGAACGCCCACGGCCTCGGTGCCGTCTCGCTGCGCTACTTCAACGTCGCCGGCGCCTACGGCAACCAGGGCGAGCGGCACGACCCCGAGTCGCACCTCATCCCGCTGATCCTCCAGGTCGCCCAGGGCAGGCGGGAGGCGATCTCGGTCTTCGGCGAGGACTACCCGACCCCGGACGGCACCTGCGTCCGCGACTACATCCACGTCGCCGACCTGGCCGACGCCCACCTCCTCGCGCTGAAGGCGGCCGAGCCGGGCGAGCACCTCATCTGCAACCTCGGCAACGGCGAGGGCTTCTCCGTCCGCCAGGTCATCGAGACGGTCCGCCAGGTGACCGGCCACCCGATCCCCGAGATCGTGGCCCCCCGCCGGGGCGGCGACCCGGCCACCCTGGTCGCCTCCGCCGCCACCGCCCGCGAGAAGCTGGGCTGGAACCCGACCCGCGCGGACCTCGCGGGGATCGTCGCGGACGCCTGGGAGTTCGCGCAGCACATCGCGAAGGAGCAGTAGTGGCACAGCAGGTGCGGGACGGTTTCGTCGAGCTGTACGGGACCGACCCCGAAGGTGTCTGGTCGGCGCCGGGCCGCGTCAACCTCATCGGTGAGCACACCGACTACAACGACGGCTTCGTGATGCCCTTCGCGCTGCCGCACACCGCGACCGCGGCCGTCTCCCGGCGCACCGACGGCGTCCTCAGGCTGCACTCGGGCGACGTCGAGGGCGGCGTCGTCGAGCTGCGCCTGGACGACCTCGCCCCGGAGAGCGACCGGAACTGGACCGCCTACCCGGCCGGAGTGGTCTGGGCGCTGCGCGAGGCCGGCCACCCGGTCACCGGCGCGGACATCCACCTCACCTCGACCGTCCCGGCGGGCGCGGGCCTGTCCTCGTCGGCGGCCCTGGAGGTCGTCGTCGCGCTCGCCTTGAACGATCTGTACGAACTCGGCCTCCAGCGCTGGCAGTTGGCCCGGCTGTGCCAGCGCGCCGAGAACGTCTACGTCGGCGCCCCCACCGGGATCATGGACCAGACCGCGTCCGCCTGCTGCGAGAGCGGCCACGCCCTGTTCCTCGACACCCGGGACCTCTCCCAGAAGCAGATCCCCTTCGACCTCGCCGCCGAGGGCATGGTCCTGCTCGTCGTCGACACGCAGGTCAAGCACTCGCACAGCGAGGGTGAGTACGGCAAGCGCCGCGCCGGCTGCGAGCGGGGCGCGGCCCTGCTCGGCGTCGACGCGCTGCGGGACATCCCCTACGGCGAGCTCGACGCGGTCCTCGGACGGCTCGGCGACGACGAGGAGGCCGTACGCCTGGTGCGGCACGTGGTCACCGAGGACGAGCGGGTCGAGAAGGTCGTCGCCCTGCTGGAGTCGGGCGAGACCCGCGCGATCGGCCCGGTGCTGGTCGCGGGCCACGCCTCGCTGCGGGACGACTTCCGGATCTCCTGCCCGGAGCTGGACCTGGTCGTCGACACCGCCCTCGCCTCCGGTGCCCTGGGCGCCCGGATGACCGGCGGCGGCTTCGGCGGCTCGGCGATCGTGCTGGCCGAGGCGACCGACGTGGAGGCCATCACCAAGGCGGTCGAACAGGCCTTCGCCGCCGCGGAGTTCACCGCTCCGCGGGTCTTCGAGGCGGTTCCCTCCGCGGGGGCCCGGCGTCTGGCCTGAGACCGGCTGACCGCTGTTTTGCCCGGCTTGATCCGAACTTGGGGAAAGCCGGGCCTCACCCTGACGTACGCCCCAGTAGGTTCGGAGCGTGAGTCGAGGGCGTCATCGCATCCTGTCGGCGATCGGCATCGGCTGCTACGCGCTTGCCGCGATCGTCGGCCTCTTCGTGCTGGCGGACCATCAGGGCTCCGGCCTCCTGGTGCCCCTGTGGATCGCCCACGGCGTGCTCCTCGCCGTGCTGCTGACGAAACTCGCCGCCGACGAGACCGGCCTGTCCGCCGCGCTCCTCGTGGTGGGCGCCTCCCTGGTGGCCGTGTACATCGCCGACCTGGCCCGCGACGACCTCACCCTGGAGCGGCGGGGCGAGCGGATCAGCGCGACCGTCGTGCGCGAGTGGCTCGACCCCGACCAGAGCCGGGCCGACCACACCTACGACTACGCCCTCGCCCGCCGCGACGGCACCCGGCTCCCCGGCCCCGCCCTCCAGGCCAGGTCCGGCAGCTTCGCCCTCGGCCAGCGCGTCACCGTGCTCGCCGACCCCCGGGGCGAACTGCGCCCCCGGATCCCCGGAGACCTGGACGCGACCCGGGACGTGCTGAGCGTCGGGGCCTTCGCGCTGATCGCGCTCGGCGTGGTCGCGGCCACGGCCCGCCGGGGCATGACCGTCTCCCGCCGACGGGAGGAGCGGACCAGGCTGGAGGAGCAGGAGCACATCCTGCGCGAGGCCCTGCGCACGGCCGCCGCCGACCCCAACGGCTTCGTCGAGGTGCACCCCGAGCACTACCCCGACGTCTCCCACCGCCGCGCGGCCGGCATCGCGAGCGAGCTCGGCCTGGAACCCGCGGACGATCCGGGCTCCTGGCGCTTCAGGGGCTGAGCCGCTTGGTCAGCGTGAACTCCGTGACCCCCGGCGGATAGTCCGGGATCACGCACACCACGTCGTATCCCTGCTTCCGGTAGAACTCCGGCGCCTGGAAGTCCCAGGTCTCCAGGCGCACGGAGGCGCAGCCCCGCTCGTGACGCGCCGTGCGCTCCGCCTGTGCGAGCAACTGCGAACCCAGACCCGCCCCGCGGTGCCGTTCGTCGACCCAGAGATAGGTCACGTGGAGCCAGCCGGCCCAGGTGTGGCCGACCAGTCCGCCCGCCAGGGCGCCCGTCTCGTCCAACACCCAGAGGTGGAGCGGAAGTTCCCGCTCACCTGGGGTTCCGCGCAGGGCCCGGAGCACCGGGGAGGCCGCCGTGTTGGCGTCCCGCAGCCGGGTGCGGAGCAGATCGAGCCGGGCCTTGTCGACTTCTGTCTCCAGACGAAACATGCGGCTCACCATAAACGCCCCGGACAGCCAGTTCTGCAAATAACCTTCCGCTCCTGCCCCCCGGCCGTACCCTGATGAACAGCACCGGTGGGGGCCGGTGCTGATGCAGGGGGGCGAGACAGCCGGGTACGGCGCCCGAAGTGGGGGTAGCAGTTCTTGCGCGGCGGCGGCCGTGCGGCCATCGTGCTTCAGGCGTCGTACTCGCGGCGGTGTCGTCTCCCGAGTCGTCCTCAGACGATGGCGATGGGGTATCCCCTGCTCTTCGAGAGCTCGGGGAAGGGGGTTACGTGGTTCGCATCCGAGTCCTGGTCGTCGACGACCATCGCATCTTCGCCGAATCGCTCGCCGCGGCGCTCGCGGCCGAGCCGGACGTGGAGGTCTCCGCGGCCGGCAGCGGTCCTGCCGCGCTGCGCTCGCTGGAGCGCGCGGCCGCCGAGGGCCGCCGCTTCGACGTCCTGCTCGTCGACGCCGACCTGGGCGGCAACGTCCAGGGCATCAGGCCCGCGGTCTCCGTGCAGGAGGGCAACGAGGACGGTCTGGTCGACGGCATCTCGCTGGTCGCCGGGGTCCGTACGGCGCAGCCGGCGGTCCGGATCGTCGTGCTCGCCGAGAAGGACGACCCGCGCCGGGCCGCGCTCGCGCTTCAGGCCGGCGCCTCGGGCTGGGTCGCCAAGGACTGCTCGCTGTCCCGGCTGCTCACCGTCATCCGGGGGGTCCTGCGGGACGAGACCCATCTGCCGCCCGCGCTGCTCACGGGCGTACTGCGCGAGCTCACCGCCGCCCGCAAGCACCGCACCGAGAGCGAGCGCCTGGTGGAGTCCCTCACCCCGAGGGAGCGCGAGGTGCTGCGCTGCATGGTGGCCGGGCTGGGCCGCAAGGCGGTCGCCGAGCGGCTGTTCCTCTCCCCGCACACGGTCCGCACCCATATGCAGAACGTCCTCGGCAAGCTGGGAGTCCATTCGACCCTGGCCGCCGTCGCGTTGGCGCGGCGCGCGGGTGTGGGGCCGGCCGACCTAGCCGGGGATGTTGTCGAACGGGGCGGTCAACTGGCGTAGCAGCCCGGCCAGTTCCCCGCGCTGGGCGCGGGAGAGCTCGGCGAGGATCGCGCGTTCCTGTTCCAGCAGACCGGCGAGGGCCTGGTCCGCGCGGTCCTTGCCGTCCTCGGTGAGCCTGACCAGCACTCCGCGCCGGTCGCTCGGGTCGGGCAGCCGTTCCACCAGGCCCTTCTTGGCCAGCCGGTCGATGCGGTTGGTCATGGTGCCCGAGGTGACCAGGGTCTGTGTCAGAAGCTGCCCCGGGGAGAGCTGGTACGGCGTCCCCGCGCGCCGGAGCGCGGTCAGCACGTCGAACTCCCAGGGCTCCAGGCTGTGCTCGGCGAAGGCCAGCCGGCGCGCCCGGTCCAGGTGCCGGGCCAGTCTGCTCACCCGGCTGAGCACCTCGAGCGGTTCCACGTCGAGGTCAGGGCGCTCCCGGCGCCACGCAGCGACCAGCCGATCGACCTCGTCCTCCATGACGATCAGTGTAGTGGTTGTGTCGACATGAAGTCTCTTGATGTGGAGTCTCTTGATATCAAGCCTCTTGACGTCAAGCTAAAATGGCGGGAACACTGAGCCCCATGACGACCTGGGACCCCGCTCAGTACCTCCGCCACGCCGGCCACCGCGCCCGCCCCTTCACCGACCTCCTCGCCAGGGTCCCGGACCTGCCCGGCCGGGCACCCCTGATCGCCGACCTCGGCTGCGGCCCCGGCAACGTGACCACGCTCCTCGCCACCCGCTGGCCCACCGCCCGCATCACCGGCTACGACAACTCGGCCGAGATGCTCGACAAGGCACGGGTCGAGTACGCGGGACCCACGGCCGGCGGCGGGAGCCTCGACTTCGCCCACGCGGACGTGCGCACCTGGACGCCCGCGCGGCCGTACGACCTGATCGTCAGCAATGCCACGCTCCAGTGGGTGCCGGGGCACGTGGAGCGGTTCGCGGAGTGGATCGCCGGGCTCGCCCCGGGCGGCACCTTCGCCCTCCAGGTCCCCGGCAACTTCGGCTCCCCGAGCCACCGCCTGATGCGCGAACTGGCGGAGTCCGCGGGCCTCGCGGACGCCCTGCGCCACGAGGACGCCGTGCTCACGCCCGAGGCCTATCTGGCGGTGCTGGCCGACCTGGGCTGCGAGGCCGACGCCTGGGAGACGACCTACGTGCACCTGCTCCAGGGCGAGGACCCGGTCCTGGACTGGGTGAAGGGCACGGGCCTGCGCCCGCTCCTGGCCGCCCTCGCCGACGACCCGGGGGCCAGGGAGGAGTTCCTGGCCGCGTACCGGTCCGCCCTGCGCGAGGCGTATCCGAGGGGCCCGCACGGCACCCCGTTCCCGTTCCGCCGGGTCTTCGCGGTGGCGCGCAAGAAGAACTGACGGGTTTGAGCGGGCTACCAGGGGTCACCCGCAGTGATGAAAGCGAAGTCGTCCACCGCTGGGAGTGAGAACCGTGGCAGGAGACCAGAAGGCCAAGGCCAAGGTGGAGCAGGCCAAGGGCAAGGCCAAGGAGACGGTGGGGCGCGCGGTCGGCAACGAGCGCATGGAGGCCGAGGGCCGTGCCGCGCAGTCCAAGGGCGACGCTCGCCAGGCCAAGGAGAAGACCAAGGACGTCTTCAAGCACTGATCCGCGACAGACACGACGGCCCGTGCACCACGAGGTGCACGGGCCGTCCTGCGGGCGGTGACGGTCAGCGCCACTCCGCCGGGATGTGCTTCACCTGCTCCAGGATGTCCCAGTCCTTGGGGCGTGAACCGGGCGAGTTCCAGGGGGCGCCCAGGCCGAGCCAGTAGCCGCGGTAGTCGCGCAGGCCCATCACACTGACATCGCTCATGCTGGGCTCGTTCCCGCAGCACGGGCAGATGGCCCCTTCGTTGGGCCAGCCCCCCTCCCAGAAGGGCTCCACTCCGTCGTCGTATCCACAGACACGGCAGACGGTCTCCCACTCGGGGCCCGGCGGGCTTCCCGGTTCGGACGACATTTCCGTACGGCTCCTCTCGGTCGGGTCGGGGTCAGCGTTCCGTGCCGTTGGCCCGGAGGTAGTCCTCCAGGGTGGGCCAGCGACTGGTGTCGAACCCGTTCGGGTTGCTTGCGCTCCTGGGCGCCGGGCGGTTCATCGACATGGGCAGACCGTCCGGGTTGTACACGGCCAGCGTGTTGGAGTTCTTCTCGTAGATCACGTAACCGCCGTTGCCGCGGTCGAAGATGCGGTAGCCGGGCGGCGGCGGCGTCTTGTTCATCGACCGCATTCCGTGAGCCATCTCGACGTACTCCCGGGCCGAGCCCAGTTCCGGGAACTCCGCCTTGTGCTTCTGCCAGTGCTTCGAGGCGTTCTGGGCGGCCGTCTTGACGTGCGGCGCGTTCGCGGCGCCCCGCGGGATCGCCCAGATGTGCGGCACCTGCCCGTTCGCCCGCATCGACTTCGCGAACGCCTCGACCGCCGAGTACCCGGCCTTGCCCCACTTCGTGCCGGTCGCACCCCAGCCGATGATCGGGATCGCGGCCGCGCAGGACAGTCCGGAGTTCCAGGCGTCGCCCTCGGCTCCGTACCAGCCGCAGTTGATCAGGTCGAAGGCCTCGCCGAAGCCCGGGACCACGCCCGCCGCGTCCAGGACCAGGTGGCCGGCGCCGGAGACGTAGTCCCACCAGTCGCTGTCCTCCCCTGCCGCCATGTCCGCGAACGCGTCCTCCAGCTCCTGGAGTTCGGCCGCGTCCTTGCGGTACTCGGCGTCCTTGCGGTCGGCCTCGGCCTCCTGCCAGATCTTGATCGCGGTGATGACGATCGCCTCGTCGGAGGCCTTCTGCGCCTCGTCGGCGGACTTGCCGGCCGCGTTCGCGGAGGCCCGTGCCTCGTTCGCCGCCTGCCACGCCGCTCCGGCCGACCCCTGCGCCGCCGTGGCCGAAGCCGTCGCCTGCGCCGCGGAGTCGGTGGCGCGGCGGGCCGCCGCGTGGGCGTCCGCCTCGGCCGCGCGGGCCGTACGGGCCGAGGCCGCCGCGTCCGCCGCCGACTTCTCGGCCGCCGCGGCCGAGGCGCGCGCCTGGTCCGCGTACACGTCCGCCTGCGCGGCCGAGTCCTTCGCCTGCTGGGCGTACTCGGCGGCCTTCTCGGCGGCCTTGCGGGCCTCGGCGGCGACCTTCTGGGCGAGGGCCGCGTTCTCCTGGGCGGTCCACGCCACCCGGGCCGCGCCGGCGATCAGCCCCTGCACCCGGGCCACATGGGTGGCCGTCAGCCGGTCGGCGCGCAGCGCGGAGAACTGCCCGACCTGGATGAACGCGTGCAGCACGTCCGGCGGTCCGGCGAGCGCGACCTCGGCGGCCGCCGACAGCTCGGGCCCCCCGCTCTCCATCAGCTGCACGGCCCGTACGCGCTCGTCGTTCGTACGGGCGGTGAAGTAGCCCGTGGTCAGGTACTCCCGCATACGGTCGGTGGAGCCGGAGTCCAGCGCGGCCTGCCCGTCCCTTTTGACGCCGGGGCCGGCGCCGTCGAGGAGCTTGGTGATCTCCACCCGGTAGTCGTTCGCGGCGGCCCGGTGCTGGCCGGTCTCCAGGAACGCGCGGATCGCGGCGGTGTCGCCGTCCAGTGCCGTCTCCGCCGCCGTGCGCACGTCCGCGGAGCCCGCGTCGGTGGCCAGCTGGTCGACCCGGCCCCGCTCGTCCTGGTCCTGCGCCCGCTTCAGGCCGCTCTTCAGGTACGCCACGACCTCCGAGTCGGAGGAGGACAGGGCGACCTCTGCGGCCGTCACGCTCCACGGACCGCGCGTGGCCGCGATGTGCAGGGCCACCTTGCGGCCCTTGGCCGCGGCCCCGGCCACGTCCACGCCGGGGGTCGCGGCCTCCTGGGCGAGGGCGGCCGCCTCGGCGTCCTTGGTCCTGGCCTCCTCGGCCTTGGCCTGCTCGCGCGCCTCGCGCTCCTCGGTCAGCCTCTTCAGGTACTCGGCGCGGGCCTTCGACTGCGCGCTGCGGGCGGCGAGTTCGGCCTTCTCCACCTCACGGGCCAGGTCGAAGGTCGCACGGGCCTTGTCCACGGCCGCGATTGCCGCGTTGGCGGCCTCGGTGGCGGCGTTGGCGTGCTTGGTGGACTCCTCGGCGGCCTTGGCGGCCTCGCCCGCGTGCTTGGCCGCCTCCTCGGCGGCGGTCGCCGCGTTCTCGGCGTGCACGGCGGCCGCGTTCGCCGCGTCGCGTGCCTCGTAGGCGGCCTGCGCGGAGCGGGTGGCGAGCGCCTCGGCCCGGTTGGCGGCCGCAGTCGCGTCGGCCGCGTGCCGACGGGCGTCGGCGGCGGCGTCCCGGGCCCGCTGGGCCTGAGCGTCCGACACGCCCGCGTATCCGCTCGCGGCCGTCGCCGCGGCGGCGGCCGCGTCCGCGTTGGCCCCGGCGCTGAGGGCGGCCTTGGCCGCCTTGCCGGCCTCGGTGGCGGCCACGCCCGCGTGGTTCGCCGCCTCGGCGGCCTTCTTCGCCCCCTTGGCCGCGTCCCGGGCCTTCGCCGCGGCCTTGTTGGCGGCGTCCGCCTTGGTCGCGTCGGTCGCCGCGTCGGCCGCGGCCGAGCGTGCGCTCGACGCGGCCTGGGCGGCAGCGGCGGCTGCCGAGGCCGCTTGTGCGGCGGCGTTCGCGGCGATGCGCGCCGAGGTGTTGGCGGCACGCGCGGAGGCGATGGCCTGCTCGGCGGCGCGGGCCGCGCCCCGGGCAGCGTCCGCCGCCCGGCCCGCGGCGCCGGAGGCCCGCTGGGCGTCGTCCTTGGCGGCCTCGGTCTCCTTGGCGGCCTTCTCGGCGGCCTCCTTGGCGAGCTTGGTCGCCGCGATCGCCTTGTCCGAGGCGTCCTTGGCGGCCTCGGTCTCCTCGGCGGCCTGCCGGCCCGCCTCCGTCGCCTGCTCCGCGAGCTGGGCGACGGTGGCCTGTTCCTGGTCCCGGGCGCGGGCGATGTGCTGGCCGACGGCGAGGAACTCCCGTACGTCGTCCATCGTGCCGTTCAGCGCCGCCCGGCCCGCCTCCCGGGTGGCCGGGCCACCGGTGCTGATGATCTGCACCAGGGCCACGCGGTCGTCGTTGTCGCGGGCGGCGTACTGGCCCTCGTTCAGGAAGGCCCGGACGTCCTCGATGCTCCCGTTCAGCGCCGCCCGGCCCTTGGACTGCACCTCACGGCCGCCGAAGGCCACGACGCGCGCGGCCTCGACCCGCTGGTCCTCCTCCAGCGGCTGCTTCCAGCCGTCCTTCAGGAACGCCGTCAGCTGCTCGGACGTGCCCGCGAGCGCGGTCTCGGCGGCGGCGCGGACCGCGCGTCCGCCCATCGACAGGATCTGCACGGTGGCGACCCGGTCGTCACCGAGCTGCGCGACCACCCGCTCCTGGTCCAGGAACCGGCGTACGGCCGTGTCACTGCCGGTCAGCGCGGCCTCGGCGGCCGCGCGCACCCCCGGCCCGCCGGTCTTCCACAGTTCGACGACCTTGCCCCGGTCGGTCGCCGGTATGTGTTCCATGCCGGTCGGCTCGGGCTCGACAGGGTCGTCCACGGCCGCGGCGGGGGCGGCGGACAGGAGCCCTGCCAACAGGGCCGGCAGCAGGGAGAGACCCACGGCCGTGGTCAGCCGTCTCCCCCCGCCGAGCAGTCTATTTCTCAATTGAGAAGCAACCTTCCGCTTCCCGGCCGTTCCCCTGGCCGGGGGTCGGATCTCGACCGGGAGAGCATACGCTTTGCCCCTGCTTTGTGAGCGCTTTGTTTTTGCCCGGTGCTTTGTTATGTTCGCTTTCCGCAACGGGGAGGCGGGTGCTCTGCGCTTACAGCGGGCAAAAGGGGGCTTTCGTCATTCGCTCTGCGTGGCGAGTGACGCACATCACTTTTCCTTTCCTTTTTCTGCTTCATTCCTGCTGCGTCCTATTTCGCGCATTCAACGGAAGGGAAACTCTGTGATATCCAGAACCCGCAGGCTGCTGTGCGCCGGCCTCGCCGGCACCGCAGTACTGGTCGGTGCCGCCGCCTACGCCGTCGCCGCCCCGCCCGACGCCGCCCGGACCGCGGCCGACGACGTCCCCCCGGTCGCCGTGGAGGACTTCACCTACCCGGGCGCCGCGAAGATCCTCGCCGAGCAGGGCATCACCCTAAAGCGCGGCGACGGCCGTATCACCCTCACCACCTGCGACCCGGCCGCCACCGACCAGATCGAGGTCTGGACCCGGAAGACCGCCGACGGCAAGTTCTGCTTCCGCTCCACCGCGGCCACCGGCTGGCTCACCCTGGAGATCCCCGAGGTCTACGCCCTCGCCACCGAGGCCCGTGCGGTCCGCGCCGAACTGAGCGCCGAGGGCCAGACCCAGACCGTGGACGTCGCCAAGGGCGAGTTCAAGGGCGTCGGAGAGGGCGTGGGCGGTGCCCCCACCATCCTGCTCGAACTCCGCGTCACCGGCTGACCTCGCGACACCGCGCCCCCGACTCACAAGGGACAACCTCACCGTGGCCCACCACAGACCCCGTACGGCGCTCACCGGCGCCCTGCTCGCCGCGTCCGTAGCGCTCGGCGTCACCGGCCTCGCGCCCGCCGCCCACGCCGTCGCGGGCGACCCCGCTGCCGACGGCGCGTACGCCTTCACCGCCCGGCTCGACATCGGCGACGGCGCCCGCCGCTGCTCCGGAGCCCTGGTCGACCCGTACTGGGTGCTGACCGCCGCGAGCTGCTTCGCCGACGACCCCTCCGGCAGCTTCCAGATCCGCGCGGGCAAGCCCGCCCAGGCCACCACCGCGGTCATCGGCCGCACCGACACCACCACCACGAGCGGCCAGTCCCGCACGGTCGTCGAGCTCGCCCCGCGCTCCGACCGCGACCTCGTCCTCGCCCGGCTGAACCGGCCCGTCACCGGCATCGCCCCGGCCGCGATCGCCGCCGCCATGCCGACCGCCGGCGAGAGCCTCGTGAGCACCGGCTACGGCCGCACCGCCACCGAGTGGGCGCCGCTGCGCATGCACCAGGGCGCGTTCACCGCCGACACCGTCGGTGTGACCACCCTCGCCGTCACCGGCAAGGACGGCGACGCGATCTGCGCCGGCGACACCGGCGGCCCCCTCTTCCGCACGGTGAACGGCAGCCCGCAGCTCGCCGGGGTCAACAGCCGTTCCTGGCAGGGCGGTTGCTTCAACTCCACGGAGACCCGCACCGGCGCCGTCGCCACCCGCCTCGACGACATCCGCGACTGGGTCACCACCCGCGTCCAGGCCGCCCGCATCGTCGACTTCAACGGCGACGGCGTCCGCGACACCGCGATCGCGGACCCGCAGGCCGCCGTCGGCACCGTCGCCAAGGCAGGTGTCGTGCATGTCGTCCTGGGCGGCGGCAAGGGCACCCTCGCGCTGTCCCAGAACACCGCGGGCGTGAGCGGCGCTGCCGAGGAGAACGACCAGTTCGGCTCCGCGCTCGCCGTGGTCGACCACAACCTCGACGGCTACACCGACCTGGTCGTGGGCACCCCGGCCGAGGACATCGGCAGCGCCGCCGACGCGGGCCTCGTCCAGGTGCTGTACGGCTCGGCCGACGGTCTCACCAAGGGCCCCGCCGAGCTCGCCCTGGAACAGGGTCAGGGCGCCGGCTCGATCCTCGCCTCCGCCTCCGAGGCCGGCGACCGCATGGGTCACTCCCTCGCCGCCGGCATCACCACCGCCGGCGATCCCTACCTCGTCATCGGCGTTCCCGGCGAGGACCTCGACGGACTGGCCGACGCGGGCAGCAGCTTCTACCTGCGCGGCACCACCAACCGGGCGATCAACCAGGGCTCGGCCGGAGTGCACGGCACGGTGGAGTCCGGAGACCGCTTCGGCACGACGGTCGCCGCCTCGCCGCAGCACCTCGCGATCGGCACGCCGTACGAGGCCATCGGCAGCGCCGACGACTCCGGCGGCCTGGAGATCCTCAGCCACACGCTGAACTCGGACGGCATCCCGACCCCGCTGGCGGGCATCGACCAGGACAGCACCGCACCCGAGATCAGCGGTTCCTCGGAGACCGGCGACAAGTTCGGCTTCTCCCTCGCGATGACGTCTTACCGGCCCACCGCGTCCTCCTCCACCGCCGCGACCGACTCGATCCTCGCGGTCGGTTCGCCCGGCGAGGACAACAGCACCGACGCCGACACCGGCCGGGTCGTGAACCTGCGGATCACGGCCGCGGGCGCGGTCAGCGAGCTGGCCGAGCTCAACCAGGGCTCGGCCAACGTGGCCGGCGACCCCGAGGCCGGTGACCGCCTCGGCGAGCAGGTCTCCGCGGTCTCACTGGCACCCGGCGCCGTCGCCTCGACGAAGAACACGCTGATCGCGGTGGGCGTCCCGGGCGAGGACATCGGCACCGTGGCCGACGCCGGTTCCGTGACGGTCTTCACCCCGATCGGAGCCCCCGGCGACAACGAGGTGGTCGTCGAGCCCGGCAAGGCCGGCGTCCCCGGGACGTCGGGGGCGGGACAGCAGCTCGGCGGCTACATCTCCGCCGGTGCCACGCACCTGTACCTGGGGATGCCCAAGGGCCCGGGCGCGCGCGGTTCCGCCTACGCGGTGCCGTGGGGCAACGTGACCAACGCGGGCACGGAGACCGTCGTGACGTACGCGCCGGGAACGGACGGCGTACCCGCGGCCGGGGTGGCGTTCGGAACGGTGGTGCGCTGACCGGATCACCGGTCCGCGACCGTCGAGCGGTACCCCGTGTCCCCCGAGGGGCGCGGGGTACCGCCGTGGTCAGCTCTTGCGGCGCCCTATCAGGTGCGGCTTCGCCTCCAGGCCGTCCAGGCCGTGCCAGGCCAGGTTGACCAGGTGCGCGGCGACCTCCGCCTTCTTCGGGCGGCGCACGTCCAGCCACCACTGGCCGGTGAGGGCGACCATGCCGACCAGGGCCTGGGCGTACAGCGGGGCCAGTTTCGGGTCGAAGCCGCGGCTCTTGAACTCGCGGCCCAGGATGTCCTCCACCTGCGTGGCGATGTCCGAGATGAGCGAGGCGAAGGAGCCCGTGGACTGGGGGATCGGGGAGTCGCGGACCAGGATGCGGAAACCGTCCGTGAACTCCTCGATGTAGTCGAGGAGGGCGAAGGCCGCCTGCTCGCACAGCTCACGGGGATGCCCCGCGGTCAGTGAGCTCGTCACCATGTCCAGCAGGCGCCGCATCTCGCGGTCCACGACCACCGCGTACAGCCCCTCCTTGCCGCCGAAGTGCTCGTACACCACCGGCTTGGAGACGCCGGCCTTCGCCGCGATCTCCTCCACCGAGGTGGCCTCGAAGCCCTTCGCCGCGAAGAGGGTGCGACCGATCTCCAGAAGCTGCGCGCGGCGCTCGGCACCCGTCATCCGGGTGCGCCGGGCACGCCGCGGCTTCGCTTCGTCACTCGGGGTACTGCTGGAGTCGGTCGCCACGGCGTCCATCATGCCGCCTCGGCGGTCTCCTCCTTGCGCCGGGAGCCGTCCCCGTCCGTGATCCGGCGGGAATCGATACGCGAGCGTGACGGCCAGCGCACGTCGTACGCCCAGCCCAGCATCTCGAACCAGCGGATGATCCGCGCGGAGGAGTCCACCTGACCCCGCATCACCCCGTGCCGGGCCGAGGTCGGGTCGGCGTGGTGCAGGTTGTGCCAGGACTCACCGCAGGACAGCACGGCCAGCCACCACACGTTGCCCGAGCGGTCCCGCGACTTGAAGGGCCGCTTGCCGACCGCGTGGCAGATCGAGTTGATGGACCAGGTCACGTGGTGGAGGAGGCAGACGCGGACCAGCGAGCCCCAGAAGAAACCGGTGAACGCGCCCCACCAGGACATCGTCACCAGACCGCCGATCACGGCGGGCAGGGCCAGGGAGAGCATCGTCCAGTAGATGAACTGGCGCGAGATCGCCCTGATCGCCGGGTCCTTGATCAGGTCCGGTGCGTACTTGTCCTGCGGGGTCTGCTCCTCGTCGAACATCCAGGCGATGTGGGCCCACCACAGGCCCTTGATCAGCGCCGGCACCGTCTCGCCGAACCGCCACGGCGAGTGGGGATCGCCCTCGGCGTCGGAGAACTTGTGGTGCTTGCGGTGGTCGGCCACCCAGCGCACCAGTGGCCCCTCGACCGCCATCGACCCCATGATCGCCAGCGCGATCCGCAGCGGCCGCTTGGCCTTGAAGGAGCCGTGCGTGAAGTAGCGGTGGAAGCCGATCGTGATGCCGTGGCATCCGAGGTAGTAGAAGAAGACCAGCAGACCGAGGTCCAGCCAGCTCACACCCCAGCCCCACGCCAGCGGCACCGCCGCGAGCAGCGCGAGGAAGGGGACGGTGATGAAGAGGACCAGCGTGATCTGCTCGATCGAGCGTTTCTGCTCGCCGCCCAGGGTCGCGGAGGGCGGTGTGGGGCCGTCGGTCGACTTCGGGGCGTCATCGATCACATCGGAGCTCGCGGTCATGGGGCGTCCCCTGTGGGGTCGAGGGTTGAGACAGGTGCCGGGCTGCGGAAATCCTTCCCGTGGTCCGTTACGGCGGTCCCTACGGTTCCGTAACCTACGGCGTCGTAAGTATGGCAGTGCGTCGCCGTCTCACGGCAAGAGCCCAAAAGTCTGCGCGTCCGCATCGACACCTATCCTTGGAGTCGGTCGGACAGCGCGGTCCGCTCTGATTTCTTCCCGGATGTCCGGCCCGTATGCGGCGGCTGCCGCACGACCGCACTCCGGGTTCCCCTCCCGGACGAGCTTCAACACTGCAAGGAGCCGCACCTGTGAGCAGTGCCGACGACCTGACTACGAGCGCCACGTCGACCGGTAGTGAGTTGCGTGCCGACATCCGCCGCCTCGGCGATCTCCTGGGCGAGACCCTCGTCCGCCAGGAGGGTCCCGAGCTGCTGGACCTGGTCGAGCGGGTGCGCCACCTCACCCGTGAGGACGGCGAGGCCGCCGCCGAGCTGCTGCGCGGCACCGAACTGGAGACCGCCGCCAAGCTGGTGCGTGCCTTCTCCACCTACTTCCACCTGGCCAACGTCACCGAGCAGGTGCACCGCGGCCGTGAGCTGCGGGCCCGCCGGGCCGCCGAGGGCGGTCTCCTCGCCCGCACGGCCGACCGCCTCAAGGACGCCGACCCCGAGCACCTGCGTCAGACCGTCGCCAACCTCAACGTCCGCCCCGTCTTCACCGCGCACCCCACCGAGGCCGCCCGCCGCTCGGTGCTGAACAAGCTCCGCCGGATCGCCGCCCTCCTGGAGACCCCGGTCATCGAGGCGGACCGGCGTCGCCACGACACCCGTCTGGCCGAGAACATCGACCTCGTCTGGCAGACGGACGAACTCCGCGTCGTCCGCCCCGAGCCCGCCGACGAGGCCCGCAACGCCATCTACTACCTCGACGAGCTGCACGCCGGCGCGGTCGGGGACGTACTCGAGGACCTCACCGCCGAGCTGGAGCGCGTCGGCGTCCGGATCCCCGACGCCACCCGCCCCCTGACCTTCGGCACCTGGATCGGCGGCGACCGCGACGGCAACCCCAACGTCACCCCGCAGGTCACCTGGGACGTCCTGATCCTCCAGCACGAGCACGGCATCAACGACGCCCTGGAGCTCATCGACGAGCTGCGGGGCTTCCTGTCGAACTCCATCCGCTACACGGGCGCCACCGAGGAACTCCTGGAGTCCCTCAAGGCCGACCTGGAGCGCCTCCCGGAGATCAGCCCGCGCTACAAGCGGCTGAACGCCGAGGAGCCGTACCGCCTCAAGGCCACCTGCATCCGGCAGAAGCTGGAGAACACCAAGACCCGTCTGGCCAAGGGCATCCCGCACGAGGACGGCCACGACTACCTCGGCACCAGCGAGCTGCTCCAGGACCTCACCCTGATCCAGAGCTCGCTGCGCGAGCACCGGGGCGGGCTCTTCGCCGACGGCAGGCTGGACCGCACCATCCGCACTCTGGCCGCGTTCGGCCTCCAGCTCGCCACCATGGACGTCCGCGAGCACGCCGACGCCCACCACCACGCCCTCGGCCAGCTCTTCGACCGGCTCGGCGAGGAGTCCTGGCGGTACGCCGACATGCCCCGCGACTACCGGGCCAGGCTGCTGGCGAAGGAGCTGCGCTCCCGCAGGCCGCTGGCGCCCACCCCGGCGCCGGTGGACGCGGCCGGAGAGAAGACCCTCGGGGTCTTCCAGACCGTGAAGCGGGCCCTGGAGGTCTTCGGGCCCGAGGTCATCGAGTCGTACATCATCTCGATGTGCCAGGGCGCCGACGACGTCTTCGCCGCCGCGGTCCTGGCCCGCGAGGCCGGTCTGCTGGACCTGCACGCCGGCTGGGCGAAGATCGGCATCGTGCCGCTCCTGGAGACCACCGACGAGCTGAAGGCCGCCGACACCATCCTGGAGGACATGCTCTCCGACCCGTCCTACCGGCGCCTGGTCGCGCTCCGGGGCGATGTGCAGGAGGTCATGCTCGGCTACTCCGACTCCTCGAAGTTCGGCGGCATCACCACCTCGCAGTGGGAGATCCACCGCGCCCAGCGCCGCCTGCGCGACGTCGCCCACCGGTACGGGGTCCGCCTGCGCCTCTTCCACGGCCGCGGCGGCACCGTCGGCCGCGGAGGCGGTCCCTCGCACGACGCGATCCTCGCGCAGCCCTGGGGCACCCTGGAGGGCGAGATCAAGGTGACCGAGCAGGGCGAGGTCATCTCCGACAAGTACCTCGTGCCGTCGCTGGCCCGGGAGAACCTGGAGCTGACGGTCGCCGCCACGCTCCAGGCCTCCGCCCTGCACACCGCCCCGCGCCAGTCCGACGAGGCGCTGGCCCGCTGGGACGCGGCGATGGACGTGGTGAGCGACGCGGCCCACGCGGCCTACCGGCGCCTGGTCGAGGACCCGGACCTGCCGAACTACTTCCTCGCCTCGACGCCGGTGGACCAGCTCGCCGACCTGCACCTCGGCTCCCGGCCCTCCCGGCGCCCCGGCTCGGGTGTCTCCCTCGACGGCCTGCGCGCCATCCCCTGGGTGTTCGGCTGGACCCAGTCCCGGCAGATCGTCCCGGGCTGGTTCGGCGTCGGCTCGGGCCTCAAGGCGTTGCGCGAGGCGGGCCTGGACACCGTCCTCGACGAGATGCACGAGCAGTGGCACTTCTTCCGCAACTTCATCTCCAACGTGGAGATGACGCTCGCGAAGACCGACCTGCGCATCGCCCGCCACTACGTCGAGACCCTCGTCCCGGCCGAGCTCCAGCACGTCTTCGCCGACATCGAGGCCGAGCACGAGCTCACCGTCCGCGAGGTCCTGCGGATCACCGGCGAGGCCGAACTCCTCGACGCCACCCCGGTCCTCAAGCAGACCTTCGCCATCCGGGACGCCTACCTGGACCCGATCTCCTACCTCCAGGTGACCCTGCTCAAGCGCCAGCGCGACGCGGCGGCCGCGGGCGAGCCCGCCGACCCGCTGCTCTCCCGCGCCCTGCTCCTGACGGTCAACGGCGTGGCGGCCGGCCTGCGCAACACCGGCTGACCTCCGCACGCACGGAAAAAGGCGGTGCCCCCGGGATCCCGGGGGCACCGCCTTCTCGTGTACGTCAGGCCCGGCGCCGCCGGACCACGAGGTAACCGCCCGCGGCCACCAGCGCCGCGGAGATCCCCGCGAGCAGACCGACCGGAGCGCTGCTGCCGGTCTCGGCGAGGTCACCGGTGGAGCCCTGCGGGGAGGCGGAGGAGGAGGCCGACGCGGAGCCCCCGGCCTCGCCGGACTCGCTGGGCTCGGAGCTCGGCTCGTCGCTCGGGCCGCTGCTCGGCGAGCCGGACGGGGTGGACGTGGCCGACGTGGAAGGCGTCGCGGAGGTGGTGGGCGTGGCCGTACCGCCGCCCCCGCCCTGCTCGTCCTCGCAGTCGGTCCAGAACACCTTGTGCTTGGCCGCGCCCTTCTCGCCCTCGAAGTTCCAGAACAGCTTGTAGTGGCCGTCGGGCAGCGACAGGTCGTCCGTACGGCCGTGGCCGTCGGAGTCCAGCGTGATCTCGCCGGACTTCACGGTCTTGCCCTTGACGTCGGCCGTCGGGGCCCAGGCCTCGATGTGCCAGTCGACCTCCTGGACGGCGTCGAAGCCGAAGGCGTCCAGGTAGAAGGTGCACACGTGCGGCTCGTTGTTGCGGAGCTCTTCGCCGGTGGTGGCGTCGTGGATCTTCACGGTGCCGTTGTCCCCGGGCGGGGTGGCGTGGGCGACCGGAGCGACGGCAAAGGCCGCTGCGGCGACGGCGGACAGGACGCCGGCGCGGTGGAGGGTACGCATGGGGCAGTTATCCATCTTCGAGAGTGAACGGGAAGATGTGGAGGGGGCGGCTCAGCTTGCAGGTGTGACTGACCTCTGGTCAATCACGAACAGACAACACTCAAGTTCTCCACGGAGAAAGAGAACGCCGAACCCTCTCAGACCGTCACGAAAGCGGCCGTGAGCAGGGCGACCCCCGACCCCGCCAGCGCCCACGCGAACCGCGTCCGGCGCAGCCCGCCCGCCACGACCACCGACGCGAGCAGCAGCGCCCCGCCCATCGGCACCCAGGAGTAGAGCACTCCGGCCGGTCCGGACCGTACGACGTCCCGCGTACCGGGCTTGACCACGACCGCGTAGCGCTGCCCCTTGCGCACGGCCACCGTGTGCTCGATGTCGACCCGGTCCCGCGCCACCGACCCGTGCGACGACGGCGTGTACGGCCCGCTGCACACGTCCTCGGCGCACCGCTCCACCTCGACCGTGCCGCGCTCGCGCCCCTTGGTCAGCATCACGTACTGCGCGCTGCCCCAGGAGGCCCACACCCCGGCGATCAGGATGACCACCGTGACCGTCCCCATCGCCGCGAGTCTCCCGAACCGCAGGGCGGCGGTCGAGGTCTGGCGGGCGGCTGGACGGGAGGAGGCGGCGGTGGCAGGCATGGCCGGGATCATTGGCCATGGCATTGCCGGAAGTCAATGCGGGCCAGGAAGGGCCCGGAGAGGATTAGGAGTTGTACGTGGTCTGCGCCCGCTCCAGACCCTCGGTCACCAGCGCCTCCACCGCGTCGGCCGCCCGGTCCACGAAGTAGTCCAGCTCCTTGCGCTCGCTCGACGAGAAGTCCTTCAGCACGAAGTCGGCGACCTGCATACGGCCCGGCGGGCGCCCGATCCCGAACCGCACCCGGTGGTACTCCGCGCCGAACGCCTTCGTCATCGACTTCAGCCCGTTGTGGCCGTTGTCCCCGCCGCCGAGCTTGAGGCGCAGGACGCCGTAGTCGATGTCGAGCTCGTCATGGATCGCCACGATGTTCGCGACCGGCACCTTGTAGAAGTCCTTGAGCGCGTTCACCGGGCCGCCGGACAGGTTCATGAAGGACATCGGCTTGGCCAGGACCACCCGCCGGTTCGCCGGTCCGGGCGGGCCGATCCGCCCCTCGACGACCTGCGCCTGCGCCTTGCCGGCCCGCTTGAACCGGCCCCCGATCCGCTGGGCCAGCAGATCGGCCACCATGAAGCCGACGTTGTGCCGGTTGGCGGCGTACTCGGGTCCCGGGTTGCCGAGGCCCACGATCAGCCAGGGGTCGCTGGCAGGGGTGGTCACGTCCATGTCTCCTCACGTGCAACAGCCGCCGCCCCCTGAGGGAGCAGCGGCTGGAGCTTATACGGCGAGCGCTGGGGCTCAGGCCTCGGCGGCCTCGTCGCCCTCGGCCTCTTCGCCCTCGGACTCCTCGGCCTGCGCGGCCAGCACCTGGAGGACGACGGTCTCGCCGTCGACGTCCAGCGTGGTGCCCTTCGGCAGGGCGATGTCCTTGGCGAGGATGGAGTCACCCGCGGCCAGGCCCGCGATGGAGACGGTGACCGACTCGGGGATGTGCGTGGCCTCGGCCACGACCGGAAGCGCGTTCAGGACGTGCTCCAGCAGGAAGGCGCCCGGGGCCAGCTCGCCCTCGGTCTGGACGTAGACCTCGACGTTGACCTTCTCGCCGCGCTTGACCAGCAGCAGGTCGACGTGCTCCAGGAAGCCCTTGATCGGGTCGCGCTGCACGGACTTCGGGATCGCCAGCTCGTTGGTCTTGCCGTCGATGTCCAGGGAGATCAGGACGTTCGACGTGCGCAGCGCGAGCAGCAGCTCGTGGCCCGGGAGGGTCAGGTGGACGGTCTCGCCACCGTGGCCGTAGAGAACACCGGGAACCTTGGAGTCACGGCGGATGCGGCGGGCGGCGCCCTTGCCGAACTCGGTACGGGTCTCGGCGGAGATCTTGACCTCGGACATGCGGATCACTCCTCGTATGGGTGAGTAACGGACAGGGTCACCCGGCCACGAACGGCCTGCTACGAAGAGCGCGTCGATAACGGATCGCCGTATCCATGGATACGGCCTCCCTCGCCGAGCAACTGGGGCAGTCTACTCGGCGCGGGAGGCCCTAGAAAAATCGATCATGCAGAAGCGTTTTTACAGCTCACCGCACGCTCACTGCTCGTCGAACAGGCTCGTCACCGAACCGTCCTCGAACACCTCACGCACCGCGCTCGCGATCGTCGGCGCGATCGACAGCACCTTGATCTTGTCCAGGTCGCGGGAGAGCTCGCCCGGCGTCGGCAGGGTGTTGGTGAACACGAACTCGCTCACCCGGGAGTTCTTCAGCCGGTCGGCCGCCGGACCGGACAGCACACCGTGGGTGGCCGTCACGATGACGTCCTCCGCGCCGTGCGCGAACAGCGCGTCCGCGGCCGCGCAGATGGTGCCACCGGTGTCGATCATGTCGTCGACCAGGACGCACACCCGGCCCTTGACCTCACCCACGACCTCGTGGACGGTCACCTGGTTCGCCACGTCCTTGTCCCGCCGCTTGTGCACGATCGCCAGCGGCGCGCCCAGCCGGTCGCACCAGCGGTCCGCGACCCGCACCCGGCCGGCGTCCGGCGAGACCACCGTCAGCTTCGCCCGGTCCACCTTCTGTCCCACGTAGTCCGCCAGCAGCGGCAGCGCGAACAGGTGGTCCACCGGCCCGTCGAAGAAGCCCTGGATCTGGTCGGTGTGCAGATCGACGGTCAGGATGCGGTCGGCACCGGCCGTCTTCATCAGGTCCGCGATCAGCCGCGCCGAGATCGGCTCACGGCCGCGGTGCTTCTTGTCCTGGCGCGCATAGCCGTAGAACGGCACGATCACGGTGATGGAGCGGGCCGACGCACGCTTCAGCGCGTCGATCATGATGAGCTGCTCCATGATCCACTGGTTGATCGGAGCCGTGTGGCTCTGGATCACGAAGCAGTCCGCACCGCGGGCCGACTCCTGGTAACGGACGTAGATCTCGCCGTTCGCGAAGTCGAAGGCCTTGGTCGGGACGACCCCGACACCCAACTGCTGGGCGACCTCCTCGGCAAGCTCGGGGTGGGCGCGGCCGGAGAAGAACATCATCTTCTTCTCGCCGGTCGTCTTGATCCCGGTCACAGCTGTCTCCTCAGAGGTGTCTACAGCGGGGGTGTGCACTTATCACGGTACGACGACTTCGGCGCACGTGTTTCCGGTCAGCTCTCGCGCTCGTGCTGGCCAGAGGCCGCTTCGGCGGCCTTCGCCGCCGCGCTCCCCGGGCGCTTGCGGGCCACCCAACCCTCGATATTCCGCTGCTGGCCACGGGCCACGGCCAGCGAACCGGGCGGCACGTCCTTCGTGATCACCGACCCCGCCGCGGTGTAGGAACCGTCCCCGACCGTGACAGGAGCCACAAACATGTTGTCCGAACCGGTGCGGCAGTGCGACCCCACGGTGGTGTGGTGTTTGTCCTTCCCGTCGTAGTTCACGAAGACGCTCGCGGCACCGATGTTGGTGTACTCACCGATGGTGGCGTCACCGACGTAGGACAGGTGCGGCACCTTCGTCCCCTCGCCGATGCTCGCGTTCTTCGTCTCGACGTACGTGCCGATCTTGCCCTTGGCGCCCAGCCGGGTGCCGGGGCGCAGATAGGCGTACGGCCCGACGCTCGCGCCGGGGCCGACATGGGAGCCGTAGGCCACCGTGTTGTCGACCCGGGCCCCGGCCTCGACGACCGTGTCCGTGAGGCGGGTGTTGGGGCCCACCTCGGCGCCCTCGCCGATGTGGGTGGAGCCGTGCAGCTGGGTGCCCGGGTGCACGACGGCGTCCTGGCCGAAGGTGACGGTCACGTCGACCCAGGTGGTGGCCGGGTCGATCACGGTGACACCGGAGAGCATGGCGTGGGTCAGCAGCCGGTCGTTGAGGATGCGCCGGGCCTCGGAGAGCTGCACCCGGTTGTTGATCCCGGCGATCTCGCGGTGATCGGCGGCGACGGCCGCGCCCACCCGGTGCCCGGCCTCGCGGAGGATGCCGAGCACGTCCGTCAGGTACTCCTCACCCTGCGAGTTGTCGGTGCGCACCTTGCCGAGCGCGTCGGCCAGCAGCTGCCCGTCGAAGGCGAACACCCCGGAGTTGATCTCCCGGACGGCCCGCTGCGCCTCGGAGGCGTCCTTGTGCTCGACGATCGCGGTCACGGCACCGGTGACAGGGTCCCGCACGATCCGGCCGTACCCCGTCGCGTCCGGCACCTCGGCGCTCAGCACGGTGACCGCGTTGCCGTCCGAGGAGTGCGTGGCGGCAAGGGTGTTGAGGGTCTCGCCGGTCAGCAGGGGAGTGTCCCCGCACACCACGACGACGGTTCCGTCGACGGCACCGCCCAGCTCCTCCAGGGCCATCCGTACGGCGTGCCCGGTGCCGTTCTGCTGCACCTGCACCGCGGTGCGGACGTCGGCGTCGGTGTCGGCGAGATGAGCGACGACCTTCTCCCGCGCGTGCCCCACCACCACGACGAGATGCTCGGGGTCCAACTCACGGGCCGCGGCGAGCACA
This sequence comes from Streptomyces sp. NRRL B-3229, assembly GCF_000719505.1. NCBI lineage: Bacteria > Bacillati > Actinomycetota > Actinomycetes > Kitasatosporales > Streptomycetaceae > Streptomyces > Streptomyces sp. NRRL B-3229. The sequence goes on along the minus strand of NZ_JOGP01000007.1, from coordinate 33,864 downwards.
TGGCCCACGAGGCTGCGACCGCACAGCTCGTGCAGGACCTTGGGTGTGGCCGACTTCATACGGGTGCCCTCACCCGCTGCGAGAACGACGACGGCTGCCGGGCGAATGGCGCTCACGGGATGCCCTTCGGCTGTGGAGGGGGTGGGGTGACATCCGCAGGATACCGGGGCGTTTTGCAGGCGACATGAGAGCGGGCCCCGACAGTGCTGTCAGGGCCCGCTGCGGTAGGGCTCCCGGGGGAGGACTCGAACCCCCATACTCTGAACCAAAATCAGACGTCTTGCCCTTAGACGACCCGGGATTGCCGCTGCGTCCGAATTGTTAGATCGGCTTCGCGGTGGCTGCACCTACTATGCCGTACCACCAGCCCTCAATGCGACGGTACAACTCTGCGCTCCGTCGCACGGTCAGGACGAGGCACCCGTGGTAGGTCTCGCCGGTGTTCTTGCGCACTGTCTTCGGGTTGTGCTGTTTGAGGGTGGTTTTGCCGAAGCTGCTGCGATCGGCCTGAACCAGCCCCGCCCAGTACTGCTCGGCGGACCCGACGTCGGCCGACTCGTGAATCATCACGCGGTACCCGACGTCGTCGCGTTCCACTCCGAGCAGGTCCAGCCAGGCCAGGAACAGGCGGATCATGTGGGGATCGCTGTTGACGAAGGTGACCCGCTCGCGCCGGGCGTGCGGCTTGTCCTTGGTGCCCTCGGCCCAATAAAGGGCGACTCCGGCGATGACAGCTCACGGTCGGAGAGGGCGCCGATTTCCCTTGCGGCGGCCGCTTTGGTCTCTCGGCGCCGTTCGTCTCGCACCGTCAGTTCGTGCTCCCAGCGCTTGCGCGCCGCCAGCTTCGCCTGCTCTGTCGGATCACGTTGCTCCGGCTTCGGCAGGTCCCGTACCCACAGCGAGATCGAACTCTTCGAGCACCCGAGCTCCACCTGGATTTGGTCGTAGGTCCAGCCCTGGAGGCGGAGTTCCCTCGCCCTGTCTCGGAGGTCATCCTTCGCGTTCGGGCGCTTGGTCCACTCCGGAGGTCGCTCGCCCTCCAGGAGTCGGTTGAGCAGGTCGTTGTCGTCGACGTGCAGTCGGTCGCGGATCTGGCGTCGGCTGAGTCCCTCGCGGCGCAACGCGACCGCCCGCTCCCGCAGCCCCTCGAAATTCGCGTACTTGCTCGGTGGATGTGTCATAGGCATACCGTCCGGCCGGAATGTTGCCTTCCGGGATCGAACGGTGAGTGATTCAGTAGTTCGAGGGATATCGGGCTCTTTCGTAGTCGATCGGTCACTGGATGTGGTGTAGGCCAGTCGTCGAAAGTCACCGGAAATCCGGCACGGGGCGCCCGTAGGCTGGAGGCATGACCACGACGGGGGAAGACTCCACCACGGCTCAGCAGGGGCCGTGGTGGTGGGTGCGGTGGCGCGGTGCGGTACTGGACGTGGGCCTGGCCTCGGCGTCCGCGGTGGAGTGTGCGTTCGAGGGGATCCGGTTCGCGGAGGATGCCGGGATCCCGACGGCCGCTGGGATCGTGTTCGGCGTGCTGGCCGGATCGGTACTGGTCGTCCGGCGCAAGTGGCCGATCGCCGTCGTGCTGGTGAGCATCGCGATCACCCCCGCCCAGATGGGCTATCTGATGGGGATCGTCGGCCTCTACACGCTCGCCGCGTCGGAGCTGCCGCGCCGGATCATCGGCTCCCTGGCCGGCATGTCCCTCGTCGGGATGCTCATCGTGATGTTCGTGCGGGTCCGGCAGGACCCGGGCCGGGCCGACCTCGACCTCGGCGACTGGTTCGTCCCCTTCGTCTCCATCACCACCGCCATCGGGATGACCGCGCCGCCGCTGCTGCTCGGGCTCTACGTCGGCGCGCGGCGGCGGCTCATGGAGAGCCTGCGCGAGCGGGCCGACAGCCTGGAGCGGGAACTCCAGCTGCTGGCCGAGCGGGCCGAGGAGCGCGCGGAGTGGGCGCGCAACGAGGAACGGACCCGCATCGCCCGGGAGATGCACGACGTCGTCGCGCACCGGGTGAGCCTGATGGTCGTGCACGCGGCCGCCCTCCAGGCTGTCGCCCGCAAGGACCCCGAGAAGGCCGTCAAGAACGCGGCGCTGGTGGGGGACATGGGGCGGCAGGCACTCACCGAGCTCCGGGAGATGCTCGGGGTGCTGCGCAGCGGGGACGGCTCCGGTCGGCGGGAGCGGGACGCGGTGCCGCTGGTCGCGGTGGGTGTGGCGGCGGCGGCCGCGGCGACCCGGGTCGTGGAGGAGACCGAAGGGCCCTGTCTGGACGACCTGGACGCGCTGATCGGGCAGTCGGCGGCGGCCGGGATGGTCGTGGACCTGTCCGTCGAGGGGGACGCGCGGGCGTACGCCGCGGAGATCGAGCAGACCGCGTTCCGGGTGGTGCAGGAGGCGTTGACGAACGTCCACAAGCACGCGGCGGGTGCGAAGACGCATGTACGGCTGGCGCACCGGGTGTCGGAGATCGCGATGCAGGTGGAGAACGAACCGCCGCCGGAGATCCCGTCACCGGCCTCGGCCCGGCTGCCCTCGGGGGGCAACGGCCTGGTCGGGATGAAGGAACGTGTCTCCGCGCTGGGCGGGGTGTTCGTGTCGGGGCCGACGGACGCGGGGGGTTTCCGGGTGTCGGCGGTGATTCCGGCGGCGTAGCGGCCCCGCTGTGCTCGGACCGCGGATTGTTGCGCTCAGCCCGCGGTGAGGCGGGCCGGTTCGATGCCGGCTATGAGGCCGGACAGGGCCTGGTCGATGTCCGGGCCGAGGTACCAGTCGCCGGTGTGGTCCAGGGCGTAGACCCGGCCCTCGGTGTCGATGGCCAGCAGCGCGTGGGTGTCGGTCTCGGCGCCGAGCGGGCAGACCTCGGTGTCCAGGGCCCGGCCGAGGTCGGCGAGGGTGCGGGCCATGTGGAGGCCGTGCAGCGGGTCCAGGTGCAGATGGGCGGGGGCGACCTGGCGGCCGGGGCCGGTGGGGGTCAGGTGCAGTCCGCCGAACTCGGCCCAGACCTCGACCGCGGCGGGGAACACGGCGTGCCGGTGTCCGGCCGGTGAGGTGTGCTCGCGCAGGGCGTCGGCCCAGATCTCGGCCTGCTTTATGTCCCAGCGTCCGGGGAGCCAGCCGGCGGCGCGCAGGACGGCGTCGACGGGGACGGGGAAGCGGGTGCTGTGGGTGCGGTCGGGGTGCATCTGCCCTTCGCGTTCGTCGAGGTCATGGGTGGGCGCCGGGGAGCGGTGCGCCGTTTTACGGGTGGTGCCGGGGGGTGGGGGAGTGGAGGAGTCAGCCGCCGTCCGTCGTCGGGTCGACGATGCGCACGCCGAAGTGGGCGCTCAGGGCGGTGCAGGCGCGGCAGGGGGCGGCGAAGCTGCCGTGCAGCGGATCGCCGTCCTCCCGGATGCGGCGGGCGGTGAGCTTGGCCTGCTTGAGGGCGCGACGGGCCTCGCCGTTGGTCATGGGCTTGCGCGCGGCGCGCTTGCTGCGGGCGGCGTCGGCGGCGGCGATCTGCCGGGAGATGAGCATGGCCTCGGCGCAGCGGCCGGTGAAGCGGTCGCGCCGGTCGCTGCCGAGGGTGTCGAGGAAGTCCTGGACGAGCGGGTGCAGTTGCGGTGCCTCGTCGCCCCGGGCGGCGGTCGAGGTGAGGGTGGCGCCGCGGACGGAGAGGGCGGCGGCGACGGTGGGCAGTATGCCGTCGCGGCGGTGGTGGAGGGCGGGCGCGTGGGGTCTCTCGGCGCTGCTCCAGCCGATGCGGGGATCGCCGCCGAGACCCGTGTGCGGATGGCCGTTCAGGCCTGCCATGGCGCCGTCGTGCGGCCCTGGGTGCGGTCCCGTCTGCGTCGTGTTCATGATCGTCATCCCCTCCCGAGCATCCCCCCGGAGGTCACAGACTGCCAAACGGCGTGGCTGGTGCGGAAGCTGGGGCGGTACGACACGCCCGGGTTCGACCCCGCTGTCACGACGGGGTGACGGCTGGTCACGGAAGCGGAGCGGGCCTGACCGGCGGCCGGTGACCGGCGTCGTCGTACCGCATAGGCTGTTCGCACCGCGATCCAAGTGGTCGCCGCGATGCGCGCGGTTGACGCGCGGAGGCGGACGAGACAGTCGATACGGTGCGTGACGGCCCGCCCCGGGAGGGGGAGCCGCCGCGCGTCGTACCAGAGCGCCGCAGGGGGCTTCAGCGATGACGACAGGTCGGCTCGGGCAGAAAGCCGCGCCGCCGAACGCGGCCTATGCCGGGCAGGTCGTGCATTTCCCGGATCCGGTCCGGGCCGCGCGTCATCCCAGAGGGGTACGGGTGGACGAGCGCGGCTACCCCGACTTCTCGCCCTACGCGCGCGCCGCCGCCGAGATCGCCGAGCCGCCGGAGGGCTTCGGGGTCGACGAACTGCGGCTGACGGACTACGTGTCGGCCAACGCGGCGCTCGCGGCGACCGGTCACGACCTGTGGGACACGGTCCCTGCGGTGGCGACACCGCACGGCTGGACGTGGCACCACGTGGTGGGCACACGCCGCCTCGAACTGGTCCCGGTGGAGGTCAAGGCGCTGCTGCGGCACCACGGCGGGATCGCGACGACGCGCGTCGACCAGAACAAGCGCGGGACACGGCCGCTCCAGGAGACCCGTCCGGCGCACTTCGGACTGCCCAAGTCGTCGGTGGCGGTGACCGAGTCCCAGGTGCTGGGGGTCGAGGAGGACCTCGGCTACCGGCTGCCGGGCGCCTACCGCTCGTTCCTGAAGGCGGCGGGCGGGTCCGCGCCGGTGGGGGCCGCGCTGGACGCCGAGTTGGGGCTGCTGGTGGACCAGCCGTTCTTCACCGTGCGGGACGAGGCGGCGGTCAACGACCTCGTCTACGTCAACAAGTGCCTGCGCGACCACCTCACCAAGGACTACCTCGGCATCGGCTTCGTCCAGGGCGGACTGCTGGCCGTGAAGGTCAAGGGCGAGGAGATCGGTTCGGTCTGGTTCTGCGCCTACGACGACGCCCGTGACACCGATCCCTCGCTGCCGCCCGCCGAGCGGGTACGGCGGCTGCTGCTGCCGTGCGGTGCGGACTTCGACGTCTTCCTGTCCCGACTGGCCGGTAATCCACCGGAGTTGGAGACGGTGGCGAACCTGATGGTGGACGGCGGGTTCGCCCGTTCCGTTCCCGTGTCTTCTTCCGTGTCGGGGGAGTGAGCTTCAGCGATGGTGACGTTCGCGCAGGCGCAGGAGCGCGCGGAGGAGTGGATCAACGGGGACGTGCCGTCGTACCAGCACCGTGAGGTGCGGGTGCGGGAGTTCGGCCTCGGGTTCGTGGTGTGGGCCGAGGACCGGGCGGACGGACCGCGCTCCGACGGCGGCGCCCAGCGGCTCGTGATCGCCCGGGACAGCGGGGAGGCCACGCTGTGGCCCGCACTGCCGGTGGGCGAGCTGATCCGGCGCTACGAGGAGGAGTACGGACGGGACGGCGGCCCCGAGGACGCGGTGCCGGCGCCCGCGGCCCGGGTGGACCTGAACCAGACGTCGTTCCTGCTGACTCCGCCGGAGTGGTTGCAGGACGCGGCGGACAGGTTGGGGCTCGGGGACGACGCCGGCTCCTCCGGTGACGGTGCCTCTTCCGGGTCTTCTTCCGCCGGGGGCGCGGGGGCGGCTTCCGCGGCACGGCCCTGGACCGGGACCGACACCAACGGGGGTGAGGGTGAGGACCTGTCCGTGGCGTTGCCGGACACGGTGTTCTCGCCGCCGGGGAACGGGGTGGAGGACGCGGTTCCGGTAGCGCCGGAGGCCTCGGATGCGGTGAGTGGGTCGGGGGCCGACGGGCCGGGCGCCGGTGGGTCGGCGTACGGCTATCCGCAGACGGTCGGTGGGCCGGGGGTGGGTGCGCCGGCTCCGGCTTCGGGGGCGGCTTCGTACGGTTATCCGCAAGGTTCTGGTGGGCCTGGTGGGCCTGGTGGGCCTGGTGGGCCTGGTGGGCCGAGTGCTTCGGGTGCTCCAGGTGCGTCGGCTGCGGAGGACGTGGCTCCGGCTGCGCCCGCTCCGGCTTCGTACGGGTACCCGCAGGGGGCCCCTGGTGCTCCGGCGCCCGCGCCGAGTGCCGGTGACATCGCCGATCTCGCCACCAGCAAGTTGGCGCCTCCCGGGCGTGGTGCGCAGGGCGGGGGCTCGACTCCGCCGCCTCCGCCTCCGCCGCCGTCCGTTGCGGGTGGGGGGTACGTGCCCACCCAGTTCGTGTCGGCGCCGGGGGCCGAAGGCCCCTCGAACTCGGGCGCGCCGTCTGCCCCGGGCCCCGGCGCCGGGTCCGGCCCGGTGCCTCCGCCTCCGCCTCCGCCGGGGGCGCAGGGATTCCCCGGGGTGCCGGGTGGGCCGGGTGCCCCGAGTGCGTCCGGTGGTCCGGGGTCTCCTGGTGCTTCGGCGGCTCCGCATGCTTCTGGTGGTCCGGCGTTCCCTGGTGCGCCGGGTGGCTCCGGCGGTCCGGGCGCTCCGAGTGCGCCTGGGGCCCCCACGTTCCCCGCTGCGCCGAGCACGTCCGGCGGGTCTGCGTTCCCCGATGCCCCGAACACGTCCGGTGGCTCGGCGTTCCCCCATGGCCCAGGTGCGTCCGGCACGCAGGTGTTCCCCGACGCGCCCGGTACCTCGAGCGCGCCAGGCACCCCGCCCCCGCCACCCGGCGTCCCTGGTCCGGCCCAGGTTCCGGGTCCCCCCGGTGTGCATCACGCGGAGACCGTGCTGTCCACGCCTCCGCCTCCGCCCTCGACCGGCGCCCCCGGCATGCCCCCGCCCCCTCCCGGCGCGACGCCGGCACCCCCGCCGCCAGGAGCCGTAGCACCCCCCGGTGCCGCTCCGGCTCCCCCGGGCCCGATGGCGCCGCCGCCCGGCGCCGTTCCTCCGCCTCCCGGGCAGCCCGCTCCCGCGCCGGCGCCGGCCTACGGCTATCCCCAGCAGTCGCAGCCCACCGTCGGCCCCGGCTACCAGGCCGTGCTGCGGTACCGCGCGCAGGACGGGTCGGAGCAGCAGCTGATCCGGCGTTCCGCGCCGGGTACACCGCATCCGGAGTGGCAGATCTTCCACGAGCTGCGGGCCATGAACGTGCCGCCGAACCAGGTGCTGGAGCTGCACACCGAGTTGGAGTCCTGCGAGCTGCCGGGCGCGTACTGCGCGCGGATGATCCGGGAGCAGTGGCCGCAGGCGCGGATCACCAGCATCGCGCCCTACGGCACGGATCACGCCAGCCGCCAGCAGGGCATGCAGCAACTGCTGGCCCATCAGGGCGAGTTGCACCAGGTGGCGGACGGTCCCGCCCGTCCGGCACCGGTGCGTGCCCCCTTGCCGCCGGTCCAGGCCGCGCCCCCGATCCCCCCGGAGGGCATCGCCCAGGAGCTCGGGGCCGCGTTCGGTCCGGGTGTCTTCCGGTTCGAGCAGATCGCCGTGGACCGCCAGGGCGTGCCGCCGGTCGTCGCGCACTCGCTGGTGGTGGCGGGGCTGCCGTTGGACATGGGCCCGTTCTTCTGGGTGCAGGCCCAGCCGGGGCGCCCGGTGCCGACGCTGGCGGAACTCGCCGCCGAACGAGGGGTGCGGCCGGCCTCCGACGCGGGCTCGTACCTCGTCATGGGCAGTGACTTCGGCAAGGCGGTCTGTGTGCAGTACGGGACGGCGAACATCGTCGCCGTACCCGTGGAGGCGGGCCCCGGCGGCGCGCCGGTGCCGCCGCAGTTCGTGAACACCGGTCTGCCCGAGTTCCAGCGCTGTCTCGCACTGCTCGGCCGGATGTGGCGGCTGCGTTTCGGCCTCAACCAGGAGCAGGCGGGCCGCTGGACCGTCGACTTCCAGGCGCAGCTGGCCTCGTTCGACCCGGCGGCTTTGGGTTCGCCGGAGAGCTGGTGGTCGGTGCTGCTGGAGGAGATGTGGGACGGGCTGCTGTGACGCCGCGCCGCCGCTGATCCCTACGGGGACGAGAGGGCCGGATCCTGGTCGTGCGACCGGGGCCGGCCCTCTCGCATGAGCGATGCACGGCGCGAAGACCGTGGCGCGACGACCGTGCCCTGTCTGCGGAGTGCCCGCGGAGTACCCGCGGAGTGTCGCGTTATGAACATTTCCGTCCGATACATCAAGATGTGCGCGAAATCATCATTTTGTGTCCGTTCGGGTTGTATCGGCGGAGAGGGTTCCAGGATGAGCAGCGCACCGGTGTCGCCCCAGGGGTTCGTGGCCGTACGGGGGCGTGGCTACCGCCCCGATCAGGTCGACGCGTTCGCCACCGCTCTGTCCCGGGACCGCGACGCGGCGTGGGAACGCGCCGCGCGGCTCACCGTGCTCGCCAGGGACATGGAGGCGGAGGTGGTCCGGCTGCGGGAGGTCGTGGCGGCACTGGCCCCGCAGACGTACGAGTCGCTCGGCGAGAGTGCGCGACGGCTCTTCGAGCTGGGACAGGAGGAGGCCACGGCCGTCCGGGAGGGCGCCCGGGACGAGGCCCGACGGCTCGTGGACGAGGCGCGGGCGCATGCGGACGGCGTACGGGATGCCGCACAGGCGCACGCTGACACCGTGCGCTCCGAGGCCGAGGAACGCGCCCGCGAGCGTCTGCTCGCCGCTCGCGCGGAGGCCGACGAGATCCGGATCGCCGCCCGGCGTCAGGTGAAGGAGGGGCGTGGGGAGGCGCTCGCCGCCGTGCGCGAGGTACGGCAGCGCACCCTCGCCAAGCTTGACGAGCAGGCCAAGGAGTACGCGGAGCGCGTGGCCGAGCTGGAGCGCGCGGAGGAGGAGCGCGCGGCCGAGCTGGACGCGCGCGGCGCCGAACGGGTGGCGCGGGCCGAGGAACTCCTCTCGGCGGCCAAGCGGGACTTCGCGGAGGCGGAGGCCGCGGCGGAGCGGTGCGAGGAGGAGGCTCACGCGCGTGCGGCGGAGATCCTCGCGGTGGCGCGGGCCGAGGAGGAGCGCGTCGCCCGGGAGACGGAACGGATCCTCCGTGAGCACGGGCAGTGCTGGGACGAGGCCCAGGCACAGATGGACCAGGTGCGGAGCAGCCTGACCGCGCTCACGGGGAGGGCGACGACGGAATGACGGGGCCTTGGTGCGTCGTTCGGCTGCGGGCGGTTCGTGGTTGCGCGACCGGCCCCCATTCACCCGCGGCCGAACGACGGCCTCCTACGTCTCCCTCCGGACCGCCCCCGCCAGGATCCACCCCTCCACCGCCTCGTACTGCCGCCGCTGCTCCTCCGACTTCCCTCGTCCGGAGACGACCGTCCCGAGCCACCCGAATGCGAAGCCCGCCGGGACCGAGACGAGGCCGGTCGTGGTGAACGGCAGCCAGTTGAAGTCGGCCGCGGGGAACGCGGAGACCGGCGACCCCGACACCAGGTTCGTGCCCGGCATCAGCGCCAGCACGGTCAGCGTGCCGCCGATGAGCGTGCACAGCAGTCCCGTGCGCGTGTAGCGCCGCCAGAAGAGGCTGTACACGAGGGCGGGCGCGAGGGCGGACGCGCCGACGCAGAAGGACAGGATCACCAGCGGCTGGAGGCTGCGGTGCTGGATCAGCGTCGCGAGGAAGATCGTGGGGACGCCGACCGCCAGCGCCGAGACGCGCGCCGTGAGGATCTCCCGGTGCGGTGCCATCGACCGCGCCCGCGTCGCGAACACGTCATGGGCCAGGGAGTTGGCGCAGGCGAGGATCATGCCGGCGACGGAGGCCAGCAGGGTGAGGAAGAGCGCCGTGGTGACCGCGGTGAAGAGAAACGTCTCCCCGGTGGACACCTCCGGGCCGAACGCCGCCCGCGACCCCAGCAGGTACGCCGTGTTGCCCTGCGGATCCGCCTCCGCGATCACCGTCCGGCCGATCATCGCCGTCGCGCCGACCCCGACGACCGTGATGACGAGCACGAACACGGCCACCGACGACACCGCCCAGGACATCGAACGCCGCACCTGACGCGCGCTGGAGGCGGTGTACATGCGCATGGTGACGTGCGGCAGACACGCCCCGCCGATGACGACCGCCAGCTGTGAGGTGATCATGTCGATGCGGGGGTAAGGCCCGGCCGCGAACTCCAGCCCCGGGTTGAGGAAGTCCCGCCCCACCCCGCTCTGCCGGGCCGCCGCGTCGAACAGGGCGCCCGGGTCCCAGGAGAACCGGTGCAGGACGAGGACGGCGACCACGGCCCCCGAGCCCAGCAGCATGACCATCTTCAGGATCTGGATGAGCGCGGTGCCCTTCATGCCGCCGATGGCCGCGTAGCTGATCATCAGCATGCCGAGCCCGATGATGAAACCGGTCTTCAGCGTGTCGCCGTCGAACCCGAGGATGAACGCCAGCAGTTGGCCGGCCCCGGCGAGCTGCACCAGCATCAGCGGCAGCAGCGCGGCGAGGGTGACCAGGCACGCGGCGATCCGTACGGCACGTCCCGGCATCCGGCGCGCGAACGCGTCGCCCATGGTGAACCGGCCCGCGTTGCGCAGGGGTTCGGCCAGCAGGAACATCAGCAGCATCAGCGACAGGGCGGTGCTGAGGGCCAGCACGACACCGTCGTAGCCGAACAGCGCGATGACCCCGCCGGTGCCGAGCACGGTCGCCGCGGAGATGTAGTCGCCCGCGATGGCGAGCCCGTTGCGCATGGGGGACAGCGAGCTGTAGCCGGTGTAGAACTCGTCGAGGTCGTCGCGGTCCGGGCCGGTCATCACGCAGAGCAGCAGGGTGAGGGTGGCGACGGCGGAGAACGCCACCAGGCTCATCGCCTGCGCGGAGTCGCTGAAGCCGGTCATCGGGCCACCGCCCCGCGCCTGGCGTCCACTTCGGACTGCTTGCGGATGCGGTCGGCCAGCGGATCGACGGAGCGGCGCGCGGTGTGCTCGTACAGGGCGATCGCCAGCCAGGTGACGGGGAGTTGGAGCAGGGCGAGGAGCAGCCCGGTGGGCAGTCCTTCGGTGCCGCCGCTCGCCATGAAGTCCGGGGCGCAGGCGGACAGCACCAGGAAGAGCGTGAAGTAGCCGAGCGCGGTGAAGGTGGCGGTGCGCCGCTGTCGGCGGTAGGCGCCGCGCAGGATCCGCAGATCGCTGTGGTGGCCGATCGGGGAGCGGTGGCGCGGCGGCCGGGGTGCGGGTTCGGGCGGCGGTTCGGGGGGCTGCCAGGGGAAGGTCGGATGGGGCTGGGAGCGGTCGTAGGACATCCCGGGGCTCCTTGCGCGGCTCGGGTCCAGTGCGGTGGACCGCAGGGAGTTGGGGGGGTGGAGGAGTGAGCGGAGCCCCGCACGTTACCGGCCGGTTCGGAGTTGTACAGCCCTTTCACCAAACTGATTGGTCGGTATGCGCTTACTTCTCTGACCTGGGGTGTTACCCCCGTTAACTCGGACTTTTGGCCATGCCGGAGTGTGCTCGGGTGCCTACGTCAGGTGCGCGAACCCCGCTCCGGGCTACTGCTCCTTGAGCACTGGGAAGCGGCGGGGCGCCAGCACCAGCAGCACCACGAACGCCAGTGCCGCCGCCCCCGCCGCTCCCAGATACACCGCGTGCACCGCGTCCGCGATGGCCGCGCGGGTCGACTCAGGGGCCGTACCCGCGTCCAGCGCGCGCGTGACGGAGTCCAGGTCGCTCGCGCCGCCGAGGCGGGCCGCCAGGACGCCGTTGGCCACCGCGCCGAAGAGTGCCGCGCCCACCGTCTGGCCGGTCTGGCGGCAGAACAGGACGGACGCGGTCGTCGTGCCGCGTTCCGCCCAGCCGACTGTCGACTGGACCCCGACGATCAGGGGGAGTTGGAACAGGCCCAGTGCGCCGCCCAGGAGCAGCATCAGCAGCGTGGGCTGCCAGGCCGCGCCCGGGTAGGGCAGGAAGGGGAAAGCGAACAGGATCAGGGCGGCCGAACCGATGCCCAGCATCGCCGTGTTGCGGAAGCCGACGCGCCGGTACACGTGCTGGCTCAGCGCCGCCGACACCGGCCAGCTCAACGTCCACACGGACAGCACGAATCCGGCGGCGACCGGGGTGAGGCCGAGCACCGACTGGGCGTACGTCGGCAGGAAGACCGTGGGGGCCACCATGAGCAGACCGAGCGCGCCGAGTGCCAGGTTCACCGCGGCGATGGTCCGGCGGCGCCACACCCAGCCGGGGATGATGGGCTCGGCCGCCCGGCGCTCGATCAGGACCATGACGCCCACCAGGGCGAGCCCCGCGCCGAACAGGCCCAGGGACGGCCCCGACAGCCATGGCCACGCCACCCCGCCCTGCACGAGGGCCGTCAGCAGCACGCCCCCGCAGGCGAACACCGCGAGCGCGCCCGCCCAGTCGACACGCGCGCGCGTGGCCGGTCTTTCGCGAGCAGGCTCCCGCAGATGACGGGCGATCAGCCACAACGCCACCGCCCCTATGGGCAGGTTGACCAGGAAGATCCACCGCCAGTCGGCGTAGGCGGCCAGGACCCCGCCGATGCCGGGGCCCGCGACCGCCGCCACCGCCCACACCGTGGACAGCCTGGCCTGGATCCTGGGGCGCTCCTCCAGCGGGTAGAGGTCCGCGGCGAGCGTCTGGACCGTGCCCTGGAGCGCGCCGCCGCCGAGGCCCTGCACGATCCGGAACGCGATCAGCGCGCCCATGGTCCACGCCGTCGCGCACAGCAGCGAGCCGAGCAGGAACACCGCCGCGCCCACCACCAGCACCGGCTTGCGTCCGAAGGTGTCCGACAGCTTGCCGTACACCGGCAGGGTCACCGTCACGGCCAGCAGATAGCCGGAGAACAGCCAGGAGAAGACCGAGAAGCCGCCCAGGTCGCCGACGATCTGCGGGACCGCCGTGGAGACAATGGTGGCGTCCAGGGCCGCGAGCGCCATGGCGAGCATCAGGGCTGCTACGACCGCCCCGCGCCGGTGCGTGGAGACGGGCCGTGCGGATTCGCCCACGGCCGGCTTGGTGTCGTCCACCCGGATTCCTTCCCCCTGCATCTATCTGCCGGACGACAGCTTCCCACTTGACCCTCACGCCGCGGCAGGGCGCAGTCTGACCGCACCGGCAGGGTGGACCGAACCCCTAGATCGTCTCCACCCGTCGGTGGACTGCCCCTAGGGGTACCTCCCTCCTACGGCTCGGGGAGGGTTCGTACCCCCGGAGGAGGAGAAGGGCCACGGTCCGTCCTTAACCTGGCTTTACGCCGCTGGGGAGCGGTGGGGGAGGGGCGGCAGGACCGACGGGGGTGGGGTTTTCCCCCGGAGAAGAGGGTGCTGAGCACCAGCGCGCCGGACCGCCCCGCGGGACCAGACTGAACGCCGTACCCAAGCGGACACCAGCACACGCACCACTTGCTCGCACCGCACCTACCGAACGCCGGGCGGTCCCGGCGGCTCAATTGCTGACCGATATAGGAGACATACCGTGACATCGGCTGTAACCATCACCAGGCACGGGGGCACTGGAGGGCGTACGGCCGTTGCCGCGCGGGCGCGGCAGGTCGTCAAGGCGTACGGGTCCGGTGAGACCCGCGTCGTCGCCCTTGACCATGTGGACGTGGACATCGCTCGCGGACAGTTCACAGCGATCATGGGCCCCTCGGGGTCCGGCAAGTCCACCCTCATGCACTGCCTCGCCGGACTCGACACCGTGACGAGCGGTCAGATCTACCTGGACGAGACCGAGATCACCGGCCTGAAGGACAAGAAGCTCACCCGGCTGCGCCGCGACCGGGTCGGGTTCATCTTCCAGGCCTTCAACCTGCTGCCGACGCTCAACGCGCTCGAGAACATCACGCTGCCCATGGACATCGCGGGCCGCAAGCCCGACAAGGAGTGGCTCGCCAGGGTCGTCGACACAGTTGGACTTTCCGACCGACTCAAGCACCGGCCCACCCAGCTCTCCGGCGGCCAGCAGCAGCGCGTCGCCGTGGCCCGCGCCCTGGCCGCCCGTCCCGAGATCATCTTCGGTGACGAGCCGACCGGAAACCTCGACTCGCGCGCGGGTGCCGAGGTGCTGGGCTTCCTGCGCCGCTCCGTCGACGAGCTGGGCCAGACCATCGTGATCGTCACGCACGACCCGGTGGCCGCCTCGTACGCGGACCGGGTGCTGTACCTCGCCGACGGCCGGATCGTCGACGAGATGTACCAGCCCACCGCCGAGGCCGTCCTGGACCGCATGAAGGACTTCGACGCCCGGGGGCGCACGTCATGACCGTCATGAAGACCTCGATGCGCAACTTCTTCGCGCACAAAGGACGCATGGCCCTGTCGGCGATCGCGGTCATGCTCTCGGTGGCCTTCGTCTGCGGGACGCTGGTGTTCACGGACACCATGTCCACCACCTTCGACAAGCTCTTCGCGGCCACCTCCTCGGACGTGACGGTGAGCGCCAAGGGCGCCTCCGACAGCGGCGAGACGACCTCCGACAACGGCAGGCCGCCGGTCATGCCGGCCTCCGTGCTGACCAAGGTGCGCGCGGCCCAGGGCGTGCAGTCGGCGGAGGGGACCGTCTTCTCCACCTCGGTGACCGTCGTGGACGCCGACAAGGACAACCTCTCGCCCTCCAGCGGTGCCCCGACCATCGTCGGCAGCTGGAACGCCAACGACGCCCGCACCATGAAGATCACCTCCGGTGCGGCGCCGAAGAACTCCGGCCAGGTCATGGTCGACGCCGACACCGCCGACAAGCACCACCTGAAGCTCGGTGACGACATCGGCGTGATCAGCGCGGTCGGCACCCACCACGCGAAGATCTCCGGCATCGCCGACTTCCAGGTCACCAACCCCGGTGCCGCGATCTTCTACCTGGACACGAAGACCGCCCAGCAGACCCTCGTCGGGCAGCCGGGCGTGTACACGAACGTCAACGTCACGGCCGCCACCGGGGTCAGCGACGCCCGGCTGAAGACCAATGTGGCCGCCGAGCTCGGCGGCGCCTACAAGGTGCAGACGGCCAAGGAGACCGCCGACGCCAACCAGAAGGACGTCGAGGGCTTCATGAACGTCATGAAGTACGCGATGCTCGGCTTCGCCGGGATCGCCTTCCTCGTCGGCATCTTCCTGATCATCAACACCTTCTCGATGCTGGTCGCGCAGCGGACCCGGGAGATCGGCCTGATGCGGGCCGTCGGCTCCTCCCGCGGCCAGGTCAACCGGTCCGTGCTCGCCGAGGCGCTGCTACTGGGCGTGTTCGGCTCGGTCCTCGGGGTCGGCGCGGGCGTCGGGCTCGCGGTCGGGCTGATGAAGCTCATGGGCTCCATGGGCATGCATCTGTCGACCAGCGACCTGACAGTTGCCTGGACCACTCCGGTGGTCGGCCTGCTGCTCGGCGTGGTCGTCACCGTCCTCGCCGCCTGGCTGCCGGCCCGCCGCGCGGGCAAGGTCTCCCCGATGGCCGCCCTGCGGGACGCGGGCGCCCCGGCGGACGCAAGGGCGGGTGTCGTACGCGGCGTGCTCGGCGGTCTGCTGACCGCGGGCGGCGGCTACGCGCTCTTCCTGGCCGCGTCCGCCGACAAGGCCACCGAGGGCTCCCTGTGGCTCGGCCTCGGCGTGGTGTTCTCCCTGATCGGTTTCGTCGTGATCGGCCCGCTCCTCGCCGGCGGCGTGGTGCGCGTCCTGGGCGCGGTCGTGCTCAGGGTGTTCGGTCCGGTCGGCCGCATGGCCGAGCGCAACGCCCTGCGCAACCCGCGCCGTACGGGAGCCACCGGCGCCGCCCTGATGATCGGCCTCGCGCTGGTCGCCTGCCTCTCGGTCGTCGGCTCGTCCATGGTCGCCTCGGCCACGGACCAGCTCGACAAGACGGTGGGCACGGACTTCATCATCCAGTCCGACAGCGGGCAGCTGGTCACGCCGGCCGCCGTGAAGGCCGTCAAGGACACGCCCGGGCTCTCCCGGGTCACCGAGTACAAGATCTCAAAGGCCGACTACACGACCCCCGACGGCAAGACGCTCAAGGACACCGACATCACCGCGGCCGACCCGACGTACGCGACCGACCTGCGCACCAAGACGGTCGCCGGGAACCTCGCCGACGCCTACAAGCCCGACTCGATGTCCGTCCACGAGAAGTTCGCCAAGGCGCACGGCATTCACCTGGGCTCGAAGATCAAGATCGCCTTCAAGGACGGCGCGACCGCGAACCTCACGGTCCGGGCGATCACCAGCAGTGACGGCCTCATCGACGCGGGCTCCAAGTACACGTCGATCGCCACCCTCGCCAAGTACGTGCCGGCCGACAAGATGCCGCTCGACCAGCTCGTCTTCGCCTCGGCGAAGGAGGGGCAGACGGACGCCGCGTACAAGTCCCTGAAGTCGGCGCTGCACGAATACCCGCAGTACACCGTGCGCGACCAGACCGACTACAAGCAGGCCCTCAAGGACCAGATCGGCCAGCTGCTCAACATGATCTACGGCCTTCTGGCCCTCGCGATCATCGTCGCGATCCTGGGTGTCGTGAACACCCTGGCGCTCTCGGTGGTCGAGCGGACCCGGGAGATCGGCCTCATGCGGGCGATCGGCCTCTCGCGGCGCCAGCTGCGGCGGATGATCCGCATGGAGTCGGTGGTCATCGCCCTCTTCGGCGCGCTGCTCGGGCTCGGCCTGGGCATGGGCTGGGGCGCCACCGCCCAGAAGCTCCTCGCCCTCGAGGGCCTGAAGGTCCTGGACATCCCCTGGCCGACGATCATCGCGGTCTTCGTCGGCTCGGCCTTCGTGGGCCTGTTCGCCGCACTGATCCCGGCGTTCCGGGCGGGCCGGATGAACGTGCTGAACGCGATCGCGACCGAGTAGCGGCCTCCGGGGACGGGGGAAGCGGGGGAACGCCCGGCGCCGAGAAGTCACGGGGGACTTCTCGGCGCCGGGTTCGTGTGCGCGAGGACGGTCGCCGTGCGAGGGGTGGCAGGGGGCGAGTTGTCCACAGGGTGTGTGCCGGGTTGGACCGGCGTTATCCACAGCTCCCGCACCTGTCGGTGCCGCGTCGTAGGCTGGAGACCCCCCGGCCGGTCCCCGTGTCGGGCCCTTCGCGTTGCCTACCCCCCAGCCGTACCCACGCAAAGCCCAGCCCCCCTCGGACGAAAGCCGCCCCGAATGAGCCTGCACGGTCTGCTCGACGCCGTCGTCAAGGACCCCGCCCTCGCGGAAGCGATCGCGGCCGCCCAGGACAGCAACCGCATGCACGTCGACCTGGTCGGCCCCCCGGCGGCCCGCCCCTTCGCCATCGCCGCCCTCGCGCGTGAGGCCGGCCGGCCGGTGCTCGCGGTGACGGCGACGGGCCGCGAGGCGGAGGACCTGGCCGCCGCCCTGCGCTCCCTGCTGCCGTCCGAGGGGATCGTGGAGTACCCGTCCTGGGAGACCCTGCCCCACGAGCGGCTCAGCCCCCGCAGCGACACCGTGGGCCGCCGCCTGGCCGTCCTGCGGCGGCTGGCGCACCCGCGCCCCGACGACCCCGAGACCGGCCCGGTCTCCGTGGTCGTCGCGCCCGTCCGATCCGTGCTCCAGCCGCAGGTCAAGGGCCTCGGCGACCTGGAACCGGTCGCCCTGCGCACCGGTCAGAGCGCCGACCTGAACACCGTCGTGGAGGCCCTCGCGGCCGCCGCGTACGCGCGCGTGGAGCTCGTCGAGAAGCGCGGCGAGTTCGCCGTCCGGGGCGGCATCCTCGACGTCTTCCCGCCCACCGAGGAACACCCCCTGCGCGTCGAGTTCTGGGGCGACGACGTCGAGGAGATCCGCTACTTCAAGGTCGCCGACCAGCGCTCCCTGGAAGTCGCCGAGCACGGCCTGTGGGCCCCGCCCTGCCGCGAACTCCTGCTCACCGACGACGTCCGCGCACGCGCGCGTGCCCTCGCCGAGCAGCACCCCGAGCTGGGCGAACTGCTGGGCAGGATCGCCGAGGGGATCGCGGTCGAGGGCATGGAGTCCCTCGCCCCCGTCCTCGTCGACGACATGGAGCTCCTGATCGACGTCCTGCCCAAGGGCGCCATGGCCGTCGTCTGCGATCCGGAGCGGGTGCGCACGCGCGCGTCGGACCTCGTGGCCACCTCGCAGGAGTTCCTCCAGGCCTCCTGGGCGGCCACCGCGGGTGGCGGCGAGGCGCCCATCGACGTCGGCGCGGCCTCCCTGTGGTCCATCGCCGACGTCCGGGACCGCGCGCGCGAGCTGGACATGATGTGGTGGTCCGTGTCGCCGTTCGCCGCGGACCTCGAACTGGAGGCGGACACCCTCAAGCTGGGCATGCACGCCCCCGAGACCTACCGCGGCGACACCGCCAAGGCGCTCGCCGACACCAAGGGCTGGCTCGCCGACGGCTGGCGCGCGGTCTTCGTGACCGAGGCCCACGGCCCCGCGGCCCGTACCGTCGAGGTGCTGGGCGGCGAGGGCATCGCGGCCCGTCTCGACGCGGAGCTCGCCTCCCTGAGCCCCTCCGTCGTTCACGTGGCGTGCGGCTCGATCGAGTACGGCTTCGTGGACCCGTCCCTGAAGCTCGCCGTGCTCACCGAGACCGACCTGACCGGGCAGAAGGCGGCCGGCAAGGACGGCGCCCGGATGCCCGCCCGGCGCCGCAAGAGCATCGACCCGCTCACCCTGGAGACCGGCGACTACATCGTCCACGAGCAGCACGGCGTGGGCCGCTACATCGAGATGGTCCAGCGGACCGTGCAGGGCGCCACGCGCGAGTACCTCGTCGTCGAGTACGCCCCCGCCAAGCGCGGCCAGCCCGGCGACCGGCTCTACATCCCCACCGACCAGCTGGAGCAGATCACCAAGTACGTCGGCGGTGAGGCACCCACCCTGCACCGGCTCGGCGGCGCCGACTGGACGAAGACCAAGGCGCGCGCGAAGAAGGCCGTCAAGGAGATCGCCGCCGACCTCATCAAGCTGTACAGCGCGCGGATGGCGGCCCCGGGGCACACCTTCGGCCCGGACACCCCCTGGCAGCGCGAGCTGGAGGACGCCTTCCCGTACGCGGAGACCCCGGACCAGCTCACCACCATCGCCGAGGTCAAGGAGGACATGGAGAAGTCGGTCCCCATGGACCGCCTGATCTGCGGCGACGTCGGCTACGGCAAGACCGAGATCGCGGTCAGGGCCGCTTTCAAGGCCGTGCAGGACGGCAAGCAGGTCGCCGTCCTCGTCCCGACCACCCTGCTGGTGCAGCAGCACTTCGGGACGTTCTCCGAGCGCTACTCCCAGTTCCCGGTGGTCGTGAAGGCGCTCAGCCGCTTCCAGACCGACACCGAGGCGAAGGCCGTCCTGGAGGGACTGCGGGAGGGCTCGGTGGACGTCGTCATCGGCACCCACCGGCTGTTCTCCTCCGAGACCAAGTTCAAGGACCTCGGCCTGGTCATCGTCGACGAGGAGCAGCGCTTCGGTGTCGAGCACAAGGAGCAGCTCAAGAAGCTCCGCGCCAACGTCGACGTGCTGACCATGTCCGCCACCCCGATCCCGCGCACCCTGGAGATGGCGGTCACCGGCATCCGCGAGATGTCGACGATCACCACGCCCCCGGAGGAGCGCCACCCGGTGCTCACCTTCGTCGGGCCGTACGAGGAGCGGCAGATCGGCGCGGCCATCCGCCGTGAACTGCTGCGCGAGGGCCAGGTCTTCTACATCCACAACCGGGTCGAGTCCATCGACCGGGCGGCCGCGCGACTGCGCGAGATCGTGCCCGAGGCGCGCATCGCCACCGCCCACGGCCAGATGTCGGAGCAGGCCCTGGAGCAGGTCGTCGTCGACTTCTGGGAGAAGAAGTTCGACGTCCTCGTGTCGACCACGATCGTCGAGTCCGGCATCGACATCTCCAACGCGAACACGCTCATCGTCGAGCGCGGCGACAACTTCGGCCTCTCCCAGCTGCACCAGCTGCGCGGCCGGGTCGGCCGTGGGCGTGAGCGCGGTTACGCCTACTTCCTGTACCCGCCGGAGAAGCCGCTGACGGAGACGGCTCATGAGCGCCTGGCGACGATCGCCCAGCACACCGAGATGGGCGCGGGCATGTACGTCGCCATGAAGGACCTGGAGATCCGCGGCGCCGGAAACCTCCTCGGCGGCGAGCAGTCCGGGCACATCGCGGGCGTCGGTTTCGACCTGTACGTGCGCATGGTCGGCGAGGCCGTCGCGGACTACCGGGCCTCGCTGGAGGGCGGGGTCGAGGAGGAGCCGCCGCTGGAGGTCAAGATCGAGCTCCCGGTCGACGCGCACGTCCCGCACGACTACGCGCCGGGCGAGCGGCTGCGTCTCCAGGCCTACCGTGCGATCGCCTCGGTCAACACCGAGGAGGACATCAAAGCCGTACGCGAGGAACTCGTCGACCGCTACGGCAAGTTGCCCGAGCCGGTGGAGAACCTGCTGCTGGTGGCGGGCCTGCGCATGCTGGCCCGCGCGTGCGGCGTCGGTGAGATCGTCCTCCAGGGCACCAACATCCGCTTCGCACCGGTGGAGTTGCGGGAGTCGCAGGAACTGCGCCTCAAGCGGCTGTACCCGGGCACCGTCATCAAGCCGGCCGTGCACCAGGTGCTGGTACCGCGCCCGAAGACGGCGAAGGTCGGCGGCAAGCCGCTGGTCGGGCGAGAACTGCTGGGCTGGGTGGGGGAGTTCCTGACGTCGATTCTGGGGTCGTGAACGCGGGGGCGGGTCGGCGGCGGCCGCGCCCATGGTGTCTCGCCGGGCCGCCGCGAGGCGGGCCCGTACGGCGGGCTGCGCGGTGACGGGGCATCCATGACGGCGGGGCGTCCATGTCGGCGGGGCGTCCAGATCGGCGGGGCGCTCGGCTAGTCGGACCGGCCCGGCGCTCAGACCGGCTCGGCGGGACGGCCGGCTCGGCGGTCACGGCGTGCGGAAGAGCGTCGTGGCCAGGGTTCGGAACACGTCTTCGGGGTCCTTGTCGCCGACCGGGCCGTCCAGGTTGTGGCTGAGCAGCAGCGTGGCGAAGCCGTGGGCGAGGGACCAGGCCGCGACTCCCGCGAGCCGTGCGTCGATGCCGAAGTCCTCGGCGCGGACGCCCGAGACCGAGGTGCGCAGGGCGTCGGTGGCCAGGGCCCGGCCGGTGGTGAGTTCGAGATCGTCGGCGCGCAGGAGCCCGGGCGCGAACATCACCTGGAAGTGGGCCGGGTGCTCGCGGGCGAAGCGGACGTAGCGCACGCCCGCGTCCTTGAGGTCCGCGGCTTCCTTGAGCGCGGCCGCCAGCAGCCCGAAGCCTTCGGCGGCGATCGCGGTCAGGAGCCCGGTGCGGTCCTTGAAGTGGTGGGCCGGGGCCGCATGCGAGACCCCGGCCCGGCGGGCGAGGTCGCGCAGGCTCAGCGCGGCCGGGCCCTCGGCCGCGATGACGTCGAGCGCGGCGCCGAGGATCGCCCGGCGCAGATCGCCGTGGTGGTAGGGCCGGTCGGGCTTCGTGCTCTGCGCGGGTGCCATGGACATCAGAGTACGCGGGATCTAGGCATTGACAAGTTCGGGTCGGCGAGGCAATCTAGTCAGTGTCAAGTTCTAATGGGGCAGGACGAGGGGGAGGGGTTGTGTCATGTCGTTCCAGGACGATGAGGCGGGGGCTGCCGACGCGGTCGGCGGTGCCGTGGATCTGACCCGGGTACGCCGGCTCTGGCACCTGCTGGAGCCGCTGCACGCGGTGCTGTACTACGCGCCGGAGGTCTTCGAGGAAGCGGCCGCCCTCGGGTACGACACGAAGGAGCGCTGGCCGAGCTACTTCCCCCTGCGTGCCGCGCCGTTGGGTCCGGTGGGCGCCGGGCGTGTGGCCTCCGCCTTCTACAGCTTCAGCCCATGCATGGTCGCCGAGCACATGGACTCGGCGTGGTCGGTCGCCGGTCCCGACGCGGTGAAGGCGGCGCGACTGCGGGGTGTCGACCGCGCCTACCGGGCCCTCTTCGGCGACCGTGTCGACGGCCCCGAGCTGGCGGAGGCCGCCCGACTCGCCCGGCGGGCCGCCGAGTCGGTGGACACGGCGGGGCGCCCGCTCGCCGCGGCCAACGCCGAGCTGGAGTGGCCCGACGCCCCTCACCTCCAGCTGTGGCGGGCGGCCACGATCCTGCGCGAGCACCGCGGAGACGGCCACATAGCGGCCCTGCTCGTGGCCGGACTCGACCCGGTCGAGTCACTCGTCTCCTTCGCCGCGATCGGTGCCGCCTCCGTCGAACGGTTCGGCAGCCGGGGCTGGAGCGCTGACGAATGGAGAGCCGCGCGGGAGCGTCTGACGGCCCGCGGCCTGGTCGACGAGAGCGGAGAGGCCACGGACGCCGGCCGCGATCTCCGGCACCGGGTGGAACACCAGACCGACCAACTGGCATCCCGGCCATGGCAGTTGCTCGGCGCGGCGGACACCGACCGGCTCGCGGACCTGCTCGGTGACTTCTGGGTCGCGGTGCTCTCCTCCGGACTGCTTCCCTCGGAGACCACTCTGGGCATAGGCAGGGTCTGACCGTGATAGGCAGGGCGGGTGCTCGGACGACTCCCTCTCGGGGAACAACTGGACGCATTCCGCTCGGCCTTGGCGCGCAACGAGGTCCTGACCGAGGTCATGGCCGGAGCGGCGAGGCTTGACCTTCCGGGCTGGTGCGTGACGGCGGGCTGCCTGTTCCAGACCGTGTGGAACGTGGTCACCGACAGGCCTCCGACCCAGGGCATCAGGGACTACGACGTCTTCTACTTCGACGACACCGATTTGTCCTGGGAGGCCGAGGACGCCGTGATCAAGGCGGGGTGCGAGGTGTTCGAGGGGCTGCCGGCCGAGGTGGAGATCCGCAACGAGGCCCGGGTGCACCTCTGGTACGAGCGGAAGTTCGGCGTGCCCTGCCCGCCCTACGACTCCACGGAGTCCGCCATCGACCGTTTCGCCGCGACGACTTGCTGCCTGGGCGTGCGGCCGGAGCCGGGTGGCGAGTGGCGCGTCTACGCTCCGCACGGCCTGTCGGACGTGTTCAACCTCGTGGTCCGCCCCAACCCGGTCCTCGCCCCGAGGGAGGTCTACGAGTCGAAGGCCGCCCGCTGGAAGGAGGAATGGCCGGAGCTGACGGTGCTGCCGTGGCCGATCTGAGGTCGCGGTGCCGTGTCGCGCCCGGGATGCGGGAGGGGCCGCCCGCGGAACGTGGAGCCCGTGGGCGGCCTCTCGGTCGGCCTGGTTCAACTCGCGGCGGTAGAACCCGCTCGGGCCGTGCCGGCAGAGCCGGCGTCCGTCCGCCATGGAGCCTCAGGGCTACGGCCGGTCGGGCCGGTCGCGGTCCATGCCGAGCGCCCCTTCGATCTTCTGCTGCGCGTCGTCGACCTGGCTTTCGTACTTGTTGCCCGTCCGGTCGTTGACCTTGCGTTCCGCCATGTCGGACAGGTCCTTGCCCTTGTCCTGGACCTGGCGGTTGCTCTTGAACCTGTCGAAGATGCCCATCCAGAGCTCCTTCCAGAGGTGACTCAGAATGACGATACGGCCGTTATGTCCCTGATGCCCACTCGGAGCCTCGCCCGAGCCTCCCGGCCCATCCCCTGTATGCCGCGGTGCGCCCGGTCGCTACGGTGTGCGCAACGCCCTGTCAGGGAAGGCGCTCCTTGCGGGGGCGGACCGGTTTGCAAGGGGAGGGGCGCACGTGATGCGTCTGAGGGGCGGGGTCGCGGCCGCCGTCGTGATGGTGTTCGCCGTGGCAGGGTGCAAGGCGGAGACGACGACCACAGGGTCGGGTGGCCCGGAGGAGACCGGGGGCGCCTCGGGTGCTGCCCTCAGCGCCGCCAAGTCGCTCACCGTCAAGGGCCGGGCGCCCAAGACGGGTTACGACCGCGACAGGTTCGGCACCGCGTGGGCCGACACCGACTCGAACGACTGCGACACCCGCGACGACATACTCAAACGCGACCTGGAGGACGTGAAGTTCACCAGGGGCAGGTGCAAGGTCTCCTACGGCGTACTGGAGTCGGATCCGTACTCGGGCAAGGAGGTGACCTACCGGCGGGGCCGCAGCCAGGTCGACATCGACCACGTGGTCGCGCTCTCCGACGCCTGGCAGAAGGGCGCCAAGTACTGGGACGCCGGCAAGCGCATAGCTCTGGCCAACGACCCGCTCAACCTCATCGCCGTCGACGCGAGCACCAACCGTTCCAAGGGGGACGGCGACACGGCGACCTGGCTGCCGCCCAACAAGCGGTACCGCTGCACCTATGTGGCCGCCCAGGTCGCGGTGAAGAAGAAGTACGAGCTGTGGGTCACGGCCGCCGAGAAATCCGCGATGGAGAAGGTCCTGTCGGGCTGCCCCGGTCAGCAGCTGCCCACCGGCGGCAACCCGACAGCGGCACCGCCGAGGTTCCACGCGGACTGACAGGCCGCCGCGCACCGGCCACGGCGGGGAAATGCGCTTTCCGGTGCGCGGGCCGCGAACTACGGTGCTCGCATGGAGCCGAAGGTGTCGAGTCTCGCCGAGCGTCCCGAGATGCGGGAGCGCGTCCTCGGCATGGCCAACAGCTGGCCGGAGTTCGTGACGCAGGACCCCGTGGGCAACGCCCACTACGGACGGATCTCCGAGGAACTCCCGGAGTACGTTCTGTTCGCCGAGGACGAGCGGGGCGAGGTCGTCGCGCACGCCCACAGCGTGCCGTTCGCCCTCCATGCCGAGGGGCGTGGTGAACTGCCCGCCCGGGGCTGGGACGAGATGCTCGTGTGGGCGTTCGGGGACCTGCGCCGTGGCGTGCGGCTCGACACGGTCGGTGCCGTCTCCGTCGTCGTCGATCCGCGTCTCCAGGGGCAGGGCCTGTCCGCCCTGATGCTCTCGGCGATGCGCGACAACGCCCGCGCGCACGGCTTCAGTGAGGTCGTCGCCCCGGTCCGTCCCAGCGCCAAGCACCTGGAACCGCACACGCCCATCCAGGAGTACGCCCGTCGCGTGCGGCCCGACGGGCTGCCCGGGGACCCCTGGCTGCGTGTGCACGCCCGGGCCGGTGCCGCCGTGCACGCGGTGGCGCCCGCCTCGATGACGGTGGCCGGTTCGCTGGAGCAGTGGCGTCACTGGACCGGGCTGCCCTTCGACACCCGGGGCGACATCGAGGTGCCGGGGGCGCTGGTGCCGGTGCGGTGCGAGCCGGAGCACGGGTACGCGGTGTATGTGGAGCCCAACGTGTGGATGCGGCACGCCCTTTGAGCGTGCCGCATCCTGGTGCCTTGCCTTGACGTGCGGCGCCTCGGTTCCGGCGGCTCAGCCGCCCAGGGCGTCCAGGTCCAGGATGTCGCCTGCGGGCTTCTGCGCCGGGACCGGCTTGTCGAAGTCGCTGAAGGCGACCGAACCCTGGTCCGCCCCCGCCGTGCTGTCGACCCGCAGCAGATACGGCTTGCCCTCGGTGGCCACGTACAGGGTGTAGCGGTCCTTGCCGTCCTTCTCGTGCAGCGTGATGGCCGGGGCCCCGTCGACGGTGGTCGTCTTCCCGCGGCTCGCGTCGGAGGCGGTGTCCTCGGCGCCGCCGAGCACCTTGGTCAGGTCGCAGAAGTCCCCGAACTCCTTGCCGTTCGCGCCCGTCGCCTTCGTCTTGGTCCACTTGCCCGCCAGCATGGCCACGGCCGCGTCGGTGTCCGCCTTCGGCTCGCCCTTGCTCTGCTCGCGCAGCAGCGCCTCGTCGAACTTCATGTACACGAGGTCACCGGTCTTGATCAGGTCGACCTGGCCCTTGCCGCCCATGCCGATGGTGCCGGCGCACTCGCCCTTCTTGTTCAGAGCCACGTCGAGGCTGATGGTGCCGCCGCTCTCCTCGTCGGGGATGTCGCCCTTCATGCGCAGTGAGGAGGCGCCGGTGGTCGCCTTCGCGGCCCGGTCGGCTATCTCCCCGCCGGTCAGTCCGGCGAACGGGTCCTTCTCGGCGGCCGGCTTGCCCGTCGCGGTGGACGCGCTGGACGTGCCCGTGCCGCTGTCCGCCGTGTGCTGACCCGGCTGGCATCCGGTGAGTCCTGCGGTGGCCGCGGCGGCGATGCAGAGGGTGGCAAGTGCGGTACGACGCATGGCGATTCCTTGGTGGTGAAACGGCGAGATGGAGTGAAGTGCGGTGAAGAGGTGGGCGAGCCGAAAGGGACGACCCCCTCCGCACGTGGTGGCCACCGCCCGATCCGGCGGCCGCTTCGTTCGCTGGGTCAATAAGACCAGAGCCTGTGAACCGAGTCAACACGATTTACGAGATGGGATGTGTACACGGCCGTGAAGGGGTAGATCTTGCATGCGTCGGTATGCTCGGCGACACACGCGGGCCGCACGGTGGCGCGGCACGACGAGGGGAGCGGGCGGTGCACGACAACGCGACGGAGGTGACCGCCGCCGGTATCGCACGGCTGGCCGGGGTGGGCCGTGCGGCCGTGAGCAACTGGCGGCGCCGCCACGCGGACTTCCCGAGACCCGTCGGCGGTACCGATACCAGCCCGTCCTTCGCGCTCGCCGAGGTCGAATCATGGCTGCGCAAGCAGGGGAAACTCGCCGAGGTGCCCCTGCGGGAGCGTGTCTGGCAGCAGCTCTCCGGACATCCGGAGGGCCCGGTCACCGCCCTCACCCACGCGGGCTGCGTTCTGCTGCTGATCCACGACCGCCCGCCGGTCTGGCTGGATGTGAGCGCGGGCTCCGACGAACGCCTCGCGTCGATGCTGCCGGGAGCGCTGCGGGACGTACTGACACCGCGCTTCGGGGAGGAGTCGGCCGTCGGCGCCTCGGGAGTGCCGGACACTCCGGTCGCTGTGAACACTCCCGGGGCCGTTCACGGATCACCGGGCACCCCTCACCCGTCCGCTGTGAACACCTCGGCCGCCGTGAACACCCGAACGGCACTTCACACCCCGACCGCCTCCGAACTCCTCCCCTCCGCCCCCCTCCTGCGCGGTGTCGCCGAACTGGCCGCCGAGCTGGGCGCCCGCCAGACCTTCGAGTTCCTGCTGGGACGGCATCTGGACGCCAACCCCCGCCAGTACACGCTCACACCCGCAGAGCTGGCCGGTCTCATGGCCGATCTCGTGGGGCCCGCCCGCACCGTCCTCGACCCCGCCTGCGGGACCGGCGCCCTTCTGCGGGCCGCCGCCACCCGCCCCGACCAACGGCTCCACGCCCAGGACAGCGCCCCCGAACTGGCCGCGCTCACCATGCTCCGGCTCGCCCTGCACACCTGGTCCACCGTCCGCGGTGCCACCGGCGACAGCCTGCGCGCCGACGCCTATCCCCACCTGCACGCCGACGCCGTCCTGTGCCACCCGCCCTTCAACGAGCGCAACTGGGGCCACGACGAACTCGCCTACGACCCCCGCTGGGAGTACGGCTTCCCGGCCCGCACCGAGTCCGAGCTCGCCTGGGTCCAGCACGCGCTCGCCCGCCTCAAGGACGGCGGCGCCGGCGTCCTGCTCATGCCGCCCGCTGCCGCCTCCCGTCGCTCGGGCCGCCGTATCCGCGCCGACCTGCTGCGCCGCGGTGCCCTGCGCGCCGTGATCGCCCTGCCGGTCGGGGCGGCACCGCCGTACAGCATCCCCCTGCACCTGTGGGTGCTGCGCCGCCCGGAGAAGGCGCCCGCGCAGCCGGAAGTGCTGCTCGTCGACGTCGGCCGGTTCGCGGGCGAGGGACGCGGCGGGCCGGACTGGCGGGCCGTGCGCGAGACCGTCCTCGACGCCTGGCAGGCCTTCGGCCGGGCCGGCCGTTTCGCCGAACGCCCCGGTCTGGCCCGTGCGCTGCCCGTCATCGACCTCCTCGACGACGACGTGGACCTCGCCCCCGCCCGCCATCTGCCGCCGCCCACCGCCGCGGACGGGGCCGAACAGCTCACGGCCGTGCGCGAGCGCCTGGGGGAGACCCTGCGTCTGACCGCCGACCTCACACCGCCGCCCGTCGCCGGCGCACGTCCCGCGCGGTGGCCGCTCACCACCATCGGCGAACTCGCGCGCGGGGGAGCCCTGGTGCTGCGCACGGGCGGCAGCGGCGGCCACGCGCGTGTGGCCGTCCTCACCGACCACGACGTCCTTTCCGGGACCGCCCCCTCCGGCACGCTCCCCGAGAGCGACGAGGAGGCCGTGCTGACCGAGCCCGGCGATGTCGTCGTACCGGTGCTGGGCGGGGGTTCGGTGGCGCGCGTGATCGACGAGGCGACCGGCGGCGCCGCCCTGGGGCGCAATCTCGTGCTCCTGCGCCCCGACCCCGCGGCCCTCGACCCCTGGTTCCTCGCCGGCTTCCTGCGCGGCACCGCCAACAACCGCCAGGCCAGCAGCTACGCCTCCACCGCGACCCGCCTGGACGTGCGCCGGCTCCAACTGCCCCGGCTGCCGCTCGAGGAGCAACTGCGCTACGGCGAACGCTTCCGCGCGCTCGACGAGTTCGAGCGGGCTCTCAGGCACGCGGGCCGGCTGGGGGAGCAACTCGTGCGCGGGATGTACGACGGCCTCACAGACGGGACGGTCGCGCCCCACTGAGCCGGCGCACTCAACCAGCCGACGCAAACACTCGACTCAACAGGCCCACTGACCAGTCCACGGATCAACCCGACTGATCAGGACGACAACGGTTCGGTACAACCCGTGACCTGTTGTCGGTATCGGCCTATACGCTCGAACCCCACATCGAATCCCGGTTCAGGAGCGTTCATGTACGGCCACGGCGCGGCGCCGCCCGCTCGCGACTCGGGCACGGTCATCACCCTGCGCGTGGTGCTCGCCGCCGTCGGTTTCCTCTCGTGCGGCCTGCTCGCCTGCGCGCCCCTGTTCCGGGTCGCGTTCCTGCGCGGACGGGCCGTCGACTGGGTGCTGGCCTGGGCCAGCCTTCCGATGTCCATCGCGTGCTTCGCGGTGGTCGGCGCGCTGCCCGAGGCCGACCACAGGACCGACGTCGCCATGTCGCTGGTCCTGCTCCTGGGCCTCTTCAGCAGTGTGTACTTCCTGGTGATGGACATCCGGGTGCACCAGCAGCGGCGGTTCGCGGGCTATCCGCCGCCGCAGGGCCCGACCGTCCACACGGGATACGGCTACCCGCAGCCGACACCGCCGTTCACGTCAACGCTCCTGCCGCAACCGCAACCGCAACCGCAACCGCAACCGCAACCGCAACCGCAGCCGCAGCCGCCGGTTCCCGCACCCGGAGTCGTCCCGCCCCCGCCGCAGCGCCCCGCGCCCGCCCGCATCGACCAGGTGCGCGCCGAACTCGACGAGCTCAGCGACTACCTGCGCAAGCACGACAGTGGCCACGGCGGCGGCACCGGAGGCACGGGCGGCGGTATCGGCGGCGACAGCACCGGCGGCCATCACGACGGCGGCAGGTGACCGTGGCGACAGGGCGTGTCGTCGCCGGCCGCTATGAGCTGTCCACGCTCATCGGACAGGGCGGCATGGGCCAGGTCTGGACGGCCTACGACCAGCGGCTCGACCGGCGCGTGGCGGTGAAGCTGCTGCGCCCCGACAAGGTGGCCGGGCAGGAGGCGGACGAACTGCGCCGCCGGTTCGTGCGGGAGTGCCGGGTGACCGCGCAGGTCGACCACCCGGGGCTCGTCACCGTGCACGACGCGGGCAGCGAGGGCGAGGAGCTGTTCCTTGTCATGCAGTACGTCGACGGCGCGGACCTCTCCGACCATCTCGCCGAGCACGACCCGTACCCCTGGCAGTGGGCCGTCGCGGTCGCCGCGCAACTGTGCGCCGTGCTCAGCGCCGTGCACGCCGTGCCGATCGTGCACCGCGACCTCAAGCCGCGGAACGTGATGGTGAAGCAGGACGGCACGGTCACCGTTCTCGACCTGGGCGTGGCCTCGGTCATGGACACCGACACCACCCGCCTCACGCACACCGGTTCGCCGATCGGCTCGCCCGCCTACATGGCGCCCGAGCAGGCGATGGGCGGCTCGGTCGGCCCGTACACCGACCTGTACGCGCTCGGCGTGCTGCTGCACGAACTCCTCAGCGGAGACGTCCCGTTCGCCGGCTCCACGGCGCTCGGTGTCCTGCACCGGCATCTGTACGAGCCGCCGCTGCCCGTGCGCCGCACCCGCCCCGAGGTCCCCGAGGCGCTCGAAGCGCTCGTCCTGCGCCTGCTCGCCAAGGACCCGCAGCACCGCCCGGCCTCCGCACAGGACGTCTACGAGGAACTGGCGCTGCTGCTGCCCGCGCGCGGGATGCCGACCGGAGCGCCCCTCGACCCCACCCGCCCCTTCTTGCGCCCCCACGCACCCTGGCCGGACCGCGCGCGTACCCCCGCGCCCCAGCCCGCCCCCGTCACGCCCGTTCCGGACAAGGCCGAGAAACCCGACGTCGCGCGCGCGGTCGACGAGGTCAAGCGGCTCCTCGGCGAGGGCCGCATCACCCAGGCCGTCGACATCCTCGGCGCGATCCTGCCCACGGCCGCCGAACAGCACGGCGTCAACTCCCCGGTGGTCCGCACCCTGCGCAAGCAGTACGCCGCCACCCTCATGGACGACGGTCAGTACCGGCGCGCGCTGCCCGAACTGCGCCGCCTCGCCGACGAACGCGCCGCCGAGGCCGGCCATGCCGACCCGCAGTCCCTGCGCTTCCGCTACGACGCCGCCCAGTGCCTGGAACAACTCGGCGAACCGGCGGCCGCACTGGCGGAGTACCGCGCGTTGCTGCCGTACTACGAGAACCAGTACGTGGCAGGCGGCCCCGAGCTCGCCCATGACGTCCGTCGCCGCATCGGCCACCTCCTGCTGGCGCTCGGCGACCGTCCCGCCGCCCACGACACCCTCGCGCGGCTGCTGCACGACGTCGAACGGCTCCAGGGCCCCGGCCACCCCCTCGCGGCGGAGGTACGCCGGACCCTGCAATGGCTGGGCCAGGTGCGCGGCTAGAGCGGACACCGAGTACCTTTGCGCTGCGTTTCAGCCATGCACAGCACAACCAGGGGTGGGGTCGTCCATGTCGTCCGAGTCATCTGAGTCGTCCGGGTCCAGCCGGGCCGGCCGGTCCAGTCACCGGCAGTCGAAGAAGCGCAGGTACGTCACCTGGGGCATAGCCGGGGCCGCCGTGGTCGCCGGGGCCGGCCTCGCCGCGCAGACGTCGATGGCCGCCACCGCCTGGCCCGCCCAGAAGACGTACACCGGACGCGCGTTCGACACCTGCGCCGCCCCCTCCCTCTCCGCGATGAAGGCCTGGCACGGCGGTCTCTACGGCGCCGCCGCCGTCTACATCGGCGGCAGGAACCGCGGCTGCGCCCAGCCCAACCTCACCGCCTCCTGGGTCAAGTCGGTCAGCGCGGTCGGCTGGAAGCTCATCCCGCTGTACGTCGGCGCCCAGCCGTCCTGCCAGACGGGCTCCAGCCCCGAGAAGCTCACCGCCTCCACCGCCGCCTCCCTGGGCGCCAAGGACGGCGCGGACGCGGTGGCCAAGGCCTCCGCGCTCGGCATGAAGGCCGGCAGCCCGATCTACCTCGACATGGAGTCGTACGACATCACGAACAAGGCGTGCAACGACGCCGTGCTCACCTATGTGCGCGCGTTCGACAAGACCCTGCGCGCCAAGATCTACCGCGCGGGCTTCTACGGTTTCACCAGTTCCAGCGCCAAGGCGATCGCCAACGCGACCGACAGGACCGACCTGCCGGGCAACCTCTGGTATGCGCTGTGGGACAAGCAGAACACCACGACGGCGGACTGGCCCTTCGGCAAGACCCAGTACACCGACCACAGCCGCGGTCACCAGTACCTGGTCAACAGCAAGGAGTCGCGCGGCGGCTACACGATCACCGTGGACCGGGACGCCTGGGACGGGCCGGTGGCGATCACCGGCTGAGGCCCGCCCGCACGGTGCGGCGGCGCGCCGGTGCCCGAAGTCCCGGTGAATCGTTGGTCGAATGGGTTGGCCAGAGCCGGTCACCTGCCTACCATCGATCACCGCAAGACCTTGTGCACCGTCGCACAATCTCCTCGGGAGGCTTCCTTGCACCGCCGTCGTCGCACCGCGCTAGTCCTCTCCGCCGCCCTCGCCTGCGCGGCACCCCTTCTCACCGCCTGCTCGAACGACGCGCATCCCGGGGCTGCGGCCGTCGTCGGCGGCCAGCGGATCACCGTCGCGCAGCTGGAGAACCGGGTGACCGAGGTCCGCGACGCACAGCGGGCGGCCGTCACCGACGACGCGCAGTACGCGCAGGCCATCGCCAAGACCGGCACCCTCACCCGGGACGTCCTGCACGGCATGGTCCTCGACCGGGTGCTGCACAGGGCGGCCGAGGACGCGCACGTGAGCGTGACCCGCAAGGAGGTCCAGCAGCTGCGTTCCGGCCTGGAGGAGCAGGCCGGCGGGTCGAAGGGCCTGGAGACGGCCTGGCTCCAGCAGTACGGCATCGCGCCCGAGCGCCTCGACGAGAGCCTTGGTCTCCAGCTGGAGGCCCAGAAGCTCGCGGCGAAGCTCGGCACCGACACCAGCGACCCCGCCTTCTGGGGCGCCCTGACCAAGGCCTCCAAGGAACTCGACGTCGACCTCAACCCGCGCTACGGCACGTGGGACGCCCAGAAGAGCGCACGGGCCGACGCGAAGACCCCGTGGGTACGGGAGGTCACGGCGGCGGGCGGCGAGCGGACGGCGTAGGAGACGCGGGACGCGGAGGATCACAGCGGGCCCGCCCCGCACCGGCCCGCACGCCGAAGCGCGCCGCCCCGCACCGGCCCGCACGCCGAAGCACATTGGCCCGCACACGCCGACGCACCCCCACGGCACCTCAAGCCGTAGGTCATACGATCACACCGCGACCCTTGCCCTGTGGACAACTCGATCTCCCCGTGGACGCCGTGCGTTAGCTTCGAACTGTGAACGCAACCGGCTTCGAGCCCGCCCCCGACCAGCACGGCCAAGGCCCCCGCACGGCCCCCGCCCCCGGCCGTATCGTCCTGCTCACCACCAGCCACCGCGTCGCCCCCGGCCTGCTCTCCTGGCCCGCCTGGCAGGCGCTGCACGCGGCCGACCGTGTTCTCTGCGCGGACGGGGCGCATCCCCAGCTGCCGTACCTGCGGGAGGCGGGGATACGAGTGGACGAGGCCGCGCCGACAGCCGAGGAGCTGGTGGGCGCGTGCGCGGGCGGCAACGCCGTGGTCGTCGTGGCCACGGGAGAGGGAGAGCCGGCGCTCACCGACGGGCTGGCACGCCTGGCCGGTTCCGGACGCGTCGAGATGCCCGAGCTGGAGCTGCTCCCCGCCTCCTACGACCTGCCCGGCGCCCGGCTCCTGGACCTCGTGCAGGTCATGGACCGCATCCGGGTCGAGTGCCCGTGGTCGTCCCAGCAGACCCACAAGGGGCTCGCGAAGTACGGGATCGAGGAGGCCTACGAACTCGTCGAGGCGATCGAGGAGGGCGACCGCGACGAACTGCGCGAGGAACTCGGGGACGTCCTGCTCCAGGTGATCTTCCACTCCCGGATAGCGGAGGACGACCCGGAGACCCCCTTCTCCATCGACGACGTGGCCGGCGGGATCGTCGCCAAGCTCATCCACCGCCACCCCCATGTCTTCGGCGACGCGACGGCCACCACCCCCGAGGAGGTCAAGGCGCACTGGCTGCGCACCAAGGCGATGGAGAAGCAGCGCACCTCGGTGACCGAGGGCGTCCCCCTCCATCAGCCCGGTCTGGCCCTCGCGGCGAAGCTGGCGTCGCGCGCACGGACGGCGGGGCTGACGGTCCCCCTCCCCGAGGGCGAGGGCATCGGCTACGAACTCCTCGCCCTGGCCGCCCGCGCGGAAGCCGAGGGCACGGACCCGGAGGCAGCGCTGAGAGCGGCGGCACGGGTGTACCGGGACGCGATACGCGAGTCGGAGAAGGGGAGCTGAGCGGTAGGCCGACAGAGGCTGGGCTGGGCTGGGCTGGGCTGAGCCGGGCGGGGACGGGGCGCCGTTGCCGGTGGCCGGAGTGGCCTTCCGCCAAACCCGGCTAACGTCAAGGAGTGACCGACCAGCCCACAGCCGCCTCCGATCCCACAGCCACCCCTGACCCCGCCCCCGCCTCGCCCCCCACCCCCGCTCCCTCCACCCGACCCCCTGCCCCCGAACTCTTCACC